>CAYOAW010000030.1:9843-20916 GCA_964402095.1 uncultured Eubacteriales bacterium | reverse complement strand
GATACGGTTGCTTTAACGGTTCCGGTGTTGCCGGCAGCCAATTTTATGGCAGAAGGTGTCAGCTTAACGGATGCCACAGCTACCTTTGCGGCAGCATAAGCGGTAATAACAGATTCGGTTGATCCGGTTGAAAAGAGACCCAGCTGAACAACAAAAGCCAGTGCAAAAAATGCGGACAATGCTTTTTTCATGATAAAATTTCCTTCCGTTTCGTTTTTCGGCATAGTAATAATTATGCTGTAAAAATCAAGATAGTATAAATATTATAGCACTCCGCAATATTTGTCAAGTAAAGGCAGGCATATTTTACGATTTGGCTGAAGACAAGCTCTGTTTATCAATAAAAAAAGATAGCGTCACGCTGAATATTGTGTTATAATAATTTCCAAATATTTCAGTGCAGCGAACCGGAGGTGCGTTCATGTCAAATAACAGATGTTTTGTTTCCTGGAATGTAAACGGCATACGCGCCTGCGCGGGAAAAGGTTTTTCGGAAACTTTTTCCGCGCTGAATGCCGATATTTTCTCCCTGCAGGAAACCAAAGTGCAGGAAGGACAGTTTGAAATCGAGCTTCCGGGCTATACCCAGTATTGGAATTACGCCGAGCGCAAAGGCTATTCCGGCACCGCGGTTTTCACAAAAGATATTCCTTTGTCAGCCGGGTACGGCATCGGCATACCCGATAAAGATGATGAGGGCAGAGTAATTACCCTCGAATTTGAAAAGTTCTTTTTTGTCAATGTTTATACACCGAATGCGCAGGAAGGTTTGGCAAGAATTGACCACCGCATGAGCTGGGAAGACGCCTTCAGAGGTTACCTCAAAAAGCTCGACGCGGATAAACCTGTGATCCTTTGCGGGGACCTCAATGTTGCGCATAATGAAATTGATTTGAAAAATCCAAAGGCAAACAGAGGCAACGCAGGCTTTTCCGATGAGGAAAGAGGCAAATTCGGCGAACTGCTTGCCGCGGGCTTCACAGATACTTTCCGTTATTTTTATCCCTCGCTCGCAAATGCATACAGCTGGTGGTCCTACCGTTTTAATGCACGGGCCAACAACGCCGGCTGGCGTATTGACTATTTTCTGGTTTCAGACAGAATCAAAGACACGCTTACCGACTCCATAATTCATTCCGAAATTACCGGTTCCGACCATTGCCCTGTTGAATTGCAAATAAATATATAGAGGAATAACCGCATGAAAAAATATAAAATTCTGATACCCGTACTTTCCGCCGTTGCCGCGGCTTCAATCGGACTGGCTTTTTTTGCGCCCAAAATCTTCAACAACACCGGCACGGCGGCAACAAAGCCTTTTGTTTTTGCCGACAGCAAATATACGCCTATGCTGCGTTATTCCGGCTTGATTCGGTATCCGCTGCTTAAGACGGATATTGAAAACCTGTTTTACCTTGCCGATCCGGATGGTTCCGCCTCATTTTATGAGTATTCGAATTCCGTCCTTTCACCCTATAAGGGCAAGGTATATACGCTGAAAACAACGGTCTCCTGCAGCAATCAGGATATTCCCGTTAAACTGTCCTATGTCAAAAAGAGCGGCAAAATAACGGGCTTCGGCCTTTTTACAACAAAAATAAGCAAAGCCGATGTAAAATTATTTGAATATGCCTTTTTCAAGGTTACCAAACTGCCCGCCGGGTACGGCAGCAGCGGCGCCTTGCTGCTGGTTGATTTTGATAAAGAAAACTTTTTTCTTAATGACAAGCTCTATTCCGAAGCCTTCATTCTCAATCTCGGCAACGGGAATAACGAAAGGCTTGTAACGGATCTATCCAGAACAGTCGGCACTGACGGCGCTTTTCGTTCAGACTGGGTTTTGCTTTATGACGACTTTTTGGAAACTCTTGGCAGCAAGCCCTTTTTCCTTTCATCGCGGGATTATAACCTCGATCAAAAAGGGTTCATTTCGGATATTCTCACCATCGCGGACCTGAGGCCGCCGAGAACCGTTACCGGTATTTTGGGGGTATGGGCAAGGGTCACCGGCAAGGGAACAGCATACCTTCGCGAAACGGCCGCAGGTTTTAAATCTATCCTGCTGGTAAATAAGAAAGAAACAACCGTCAAAGAATTTCAGGGCAATTATTTTAAAGATTATCTGCACAGCGGAAATTATGTTTTTAACACCGGCAGCGGGGTCCTGACAGATCTGCTGAGCGGGAAGGACATTTCAACCGGTTACACCAAAGCCTCCGCTGATTCTGTTTTAAGCGTAAGCCCTGACGGCTCATGGGCGGTCATAGCTTCGATAAACGGAAGCGGGGCAAAAGCATCCGAAACTTTAGCCCTCTGCAATTTAAGCAGCGGCGATAATAAAACAATTTCCGAACCGCTTCTGTTTTCGCAAAAATACGCAAACTTCAGCTGGATAGATAACAGCACCCTGCTCCATATTCGCCCGGGAAGCGAAAACGGAACAGGGTACAGTTGCTGTGTTGTAAAAATGCGGGAAGTTTTTTAGCAGGCAGCCAATCTCCCGGCTGTTAAGTGTTAAATATTTTCTTCTCTGAAATCAATAACCACTTCATCCTGTGACATATTAATCTTGGTATAATGCACCCCTGCGGCTGTAAACATCCGTTTTGACGCAAGTACTTTTGGTGTGTCCCCGTACTTATCGGACAAATAGAGAACCTCTTTTATACCGCTTTGGATAATTGCCTTCGCGCACTCATTGCATGGGAACAGCGCGACATATATTTTTGATCCCTCAAGGCTTCCGCCGGCATTGTTCAGTATCGCATTCAATTCCGCATGGCAGACATAAGGATACTTTGTGTCCAGTTCTCCGCCTTCGCGTTCCCAAGGAAACTCATCATCGTTGCATCCCAACGGCATACCGTTATACCCAACCGACAATATTTTGTTGGTTTTGCTGACAATGCAAGCGCCCACTCTCGTACTGGGGTCCTTGCTGCGTTTTGCCGAGAGCAGCGCGATCCCCATAAAATATTCGTCCCATGAAATATAATCCTTGCGTTTGGGCATAACACGCACCCCTTTCATTATTTATGTTAGATTAACATATTTCATTTATTTTGGCAAGCAGCGGTTTTTTAATTGTAAATTTATGAAATTTATGTAAATATTTTTGTTTTTGTTTTAATTTTAGTTTTTTTATGTTATAATTTAATGATAATTTTGGTTTTGAGGTGTCATAAATGAGTATTCTTACAAAAATATTCGGCGATTACTCTAAAAAGGAAGTTAAAAGAACGTTCCCTTTGCGGGATAAAGTTCTGGCTTTGGAGGAGGAGTATTCAGCCTTAACCGACGAACAGCTGCAGGCAAAAACACCATGGTTCAAAGAACGGCTCGCCAACGGAGAAACCCTTGACGATCTTTTACCGGAGGCTTTCGCCGCCTGCCGCGAAGCATCCTGGCGGGTATTGAACATGAAGCATTTCCCTGTTCAAATCGTCGGCGGTATTGTCCTGCATCAAGGCAGAATTTCCGAGATGAAGACAGGCGAGGGAAAAACGCTTGTCGCGACTCTGCCCGCATACCTGAACGGTCTGACCGGCGAAGGGGTCCATATTGTTACTGTCAATGATTACCTTGCCCGCCGCGACAGCGAGTGGATGGGCAAGGTTTACCGTTTTTTAGGCCTTTCGGTTGGCCTTATTATCCATGAAAAGGAAAATGAGGAACGCAGGGCTGCTTATGCCGCAGACATCACCTATGGCACAAACAACGAAATGGGGTTCGATTATCTTCGTGACAACATGGTGCCCTATAAAGAGCAGCGGGTTCAAAGAGGCCATGTCTACGGAATTGTTGACGAAGTGGACTCCATCCTGATCGATGAGGCGAGAACTCCCCTCATTATATCCGGCAAAGGCGACCAGTCCACCGACCTGTACCGCCAGGCAAACTCCTTTGTCAGAACCCTCACCATGGCAAAAGTAAAAGAAATCGATTCCAAAGAAAACGCCGAAGATGTTGCCGAAGGCGATTACATCGTCGATGAAAAAGCCCGCACCGCTACGCTTGCAAAAAGCGGCGTTGAAAAAGCGGAAAAATATTTCAACCTTGAAAACCTGATGGATGCAGAAAATATGACTATCCAGCATCATATTAACCAGGCTGTCAAGGCAATCGGCGTCATGCACAGGGATATCGACTATGTCGTTAAAGACGGCGAGGTTCTTATTGTTGACGAATTCACCGGACGCATTATGCTTGGCAGACGCTACAACGAAGGCTTGCATCAGGCTATTGAGGCAAAGGAAGGGGTCAATGTAGAACATGAAAGCAAAACACTCGCAACCATCACCTTCCAAAACTACTTCCGCCTTTACAAAAAGCTTTCCGGTATGACCGGCACAGCGATGACAGAAAGTGCGGAATTCCAGGAAATTTACAAGCTTGATGTTGTTGAAATACCGACCAACAAGCCCATGATAAGAAAAGACAATCCCGATGTGGTTTATAAAACAGAAAAAGCAAAGTTTGAAGCTGTTATTCAGCAAATCGAAAAATGCCATGAAAAAGGCCAGCCGGTGCTCGTCGGTACCATTTCAATCGAAAAATCCGAGCATTTGAGTTCCCTTCTTAAAAAGCATGGCATTAAACATGAGGTTTTGAACGCAAAGTTCAATGACAAGGAAGCGGAAATCATCGCTCAAGCCGGTAAGTTCGGCGCCGTTACAATCGCCACAAACATGGCGGGACGCGGCACCGACATTATGCTCGGGGGCAACTCGGAGTATCTTGCCAAAACGGAAATGCGGCGGATGGGTTACAGCGAAGAAATGATCGTTGAAGCCACAGGTTTTGCCGAAACCGATAATGAGGAAATCCTCAAAGCCAGAGAAGATTTTTCCGCACTTGAAAGAAAGCATCATCAAATAACCGGTGAAGAAGCGAAAACGGTCTGCGAAGCCGGAGGCCTTTTCATCGTTGGCACCGAGCGACATGATTCACGCCGTATTGACAATCAGCTGCGCGGGCGCGCAGGCCGTCAGGGTGATCCGGGTGAAAGCCGCTTTTATCTTTCGCTTGAAGATGATCTTATGCGTCTGTTCGGCGGTGAGCGGCTGACAAGAATCATGGAAGCGCTCAATGCGCCCGAAGATATGCCGATTGAAACAAAAATGATCACAAAAACCATAGAGAGTGCCCAGAAAAAAGTGGAAGGCCGCAACTTTGCAACCCGCAAGAATGTGCTTGAATTCGACGATGTTATGAATAAGCAGAGAGAGCTTATTTATGAGCAGCGCAACAAAGTCCTTGACGGCGAGGAATTAAAGGCCGTTATCCTGAAATATCTTGAAGAAAGCATCAACGAAGCGGTTGATTTCTATTGTTCCGCTTCTCTAAAACGCGACGAATGGAACATTGACGGCCTGCGCGAAAAATTCCTCGGCTGGCTCACCCGTCCGGAAGATTTTCGTGACGGTTTTGACAGGGATGAAGTTAAAGAAACACTGCTCAACCGCGGGCTTGAGCTTTATGACGAGCGCGAAAAGGCATTCGGTATTGATGAACGCGGAGTTCCGATTATGCGTCTGCTGGAAAACATGATACTGCTCAGAAATGTCGACAGCAAATGGATGGATCATATCGACGCCATGGAAGAATTGAAAAGAGGTATCGGGCTGCGTTCCTACGGCCAGCAGGACCCTGTTGTTGCTTACCGTATGGAAAGTTACGATATGTTTGATGAAATGAGCACCTCCATCCGCGAGGATACCGTGAAGCAGATGCTTACCGTTATTATAAGAAGCGAGCGTGAAACAAAACGCGAACAAACCGCTAAAATCACATCCACAAGCGGCGGAAGCACCGACGGCAGCGAAAAGGGAAGAACCATTCGAAAAGGCAAAAAAGTCGGTCCAAATGAATTATGCCCCTGCGGAAGCGGAAAAAAATATAAGCATTGCTGCGGAGATGTAACAAAAAATAATGTTGTATAAATAAAATTTAATACAGGAGGGTTACTTTCTCATGTCACAGAAACTTTCGCCGGCCGTAAAATCCTCAACCATGGACTTCATCGTGAACGGTATCACCCATGTCTGCAACACTTTCAAGCGGCGCTCACCGGGAACACAGTCGGAACGTGACACTCAGGACTATTTTGTTAAAGAGCTGCAGCAATGGTCCGATAAAGTAACAATGGAAGATTTCTCTCTGCGCCCGGCTGCCTTCCTGGGGTTTTTTGCCATACCCGTTTTTCTCGGCATTGCCGGTTCGGTCGTTTTTTTCTTCAACCTTTTCGGTCCTTCGGCTGCCCTGGCAATCACTTCGTTTGCTCTGCTGCTGCTCAGCATGACAACCGTTTTCTTCGAATTTATTTTTTACCGCAAATTCGTTGATTTTCTTTTCCCGAAAGCAAAATCCCATAATGTATACGCGGTTCGCAAAGCGGAAGGCGAAGTGAAAAAACGCATTATCTTCGGCGGACACGCGGACGCGCCCTGGGAATTTACCTACTTTCTGCACGGGCAGCTCAAGGCGCTCCTCCCTATGTTCTTCGGCGCCATCGGCGGCGGTATCGCGGCAACCATTTTGGTTGGCATCTATCTGGCTGCGGGAATACCGCCCATAGAAGGTTTTTGGCTGTTTGTTGCCATATTTCTTCTTGTTTTGATTCCGTTTTTTATATCTGTCATTTTTTTCGTCAACTGGAATGTCGTCTGTGACGGCGCAAACGACAACCTTACCGCTTGCTATGCGTCCATGGCTATTATGAAAGAAATGGCGGAAAACGATATCCGTTTTAAAAATACAGAAATCTGCTGCCTGATAACCGGCTCCGAAGAAGCGGGGCTGCGGGGAGCGAAAGCTTTTTGCAAAAAACATGCCCGGGAGCTTAAAAAGGTTGACACCGCTTTTGTGCCTTTCGAAGTCCTGCGGGAATGCGAGCATCTGACCGTTTACAAACGTGATTTGAACGGCACTGTTCGCAGCGATAAAGCGCTTGTTGATTTGTTGCTTTCAGCAGGGAAGAAGATCGGAATCCCTCTGAAATGTTCCGTTATCCCTTTGGGGTCTACAGACGCGGCGGCATTTTCGCAGGCGGGTATTCGTGCGGCGGGTATTTGCGGTTCAAAAGACACACCGCAAACATACTATCATACCCGTCATGACACCTGCGACAACATCAATCCCGAATGTATCAAGAAGGCCGTCCAAATTGGTCTTGAAGCAGCCTGTATGTTTGATGCCGCAGAAGCCTGAAAACAAATATTCCTCCCTCGAAGGTTCGGGGGATTTTTTTTGGAGGGTCAAGATGCAAAAAACCGTCATTGAAGCCAACGGTAAAAACCTGCAGTATTGGAAGGATATATGGCGCTACCGAAGGCTTGCCGTCAATTTTGCCAAACGTGATATTACGGTTCGCTATAAGCAGACTGTTATCGGTTTGGGGTGGTCGGTTATCAGCCCGGTTATCAATATGCTGCTATTGAGTTTTCTTTTCGGAAAAGTCGCGGACCTTCCCTCGGACGGCACCGCGCCATATCAGATTATGGTTTATACCGGTCTGATATCCTGGAACCTGATTGCACGGGGGCTGACTGTTGCATCCTCCGCATTTATATCCAATGCCGATCTTCTGAAGAAAGTTTATTTCCCCCGCATTATCGCTCCGGTCGGGCAGAGCCTCGCGCTGCTTGTTGACACCTTGATTTCGCTCTTCGTTCTGTTTTTTCTGCTGTTTCTTTTTAAATATCCTCCCGCGTACGGAAGGCTTATATTCCTGCCCGTCTTTGTGCTTTTATCCCTGCTGCTTGGGTTTTCGGCGGGGCTTTTTCTATCTTCCGGCAATATCAAACACAGAGATTTGAATCAGGCCATTCCGTTTTTTCTTCAGGTCGGCCAGTATGTCACCCCCGTTGTTTACTCCTTTGCCTATGTTACCGCGGCGCTTTCAAAGAAAACCGCTTTTCTTTATATGCTCAACCCGGCAGCCGGAGTTGTCAATGCGTTTAAATGGTGCATTATCGAAAGCAATCCGTTTCATTGGCCGTCTTTTTTAATAGCGCTTGCCTGGATAGCCGTGTTGCTTCCATTAGGCATCCTCCGCTTCCGCAGGGGTGAAAGAACCTTTGTAGATCTGGTATAACAAACATTCTGTTGGGGGTATGGCAGGTATGGCAGAGAAACCTATTGTGATAAAAGCCGAAAACATCGGCAAAAAATATACCCTCCGGCATAGCCGCCGGCACGCTGTTCCCGAAGAGGGCAAAAAAAACGGCTTCGTTTACCGTCTGCTGCAACCGCTAAGCCGGCAGGGCAAAGAGGACTTCTGGGCTTTAAAAAATATTAATTTTGAAATCAAACAGGGTGAGCGGGTCGGCATCATCGGTAAAAACGGCGCAGGCAAATCGACGCTGCTTAAACTCCTTTCCCGTATAACGGAACCGACTCAGGGGCGCATAGAACTGCTGGGAAAAATATCTGCGATGCTTGAGGTCGGAACCGGGTTCAACGCTGAATTAACCGGCCGTGAAAATATTTATTTAAACGGCGCTATTTTAGGTATGACGAAAGAGGAAATTGACAGCAAATTTGACCGGATTGTGGAGTTTTCCGAAATCGGCAAATTTTTGGATACCCCGGTAAAACGGTATTCAAGCGGCATGTATGTCCGTCTCGCGTTTGCGGTGGCTTCGCATTTAGACCCCGACATCTTGATTATTGACGAAGTACTTGCCGTCGGCGACCAAAAATTCAGACAAAAATGTATGGACAGGATGAATGAGATTGCGCTTAGCCAAAAAACAATCCTGTGCGTAAGCCACCAGATGAATGTTATCCGGGAACTTTGCGACAGAGTGCTGGTTCTCCAAAACGGCAAACTGATATTTGACGGTAAAACCGACGAGGGGATTTCGCTGTATTTGAATGAAACCAAACTTGCCCGCAGCGAGTTCTTTGACCTCGGCAACCTTGACCGGGCAGCGGTTTCATCCAACACGGCGCACCTTGAAAGCTTTGAACTGTTGAATGATTCCCGGCGGCTGGCGGGGGAAGACCCCGTTATGAAATTCAGAATACAATGGAAATCCATGATTTTGGCCAAAGGGGTAAAACTCAGAATGATCATTAAGTTCAACGATTATTCCCCCGTCGGAATCGCCTTATCGGAAACATTATGCGATTCGTCGGAGGGAGAGACCTACATAAACTCCCTTTCATTTGACACCCGCCGGCTTTTCCCCGGAGTTTACCGGGCAAGCCTGGCTCTTTATGAAAGCGATTCCAACGGAAAATCCACGATTTTTGACCATATTACCGACGCAATCGTTTTTGAGGTGCCCGAACTGAAAAACGCCGATAAATCCGTAATTTACAACCACAGTTACTGGGGTCATACCCTGCTTGACAATATTCTGCTATCTGACTGAGGGGGGCATTTTCCTTGGGTGAAATCAGACTTAACAAAATAGATGTCTCCGGCAGAAGAGTTGTTTACGATTATACCGCCGGTGACGGCGCAAAAAAGTACTTCAATTTTTCGCAGCCTTTTTTCATCGAATATGATGAGGATATTTCCATGGTGCCGGCAGCGATACTTGTTATCCCTTTCCTGATTAATGTTTTGCCTGTCGCTTGGCTTACCGGATCGGATATTTTTGTTGAAAGCGCGGATAAAACTTTCTGCACCAGCATCCCGAAGATCAAGCAGGGATTTCAGGATATGTATCCGTCAGTAAAATTTTCGGGAAATTTCACCGCCGCCGGCATAGTCGACTGCAGCTATGAATTCTCCGGAAAAACAGCGGCGTTTTTCAGCGGCGGGGTAGACTCATATTGCACGCTGGTCAGAAATATCGGCCATCTGCCCGATTTAATCACTTTATGGGGATCCGACATTGCTCTTAAAGATTTGAGCGGCTGGAACAGGGTAAAGAAGGCTACGCTTGAAACGGCAGCTGATTTCGGGCTCGGTTCGGTATTTATCAAAAGCAGTTTCCGGAATTTTATCAATTATGAGGCTCTCGACAGCGAATTTCTCGGTGTCTTGCACAACGGCTGGTGGGGAGGAATCCAGCACGGCATAGGCATTATCGGCCACGCCGCGCCGTATGCCTGGAAACACCGCATATCCGTTTTATATTTTGCCGCGACTTTGTCGGTAAAGGACACTGATGTCCAATGGGGTTCCTACCCCACGGTTGACGGCGAAGTGAAGTTCGGTTCCTGTGATGTCCGCCATGACAGCTTTGATTATACCCGGCAGGATAAAATTGCCGAACTTGCCCGTTTCCGCGAAAAGACAGGCAAACCGGTCAAGTTAAGGGTTTGCTGGGAGTCCCCCGGAGGCGGTAACTGCTGCGGCTGCGAAAAATGTTACAGAACCATCATGGGCATCCTTGTTGCCGGCGGTGACCCAAATGATTACAATCTTCCGGTAATATTGAACAGGGATACATTTGAAAAGATAAAAACACTTGTTGTCTGGGGTTCAAAACGATACATCTCCTACCGGTATTGGGATCCAATCAAACAAGCTGCCGTTGAAAACAAGCCGCTGCTGAAAAAATCAGGCCGCTGGAAATATGTCAAATGGCTTGTCAAGATTGATTTTTCCGACATTGAAAACAACCGCTTCCGGAAAAAACAGCAGACCGGTTTTACCGCTAAAAGCACCTTAAAAAAAATCATGCCGGGGTTCATTCTCCGCAAACTCAAAAAATAAATTAATTGTATCAGAGTCTTTGTAACGGACTTAATAACTATTCAACTGGAGGCTTTATGAAAATTCTCGCAATCGGCAACAGTTTTTCGGATGACGCGTCAACCTATCTTCATGCAATCGCACAGGCAGCCGGCATAGATCTTAAAATCATCAGTTTGTGCATAGGGGGCTGTCCGCTTAAACTGCATTGGGAAAACGCGCTGAGCGGCGCGAAAGCTTATTCCGCAAGAATCAACGGGCAAGACACGGAAACACCGTTTTCGATAGAAGAAGCCCTCGAAAGCGATCATTTCGATTTTATCACCTTTCAGCAGGGGAGTATCCTCAGCGGCAAGCCGGATACTTATTCCCCGTACATCGAAAATCTTTATCTCTTTGTCAAGGCCATCTGTCCGGAT
>CAYOAW010000030.1:0-9743 GCA_964402095.1 uncultured Eubacteriales bacterium | reverse complement strand
GACAACAGCCCGCTGAGTTTGAACCACGACGGCTATCACGCAAGCCTTTTATACGGAAGATATCTGCTCGGCGCGGTCTGGTACGAAGTGCTGACAGGCAAAGGTATTTTTAAAAACAGTTTTAAACCGGAAGGCACAGAAGACGAAATCATTGATGTGCTTAAACAAGTTGCCCATAAAGCGGTAATGCAGTACAGATAAAATCAACGTTTTAAAGATCCTATCGCAGGCATATCATTCCTGTACCTTTGACAAATGATACTGTGAAGGTATCGGTACGCGCACCGCTGCCAGCCTTGACACTGCTTCAAATCGGCAGTAAAATAATTTTATCAATTTCTGGAGGAATTTATATGAGTCTTATCAACGGCAACGCAAAACTTCTTAAGATCACCATCGCTCCTCTTTCCGCATTTATGGCCCTGATTATGGCATTCACCTCAAACATTTTTTACAGGCCCGGTATTATGACCATGCCGAAGGTTCCCGATAGTTTTACCCCGGTTGTCCGTTTCACGGTTACAAGCGACGTGCACCTTAAGGATGAAGGCGGGGAAGCGGAAGCATACAGGCTCGGGCTTATGATCAGAAGCAGCTATGATATTGCCGAAAGTGACAGTTCCTACAACAAACTTGACGCGGTAGCTTTTGCCGGTGACTTCTCCAATGACGGCTCACCCTCAACCTTGAAACTGTTCCGTGATATTTGTGAGTCAAATCTTAAAGGCGACACCAAAAATCTGGCTGTTTTGGGCAACCATGAATTCTCATATGACAAAGCGAACACCATCGCGAATTTTGAAAGTATCGTCGGCCTGCCGTACAGATATCACAAGGTAATTAACGGGGTTCACTTTATCGGCATGTCACCGGACAACGGCGGCAGCGGTTATACGTTTGATACGCAGGTCTGGCTGAACAAGCAGCTTAAGGAAGCCGTTGCGGACAACCCGAAAAATCCCATCTTCGTTTTCCAGCATCATCATATCTGGGGCACGGTTTACGGCAGTGAAAGCTGGGGAAATATTGATTTAAGTACCGTCTTGTCGCAATACCCGCAGGTGGTTGATTTCAGCGGGCATTCGCATTATCCGATTAATGACCCGCGCTCTATCTGGCAGGGCGCTTTTACCGCGCTCGGCACAGGCACACTCAGCTATTTTGAAATGGAAAGCTCTCTTTTCGGCAAAGGCCAATTCCCGGAGGGAAACCACAATGCCGCCCAAATGTATGTTGTGGAAGTCGACGCGAACGGCAGCACAAGAATCAGAAGCTATGATTTGCTTGCGAATCAATTCATCGGCGAAACCTACTACATCGCAAAACCGGCCGGCAGAACCACCTTTGCTTACAACACGGTAAACAGGATTGCCAAAGACAAAAAACCGGTCTTTGATGCAGGCGCAAAAATAACCGCGTCAAAAACAGCGGACTGCAGTTATTCCATCAACTTCCCTGCGGCAAAAGACAGCCTGGTTGTCTGGCAATATAAAATCGCCGTAAGGCAAAACCTTGGCGCCGCCGTTTTCAAAACAACACATCTTTCGGACTATTATTACACGCCGATGCCGGCCGAATATAATATTAATATCGGTAATTTACAAAGCGGCAAAACATACAAGGCAACCGTGCTTGCGATGAATGCCTATTACAAGCTTTCAAAACCGCTTACACTGACCTTTACCGCCGAATAACAACTGAAAATTACGGCAAAAGAGCAGCCCGGACAACACCGGGCTGCTCTTTAAGTTTTCAGATTTATTAAATTGCGGTTATCAGCTTCCGCTGTTGTTTGATGCTGTTACACAGTCCACCGCCAAGACAACACCGAGCGCGAGAATTTCATCACCCGGGTTTTCAATATCCAAAACATAGCTGTCCCCCCAGGTAAACCATTCCTTGCTGACACGCACGATATCACGCTGCCCGTCCTGCAGGACATACTCATGCTCAAATAAATCGCCCTCCAGGCGCATAGCGGTGCCGAGAAGATGATACTTCGGGATCATAAAGGTAAACTCCTTAACGATTTCCGCAATCTGCCTGCCCCGGGATTCAATAACATAGTGCGGCATGAAGTTCATCAGGCGGCGATAGACAACCGCCGCCTCATCGCCGGCGGTATCATAAACATGAAGCATGTTTTTCAGCGACAGCAGCTCGCCTTCGACAAAATATCTGTCCGCTCCGTTTTCATCCTTAACGGTAAATCTCGAGGTAAAGGAAAACACTTTTTGCTTGATGTAAAGTTTCATTGTTTCCTCCATAAAAAATACGTTTCCGCCAGGTCGGTTTCACAGTCCGTTACAGCCTAATATACGGTTTTGTTTTCCAAATCTTTTCCGCGTATTCATTGATCGCTCTGTCTGCGGAAAAGCGGCCGGCGCCGGAAATATTCATCAGCGACATACGGTTAAACATCTCTCTGTCTTCCCATATTTTTTCCGCTTTTGCCTGCGCGGCATGATAGTCCGCAAAATCCGCTAAAACCATATACGGATCGTAATTGACAATGGTTCCGCTGATCTCCGTAAACGGTTTTCCGTTTATGCCTTTGCTGATAAAATCTATCGTCCGGTGAAGTTCCGCGTTGTTTTTATAGTAATTCATCGGAATATATCCGGTTCGTTTCAGGTTGCCAACCTCTTCGGAAGTCATGCCGAAAATGATAATATTATCTTCTCCGGCAGCTTCCTGAATTTCAACATTCGCGCCGTCAAGAGTACCTACCGTTACCGCGCCGTTGAGCATAAGCTTCATATTGCCGGTACCGCTCGCTTCGGTGCCTGCAAGCGAAATCTGCTCGCTGAAATCCGCCGCAGGCATAAGCCTTTCGGCCATGGTAACATTATAGTCTTCCAAATAAATTACTTTCAGCCTGCCTGCGACATCAGGGTCGTTGTTTATCAAATCCCCGATGGCACAGATAAAACTGATGATTTTTTTTGCCATAAAATATCCTGCGGCGGCTTTTGCGCCGAATATATAAGTATGCGGAGTGAATTTTCCCTGCGGATTTTCTTTTATCGCCAGATATTTCGATAAAATGTTCAGGGCATTCAAGTGCTGGCGTTTGTATTCATGCAGTCTTTTTACCTGAACATCAAAAATGGACTGCGGGTCAAGTTCAATTCCGTTTGTCTTTTTTACTGTTGCCGCGAATTTTTCTTTGTTTTCGGTTTTGATTCTTTCCAGATCTTTCAAAACGGAAGCATCATTGCTGAAATCCCTTAACTGCAGCAGCTTATTTCCGTCAAGCTCAAATCCGTCACCGATAAGCCGGCTTATTAACCCTGTAAGCCCCGGATTTGACTGGCAAAGCCAGCGGCGCAGCGCTATGCCGTTTGTGACATTGCCGAACTTCTCCGGTGTAAGCGCATAATAATCGCTGAAAACCGATTTTTTTAATATTTCGCTGTGCAGCGCGGAAACACCGTTGACGCTGTGGCAAGCGGAAACACAAAGGTTTGCCATACGGATAACGCCGTTTGAAATGATTGCCATACGCTCGACTCTGCCGGCGTCTCCGGTTGCGTTCCATACAAGCGAGCGGTAACGGTTGTCTATCTCCTTAATAATTTGATAGATGCGCGGCAGCAGGCGTTTTACCAGCTCTTCCGTCCAGCATTCGAGCGCTTCCGCCATAACCGTATGGTTTGTGTAAGCGAAAATACCCGTTACAACTCCCCATGCCTCATCCCAGCCGTAACCGCATTCATCAAGCAGTATCCGCATAAACTCCGGTATGGCCATGGTCGGATGAGTGTCATTGATATGAATGGCAATTTTCCCGGGGAGATCATTCATGGAACCGCATTCTTTCAGGTGGCGGCGCACGATGTCCTGTACGGAAGCGGATACCAGAAAATACTGTTGTCTTAACCGCAGGCTTTTGCCCTCGGGATGGCTGTCTGAAGGATATAACACCTTGCTGATAACCTCCGCCATGGCATCCTGTTCCATCGCCCGCAGATAATCGCCCTGGTTGAACATATCCATATCAAGCCCCGGTGCTTTTGCCGACCATAGCCGCAAAACACTGGCACCGTTGCCGTCCTTGCCGGAAACATACATATCATAAGGAACCGCTTTTACTGCTTTGTAACCGACTAAGTCAACATTGTGATAATTCTCGTCCCATACATCATTCACCGTGCCTTCAAACCGCACTTCCACCGTTCTTTCGTTGCGCGGAACCAGCCACACCTCGCCGCCCGGCAGCCAAAAATCGGGCAGTTCCGTCTGCCAGCCGTCAACAAGTTTTTGTTTGAATATTCCGTATTCATATAGAATGGAATAACCCATCGCCTGATAACCCCCGGTGGCCAGCGCGTCCAAGTAACACGCCGCAAGCCTGCCCAGCCCGCCGTTTCCCAACCCGGCATCAGGCTCGCAGTCAAAAAGCCAGTCGAGTTTAATTCCGAAATCCTCAAGCGCTTCCGAAACAACATCGGTCAGGTTAAGATTATACAGGTTATTTTTGAGGGAACGGCCCATAAGAAATTCCATGCAAAGGTAATAAATTTTTTTTGAGCCCGCATCGGTCGCGCCGGCTACAAACTGCGTATTGCCTTTCCTCATCATTTCCCGCAAGAATATGGCGATAGCTTTATAGTAATGTTCATAGGTCGCTTCCTCCGGAGTGACTCCGAAGTTATGCGAAAGCTTGCTTTTAAGCAGCTCCTTTACCTGTGTTTTTGATAATTTGTAATCCATTTTTTCCTCCGAGTACAAGATGTTTGGCTTTTACTATACAGCAAATCGTCCTCAAATACAACCTGAACAGCGCATTACTTGCTAAAAACACGCTTGTGGGGTATAATGACGGCATAATTTTTTGAAACGGTGAAATTCATGTACAACAATTTCTATGAACCCGGCAAAAACGATTCCTCTGTATATAATCCGTATTTTCCCCCTGTTTTACAGCAGCAGGTTAACAAGGTGATTGTTCAAAACAGCAACCGGGAACTGCGAAGCCTGAGCGTAACCGCGGGATTTTGTGTCCTGGGTTTCATTGCGCTGCAATATCTGATTTCCATCGGGCTTTCACTGGCAGGCCTTGCCGACGATTATCTTGAAAACACACTGTTTCAAAACGCTTTCGGCACTTTATACTCGGCTGTCTGTGTTTTTCTGCCGTTTTTTTTGGTTGCCCTGTCAATGGAGCCGAAAAAGCGGAGCGAGACCCTGCTTTTCGGCAAACCTTTTTCTGTAAAGCTTATGCTGCTTGCTGTCCCCGCGGGCTTTCTGTTTTGCATGTTCGGCAATTATGCGACAACAGCCCTGATCTCGCTGATGAATTCCGTGGGCGTTACGCTGACAGCACCGGAAACCCCGGTGCCGTCAACCGGATTGGGGATGGTGATGTATGTGGTGCAAATTGCGTTCGTTCCCGCTCTTGTTGAGGAATTCGCCCTGCGGGGTGTTGTTATGCAGCCGCTTCGAAAATACGGGGATATGTTCGCCGTTATTATGTCCGCCCTTGTATTCGCACTTATGCACGGCAACATGGTGCAGGCTCCGTTCGCTTTTATTGCAGGCATCACCATCGGGTATTTTGTCATCGCGACAGGCAGCCTGTGGACAGGTGTTTTAATTCACTTTTCCAACAACCTCTTCTCCTCTTTGTTTACACTGGCGGAAAAGAACGCTTCTTTTTCCATTGATAAACCTTATGCGGCTGTCATGTCGGCTTCTTTTGTCATCGGCCTTGCATGCTGCGTTTTTTTTGCGGTTGATAAAAACAGAAACCGGCTGAAGAAACCGCAAATTCCGGTGAGCCGCGGGCGCAGGACAGCAACATATATTCTTACTTTCCCGATGGCTGCAGCTCTGCTCGCCATACTTTATGCTACCATGGCTTATATTAAATTCGGAGGCTGAGATGACAGACAGGGATTTTATGCTCGCCGCTCTGGCTCTTGCCCGTCAATCCGGCGCCGAAGGGGAGGTCCCCGTGGGCGCCGTAGTTGTCCGCAACGGTGAAATCGTCGGCGAAGGAAGAAACCGGCGGGAGCTTGGCAAAAATGCGCTTGCCCACGCGGAAACAGAGGCAATTGAAGCCGCCTGCCGTAAATTAAACGGCTGGCGGCTTTGGGAATGTGATTTGTTTGTTACGCTGGAACCCTGCCCGATGTGTGCGGGTGCCGTCATCAACGCGCGGATTAAAAGGCTGGTATTTGGCGCTTATGATGAAAAAGCGGGCTCCTGCGGATCGGTCATCAACCTTTTTGAACTGCCGTATAATCACCGGCCGGAGGTAACGGGGGGCTTTATGCGGGAGGAATGCGCCAAAGAGCTGACTGCTTTCTTCGCAAAGCTGAGGAATAAAAAAAACACCGTTCTTTAGCCGTCCGTCCCCTGCGCCTTTTCCAGTTTCATGGAGATATCCAGGGCTTTTACCGAATGTGTCAGCATCCCGAGCGAGATAATGTCAACACCCGTTTCGGCAACCTGGCGCAAATTTTCAATCGTGATTCCACCGGAGGCTTCCAGCAGCGCTTTTCCTTTCACGAGCCATACCGCTTCCGCCATCATGTCGATCGTCATATTGTCAAGCATGATGATTTCGGCGCCGGCGTCAAGCGCCTCTTTAACTTCCTGCAAATTACGTGTTTCCACTTCTATTTTAACCATATGCCCGAGTTTGCTTCTAATAACCGCAACCGCGTTGGCTATTCCGCCCGCGGCGTCAATATGGTTGTCCTTTAACATCGCTCCGTCCGAAAGGTTGAAGCGGTGATTTTTTCCGCCGCCGCAGGTTACGGCGTATTTCTGAAGGGCGCGAAGCCCGGGCAAGGTCTTGCGGGTATCGGTAATCTGCGCTTTTGTGCCGGCAACCGCTTTAACCGCGCCGGCCGTCTGTGTGGCAATCCCCGACATGTGCTGAATTAAATTCAACGCTGTCCGCTCACCCTTCAGCAGCATAACGGTTTTGCCGGAAAGTACGGCAATAACCTCGCCTTTTTTCAGCACATCGCCGTCTTTCTTAAAGCATTCGGCGGAAAAAGAATCGTCCAAAAGTTCAAAGACACGCAGGAAAACGGATAAACCGCAAAGAACGCCCTCTTCTTTTGCGAGAAGGCGCGCTTTTCCCCGCTGCTCCGTTTCAAAAAGGTAATCCGCGGAAATATCGAGGTAATTGATATCTTCCATAATGGCCTTTTTGATAATTTCGTCAATATAAAACTGAATCATGATTCTTCCGCCTCCCTTAATATAAGCGCCGCAACGGTTGCAAGGCTCTTCGCTTCGCAATAATCCGGGGTTACGGCAAAATGTTCGTTTTGAAGCCTTTTCAGAATTTCCTCAACCCTTTTATGCCCCTCGGTGATTGCCGCGGGGTTGGGTATAACAAAGTAAGCGCGCTGCATGATATCCCGGATGTCGGTCCTGAGTCCCTGCGGCAAAGGCGCACCGGAAAAATCACCCTTAAAACTGTCTGCCTCCACATGCGCAAAACCGGCATAAATACATTTGATAATATCCTGTGCCGCCCTTCTGCCGAAAACAAGAGCCTCCAGCAGGGAATTGCTTGCAAGGCGGTTTCCTCCGTGTACGCCGGTATGCGAACATTCCCCCGCAGCATAAAGGCGCGGCACCGTGGTTCTTGCGTTCAAGTCAACATCAATACCGCCCATCAGGTAGTGCTGGCATGGAAATACCGGAATTAAATCAACCGCGATATCAACTCCGCGCTCCAGACAGGCAGCGCTGATGGCGGGAAAGCGGTTGTATAAAAATTCTCTGCCTTTGTGCGTGATATCCAAATAAAAATTATTGCTGCCCGTTCTGCGGGATTCAAGTATAATCGCCCGCGAAACCACATCCCGGGGCGCAAGCTCCAGCCTGCTGTCATATTTATCCATAAAACGCTGCTTGTTATTGTTCAGCAGATAAGCGCCCTCGCCTCGAACGGCCTCGCTTATCAAAAACTGTTCACGGCTGTGCGGTGAGTTAAATGCGGTCGGATGAAACTGTATAAAGCTGATGTTTTTGATTTTCGCGCCCATTTCCCATGCAAAACGGATACCGTCACCCGTTGCCGTTACAGGATTGGTTGTATAACGGTATACCCTGCCGATTCCGCCGGTCGCAAGCAGGCAAAAGCTTGCGAAAATGCTTTCGTAAACGCCTTCCGTAAGGATATCCGCGCGGAATCCGCCTTTTATTCTTGCAATGGAGCAAATCAGCGTGTTGTCAGCCAGTTCAACATTCGGATGTTTTTTCAGCTCAAGCAGCAGCTTGTCCACCATTTCTTTGCCGGTTTGATCCTTATGATGCACAATCCGGCGGCGGCAATGGCCGCCTTCCAGTGTTTTTTCCAGCATGTTGTTTTTGTCCCTGTCAAAATCGACGCCCATATCCATGATCTTGCGTACATCCTCGGGCCCTTCATGTATCAGCGTCTCTACCGCGGGAACATCATTTTTGTAACTGCCTGCAATCAGCGTATCCTGAATATGCAGGTCAAAGCTGTCGTTTTCATGCTCAAGCACAGCCGCTACACCGCCTTGCGCCAGGGAGCTTGATGAAACGGTGCGGGCTTGTTTTGAGAGCATCAGCACGCTTATGCTCTTATCAAACTGCAATGCCGCGTAAAGACCCGCAACCCCGCAGCCGGCTATTAAAACATCGTATTTCTTCTTCATTTTAAGACTCATTCCTTTTTGGCAGCGCCAAAACATAAATCTTTTGTCACAGGGTTATATTCTTACCCGCCCAGCTCAATCATTTTGTCAACACATTTTTTCGCCGCCAGCCGAATTTCTTCGTCAAGCTCGATGATCTCTCCGCCTTCGCCAAGAAGGCAGCGGTAAACATCAGTCAAAGCAGTAAGTTTCATATCAGGGCAAACCAGTTTTTCCGGGCAGAGATAGAAGAAATCCCTTTCCGGATATTTTAACGTAAGCATATCTGCAACGCCGCGCTCCGTTCCGATAACCACGCTGCCGGTCTGCTTTAAACAATAATCTATAATTTCTTTTGTAGAGCCAATCATATCGGCCAGGTCCAGCGCATCGGGCGGGCATTCGGGGTGAAGTGCTATTTTCGCGGCGGGGTGCGCCGCTTTGGCGGCCAGTATGTCCGCAGCGGTAACGGCATTGTGCACCGGGCAATATCCGTCCCACAGAATAATATTTTTTTCGGGCACCTTATTTTGAACCCAGGCGCCCAGATTTTTATCCGGTATAAAAAGAATCTCCTTTGCAGGCAATGCCGATACGATTTTCACCGCTGTGGAGGATGTTACGCAAACATCGCACCGAGCCTTTAATTCCGCCGTTGTATTGATATAAGCCACAACCGGTATGCCCGGATTTTCCTGTTTAAACCGGGCAACCCTGTCCGGGCTGATTTGTTCAGCCATCGGGCAGCCTGCGCCGGGCGCGGCAAGAATAACTTCTTTCTCCGGTGAAAGGATCTTGACCGTTTCCGCCATAAACCGAACCCCGCACAGGATGACGCGCGGTGCCTCCGTCTTTGCCGCCGCAACGGAAAGGGCAAAGCTGTCGCCCGTAAAGTCGGCAATCCCAATTATTTCCGGTGGCTGGTAGGTATGCGCCGCAATAAGCGTTCCTCTTTTTTTCTTTTCTTCTGTTATAGCTTGGATCAGTTCTGTTTTATTCATTATCTTGCCTCCGCCGGTTTCAATGGAAACAGTATAACACTTATTGCGTGAATTATAAATAATGTCTTTAAAAATTTCGCATAAAAAACAGCCGCCCTTTTGGGCGGCT
>CAYOAW010000029.1:3510-21116 GCA_964402095.1 uncultured Eubacteriales bacterium | reverse complement strand
GCCAAAAATCAGCGGCAGATGTCAATAAGGACGGCAAGGTCAATTCTTTGGATGCATTGATGATTTTGAAATTTGTATCCGGTAAGTTAACAACTTTATAATTATTTATTTAAAATAAGTAAAATATGTAAAAATTCTCTTGTAACTGTTAATCACATGTGATAATATAAAGTTGAGAATATTAAATTTTTTGTAGGGGTGTTACAATGAATAAAAAAAGAATGACCAAAAAGATCACGAGTTGCTTTTTAACAATTGTTATGGTTCTATGTGTTGTTTCCTTGCCGATAATGGCTTTTGCAGCAGAGCCGGTTGAACTGACGGTCAGTTCGGTAACCGGAACAGCAGGTTCGGATGTTGTTGTTTCAATTGTTATCGCGGCAGATTCTAATCTTGGCGCAGGAACTTTTCTGCTTAGATATGACAATTCCAAGCTGACTTGTAAAAGCGCCGTGGCTGGAGCTGTTGCTGTAAACGCCGGCGCAACCAGCTCAATTAATACTACATACCTAGTTGACGGAAATTACACGACAATTAATGATTCCTATGCATCTGACAATACAATAACAGCAGGCGGATCTATGCTGAATGTTACATTTACTATCAAGTCCGGATGGACCGGTACTTCACCTGTAACATTGACAAATGACGGCTTTTATAATGGGGATACGTTTCAGCCGATGACCTGTACGATTACAGACGGAAGTGTTTCTGTTCCTGTCCCGAAGCATACAATTACTTTTGATGCAAATGGCGGAACAGGCGGAACAAGCGGATTGATGGAAGAAGGTTCCGCATTAAACGCGCCGACAGTCACAAGAACGGGATATACATTCAGCGGATGGTCACCGGAAGTGCCTTCGGTTGTCCCTGCTGCTGATGCTACATATACTGCTCAATGGACAATGATACCTGTTGGTCTTTCTGTTACGGTCACAAAAACAGAATCAAATATGGTTGTAAATATCCAAGGCTGGGAATCCGATTCACAGTATCAGATTTGGAGCTATCAGCAAATTACCAGCGATTATATTTCAGGCACTGCTACTTCTGCTAATCAATGGGTACTGTCACAAGCATATACAGCAGGTAGTTTGGGCACATTACAAGTTGACAACAGCATAAATTATACAATACCTAACTTTGTTTCACCTGACAAAAATTACACCATAGCAGTCAGAGTTGCTGATGGAAGCAATACTTTTATTCAAGAAATAAGAGATTCTTATACTCCTGCTGATGTAAGCGAAGTTGTTATTACAAAAGTACTTGTTGACAATGATTTTTCAACAGGTTATGAAGTTAAAGACATTGAGGCAGGTTCAGTATCAATTAAAGTAATCGGCAATGGTGTTTCCGGAACTGTTTATTCTGCAATTGCCGATGGAACAGAACTTACTGCTGTAAATACAAATGAGTTTGTATGGGATATTTCAGAAATGACATCGGGTGTTTACAATGTTGTTTTAAGCGCAAACAATGGCGAGACTTCAGATACACAAACTATTCAAATCGAACTGTATTCATCTGACAGCAATATAACATATGGAAGCATTGATTCAATGACAGTTACATATAAAAACGGAGCTATCAGTATTGATCCGACTTTTAGCAATGGTTCTTTTTGGTATAGAATAAGTGAACCTAACGGAGCAGCTATTTATACATCGGGATTGCTTACAGAAGGCGAAGATTATCCAATATCATCACCTGGAACATACCTTGTTGAGGGCTATGTTAACAGAACTTTTGTTACGCAAATCGGTAATGCATATGACGATGGAATATTTAAAATTATCAATATCCCACGTGCTGATTCCGAACAGCCAACAACCGGCAGCAGTGTTACAACAACCGGCAGCAGTGTTACAACAACCGGCGGTAGTGTTACAACAACCGGTGGCAGTGTTACAACTACTGAAGCCCCTCCGATTAGTACTCCTGAAATGAAACTTACTTCGAATGTAGGTCTTAATGTTCAAAAAGGCGATACCATGGTATTTACTGCTGAAGCAGGATTATCATCTTCAACGCTTTACTCTTTCTGGAGGAATGATGCTTCGGGATTTAAACTTGTAAAAGATTGGAGCACATCCAAAACCTTGAATTGGACACCGGGAAGAATAGGCACATATACTATTCAAGCAAGGGCAAAAGGCGCTGATGCGGGTTCATATGAAGAGATTTGCTCAGTTGAAGTTAATGTAACCGGCGTTGGTGAACATAAAGCTCAGGTATCCGGATTGAATATTACTTTGAATGGAACTCCGCAATCTAGAGTTCCGATTGAAGTAAATCTATCAGCTGAGGGTACGGATGCAAATGATGTTCTCTACAAACTGTATGTATCAGATGCTGATATGGGTTCAAGGTTGATAGGAGGATTTTCGCCTGATTCCAGTATAATTTGGACACCAAGAGAGGCTGGGACATTTACGTTAATTGGTGTTGTTAACAGCCCTTCATCTTCCGGTTATGGAGATTACACGCAAACATTAACGGTAACCGTAAACTAATCATCATAAATAATCACAAGCCCCGGCAAATTAAGCCGGGGCTTGAAATTTAATAAACCGAATTAATTTGTTTGAATAAGGTGTGGTACAATTGAAAAGATTAATTTTAGTTGTTTTAGTTTTATTATCCATGACATCTTTAAACAGTTGCATGCGGAAGAACAGCACTGATCTTGAGACAAGCATTTTTAATGAGGATCTTCAAGTCGAAGACTATTTTAGAGCAGAGGCTAATGTAAAATATACTTACGAAGGTCATGGCAATGAGTATGCCTCATACTCTGTTTATACCGATTATATTTCTGGAAGTCGAGTTCAGCTGAGATACAATAACGGAGGCACAGAATATGTTGAGGTGCTTGAAAATAATAATAAGGAAATTGGTGTTGTATTAAGAAAAAATGAGTGTTATTACAGAGAAGATTTTACTCAAGAAATGACCGGGTTAACCGATGTTATTCTCAAGGAACCTATTGAAACAGGAACAGCCTGGAAATCGGCTGATAATAAAAAAAGATATATTTCAAATGTTGGCGTTAAGGTTGCTACACCATCAGGAACTTATTCGACAGTAGAAGTGACAACCGAAGAGAGCGGAGGCAAAACCCTATCATATTATGCACAAAATATTGGCCTGGTCCAAACTGTAAGCCGTATCAACGGCAACAGAATATTTTCCATGTTAAGTAAAATCGAACGGAATGTATCGTTTGCCCAAGATTGTTCTTTTTTCTATCCTGATGTAAATGGAGATAAAATTTATTACAGAGATAAGAAAATTTATTTTCTTACAAATGATAAAACAAAACAAAAAATTGAAAATGAGATGAAAAATCTCCCTGTTGGGAATTTTTGTAAAGTTCTTGGACCTAATGTTGTTATAAACAGTCTGTTTATTAACAGTAAAAATATTGTTTATATTGACTTTTCAGAGGAATTACTAACAGAAATGAATGCAGGCGCCGGATATGAGAGTATGATTTTACAATGTATAACGAATACACTTGGGAAGTATTATTGCGTTGATAAAGTCTGTATTACAATTGCAGGCAATCCTTACTCATCTGGGCATATTGAAATGAAAACAGATGAATATTTTACTGTGGATATGAAGAATTGTATAAAGCTGCAGTAGCAAAATATTCTTGTACAACATTTATTTAATAAACAGGAGATAATCATAATGAGTGATAGAATGACTGACCACAAAAATATTAATCTTTGTCAGCTTCATCTTGATGTTGTTAAAGGCAAATCAAACGGAAAAATTATTTGGCAGCCGAGAATAGGCTGTTGGTATGATGACCGGTTATTTAGACAAGAAGCTTTTCCTGAACCGTATACCGGTAAAAATTTACAGGATATATATAGGGAACTTGGCTGTTCAAACAGAAATTACAGTTTTAACAGTTGCTTTGAAAGAGTGTACGATCCGAGAATTAAATTCACTTCAAAAATTATTTCGGAAAATGAGATAAAAAAAAGCATAGAGACTCCGGTTGGTACAGTTTTTACTGTTGAGTTGTCCAATACATCTAATCCCGGCAGATATCCTAAAAAGTGGTGGATCAGTAACGAAGACGACATGAAAATTATGACATGGGTTGAAGAGCATATGTCATGGAAATGGAATGAAGATAATTATCAAGAAAATGTTAGGGAATGGGGCGATTTAGGCGCTCCGACAATTTATATGCCGCGTGTTAATGTTCAAGAAATATTTGTGACAACGATGGGTGTGGAAGAGGGCGTTTATGCGCTATATGATTATCCTGAAACTGTTGAGAAATATTTTCAAGCAATGTCAGAAAATCAAATGGCAGAAATTGAACTGATAAACAAATCTCCGATTGATATTATTAATTTTGGTGATAATGTTCATGCAGGTATATTGCCTTCGGGTCTTTTTGAAAAATATGTTCTACCCGAGTATCAAAAACGAAATGATTTGCTGCATAAAGCCGGCAAATTTACAAGTTCGCATTGGGATGGTGATGTAAAAGGTTTGTTGCCTTATGTTCGGGAATGCGGTTTTGACGGGATAGAAGCTGTCACACCAAAACCGCAAGGCGATGTGACACTGCAAGAAATCAAAAAAGCTTTCGGTGACGAATTGTTTTTGCTGGATGGAATTGCAGCTTTGCTTTTCAACAGGGATTATCCAATCGAAGAACTTGAAAAACAAGCAAAGGAATGTATTGAATTGTTTGCGCCTAAACTCATTTTAGGAATATCGGATGAAATTTCTTCGAATGGCGATCTTGACAGAATAAAATTTGTTGGTAAAATTGTCGATGATTATAATGCCATGAAATAAAAATATACAGCATTGCAATCAATTAAAACAGATAAATCAATTATTTTCACTTCCATATTTTTATAAATTATGATATAATAAATACAATCCCAAACAGTTGATTCTTGTTAGGGATTCAATATATATAAGGGGATGACATTATGAAAATCACCATTACAGGACGTAAATGCTCACCCAGGGAATCATTTAAAGAAAGGGTCGAAAACAAGCTGTCGAAAATTGAACGTTTTTTCGGCGAAGATGCTGAAGCTAAAGTAACTGCTACTGTTGAAAAATCAATTCAAATTGTTGAAATTACAGTATTTAAGGGTGGTATGATTTTCAGAGCTGAGGAAAGCGCTCCGAATATGAATGACGCTTTCGATGCTTGCATCGAATCTTTAATTCGACAAATAAGAAAAAATAAAACCAAAATCGAAAAGAAGATGCACAGCGGCGCATTTGATGATTTTGTTGGTGCAGAAACCGTAGATGAAGAAATTAATTTTAATATTGTCCGCACGAAAACGATTCCGCTGAAACCTCAGGATGTTGAGGAAGCAATTCTTCAAATGAATATGCTTGGGCATCAATTTTATATGTTTTTTAACTCCCTGACTGAAAAAGTCAACGTTGTATATATACGCAAGGATGGCGGTTATGGAGTACTTGAACCTGAAACGGTATAAATTTATTTTTGGGGGCAGGCCCGAAGCCTGCCCCCGTTAAAATATGAAAGGCTATTCCATTGATGAAAATTAATTTTGTGATTCCCTGCCTGTTCGGTCTGGAGGCGCTTATTGCAGATGAACTGTGTAAGTTTGGAGCAGAAAGTATAATATCGGAAAACGGCAAAGTGCTTTTTACCGGAGATGAGAGTTTACTTGCGAGGGTAAATATAAATTCTCGTTATTCAGAACGAATACAAATTTTGGTAGGGGATTTTATTGCGCATAGTTTTGATGAACTTTTTGAAGGGACAAAATCTCTGCCTTGGGAATTTTGGCTTGGACAAACAGATGCGTTCCCTGTAAAAGGATATTCGATAAACTCAACTCTCTTTAGTGTGAGTGACTGTCAATCAATAATTAAAAAGGCTGTTGTTGAACGTTTAAAACAAAAATATAAACAGGAATGGTTTGAAGAGACAGGCCCTGTCCATCAAATTCAGTTTTCCATATTGAAAGATAAAGCGTCTTTGCTTATTGATACATCAGGTTCAGGGCTTCATAAGCGGGGATACCGGACAGAAGCAAATTCTGCACCGCTGAAGGAGACGCTTGCAGCAGCGCTTTGTAATATATCAAAACTTCGCCCATATCACAAACTTTATGATCCTCTATGCGGTTCCGGAACGATTTTAATTGAAGGCGCGATGCTTGCGCAAAATATTGCTCCCGGTTTAAACCGGAATTTTTCCGCTGAGAGATGGGACGTCATCAATGAGAAGGTTTGGCTTGATGAGCGTGAACGTGCAAAATCATTAGTTCGCGCTGTCGATGATTTTTTTGCCTTTGGTTCAGATATTGACGAAAAGTCAATAGAAATTGCAAAAATCAATGCAAAACGCGCAGGAGTGTCGGATAAAATTAAATTAAGCGTTGCTGATTTTAAAGAATTTCGCCCGTTAACAGATAATGGCACAGTTATATGCAATCCTCCGTATGGGGAGAGAATGCTTGATTTAGGTCAATCGGAGCAATTGTATAAAGAAATGGGCAAAATATTTATTCAAAAAAAAGGCTGGTCTTACAGTATCATAAGTCCTTCTGAAACTTTTGAGGAGTCTTTCGGAAGAAAAGCTGATAAGAGACGCAAGCTTTATAACGGGATGATTAAATGCCAAGTATTCATGTATTTTAAATAGGGGGCTATTTGATGAAACATGTATTCATTATCAATCCTGCAGCCGGCAAAGGAAAGCCGGCATGTGAGCTGAAGCCGATTATTGAAAAGTATTGCATCGATAATTCATTGGACTTTTCAATTCATGTTACTTCTGCGGCATATGAGGCTGTTGACTTTGTCAGAGCACTGGCAAAAACAGGTGACCATATTCGGTTTTACGCATGCGGGGGAGACGGAACCCTTTATGAAGTGGTTAACGGCGCATTTGGTTATTCAAATGTTGAGGTTTCAATTATTCCTCTCGGTTCCGGCAATGACTTCATACGGCTTTTTGGCACAAAAGAGCAGTTCCTTGATATTGATGCCCAAGTTAAAGGTACGGCAACGGATCTTGATGTAATTAAGTGCGGCGATAATATTGCGATTAATCAATGCTCTATGGGCTTTGACGCAGAGATTAATGCGAAACAGTCCAGTTTTAAAAAATTACCCTTTATGAAAGGCGAGAGCGCTTATGTCGCATCGATGCTTTATTGCTTTTTAAAGAAATTGAACAATATATTCACCATATCTGTTGATGATGGTGAACCCTTTACCCAAAACACGCTCTTTTGTGTCGCAGGGAATTCACGTTGGTACGGCGGTGGTTTTAAAGCAGCGCCTCTTGCAATTCCTGATGACGGTTTACTCGATTTTATTATTGTTAAGAAAAACATGGGCAGGTTAAAGCTATTGGGTCTGGTTAATAAATATAAAGCTGGGCAGCACTTGAACTGGGATATTACAAAGTATGTAAGAGGCAAAAAAATCAGTATACATTGTGATGAGGTAGCTGCTATTAACTGTGACGGAGAAAAAATGCAAGGCAAAGACTGTACTTTTGAGATTGTAGAAAAAGGGATTAAATTTGTAATTCCCGCAAACTCTTCCTATTTTGAGGATAAAGCTGCGGGAAAACTCAATATGTAATCATAAATACTTACCGAAGTTTATATTTATTTTCACGCAGGGCTTCTAATAGTTCTGCGTTTGTTTTTATTTCTTTCGTAAAGTAAATTCCGCCGGGATGCATACCAAAATAGCAATGAAAATCAGATCCGGAAATTTTATTCAATGAATATTTATCAGCCCAAGCCATTGCGATATCATTGCTTGAATTATGACTTGAATTTCCGTTATAAACCTCAATGCCATCAAGCAGGCGATAATCTGAAATATGCATTCCTTTTCTGAAAGGATGTGCTTGAAAAACAAGAAGACCATATTCTTCAGCGAGCTTTTTGAAATTCCTTAATCCCATACTGATCATATTCTCATTATGATACAAAAATTCTTCGTCAATACCATAAACAAGATAATCATTTGTTTCTGCTGAAAAACATATCTCCATACCAAGCATGATGGAAAAATCATTGCCGGAGGAATGCTTTGCAAGCCGGTATCCCTGCAAAAAATAATTTACTTTATCTTCCCATGTAGAATTGGCAATATTTTTAAATGTATGATTGCACATGTGATCTGTTATGACAATTCCGTTGTATCCTTCCGCTTTATATATTTCAACCACCTTTTCAGCACATATAAATGCGCAAGGACTTACTTCGGAAGTATGAACATGCATTTCAAGAAAAAAGTCAGCCATTAATTTAACATGCCTTTCAATTGAATTATTTGATGCGCCAATTGTTTTATAAATCAATAATTCGTTGATTTTAACGAGATCAAGTATACTACTTGATCTGTTTTTTGACAAGATATTTAGTCGGCATTTCACAATTAAGGTAATTAGGCATTTCAATGTAATTAGCTTTACAACGATACAATATAATGTTAATATTAATAAAATAATTTATAGAGGTCTGTGAGGATGAATAAATTCCTACCGTATAACAAAATAATAGTTGCCGGCCACAGAGGTTTGAAATCTTTATATCCGGAAAACACAAAGGTATCTTTTTTATCTGCCATAGAAGCCGGAGTTGATATGATCGAAACCGATCTTAGAATAACTAAAGACAAAAGAATTATTATTATGCATGATGATAAAGTTGACAGAACAACAAACGGAACAGGACTTATAAGAGAAAAGTGTATTGATGAAATTAAACTGCTTGATGCAGGCGTTAAATTCAACGCTAAGTACAAAGGGGAGCAGGTATTAACACTTGAAGAATTTTGCGATATTGTTGCGCCATATCATAACTTGTTGCTCAATATTGAAATTAAAGATGTTGATAAAGAATCCGCAGATATTGCATTAAATATATTACGCGAACGCTTGTTAACAGGCAGATGCGTTTTTACTTCTTTTTCAGGCGAAATGGTAGCATATTTGCATGATGTTTACGGAGTTCGCACACAAGGATTCACAAAACAGAATTTTCATACATTTGCAGATGGCGATGAAGGCACATACTCAAAAATGTACGCCGTAGGAATGGATGTAAAAGAGGTAACAAAAAATCTTGTGAGTGATTTCATTTCAAAGGGGATTCGCCCATGGGTATGGTGCCCTGATACAGAGGATGAGGTGAAATACTGCATAAATTGCGGCGTTGAATTGATGACTTGCAACGATGTAGGGCCTGCCCTGAAGGTTTGCCGGGCAATGGGCCTTCATAATTGAGTAAAAATTAACAATATGTTAATTTATTTCACTATAATATCCTATAAAATATAGATATATGGATAATGGAGGAGAGTTCTTGCTTGGCTACATAAAAGCTTACAAACCTGATCTTAAAGTAAAAGATTATGAGATATATAAAGGGATATACTGTTCTTTGTGCAAAAGACTGGGTAAAAGTTATTCACCGATTGCCCAGTTGTTATTGAATTATGATTATACATTTCTTCTGCTTTTAAAATTATCGATTTCTTCCTCGTGCCCTTCTTTTAAAATCAAACGTTGCCATTATAATCCGCTTGTTAAATGCAAGACCTGCTCTGGTAAAAACAACGATCTTGATTTTTGTTCTGATACTGCTGTGATTATGTCATATTATAAAGTTAAAGATAATATCGTTGACAGCAGAATTATTAAAAAAATTGCGATGTGCTTTTCTTTTCCGTTTATTGCGCTTATGCATTGGAAAGCAAAACGCCGTTTGCCTGAAGTGGAAAAAATTGTTTGCCAAGCAATGAAGGAGCAACGGGCGATTGAAATGAATAAAGAATGTGGAATTGATATCGCAGCCGATCCGACGGCAAAAGCATTATCGTCGATTTTTATTGCAGGGGAAAATGACGAGCAAAGGATTACGATTCTCAGACGACTTGGCTATTTAATCGGCCGTTGGATTTATATAATTGATGCTGTTGATGATTTAAACGATGATCTTAAAAATAATAATTTCAACCCATTCTATAAAACAGAAAAATATAATGAAGAGTTTTGCGAATATGCACGTCAGCTTTTAAATACGACGGCAGGAGAAGCGGCACTTGCTTTTGAACTTCTTGATATTTACCGGTTTAAACCGATATTGGAAAATATAATTTATGATGGACTTGCTAACGAAACGGAAAGAGTCTTGAAAAAAGACAGGAGGTGTGACCGTGAAAAATCCGTATGAAGTTCTTGGAATCCCGGAAAATGCGAACGAAGAACTTGTAAAACAAGCATATAAAGAGCTTGCCCGTAAATATAATGAGGATAGTTACAGCAATGGTCCGCTTTCCGGTATAGCTCAAAAAAAGATGCAGGAAGTCAATGATGCTTATGATTCAATTATTATGAACCGTGGCGGCAGTTTTGGCTCCGGAAATTATCAGTCCCCGGGGGGCGACAATTACCAATATAATAAACAGCCGCGTTCGGAGTATCAGGATATCCGTGCAACAATTCAAAGCGGAAGAATTGACGATGCTGAAACACTGCTGGATGGTATCCCGCCCGGAATCAGAAGCGCAGAATGGTATTTTTTGAAAGGAACAGTCCATAACAGGCGAGGCTGGCTTGAGGAAGCGATTAAAAATTATCAAATCGCTTGTAATATGGACCCGACTAACAACGAATACAGCGCTGCGTTAAAAAGTATTAATAAATCAAGAAGCGGCGGGTTTAGAACGGAAAGAAGCAATGACAGCGGTTGCAGCGGCTGTGATATATGTACAGGTTTAATTTGTACGGATTGTTGCTGCGAATGCTTTGGCGGCGACTTGATACCTTGTTGCTGAAACAGCAGGAGGCGTGTAAGAATGTTGAAAAAAAGTTCAAAAACTGCTCTGGGCGGCATTGTTGCCGCTCTTTCTGTATCAATTATGTTTATGGTTTCAATCGTACCTTTTTTAACATATGCTTTGCCGGCAGCAGCAGCAGCTTTGCTTATCCCTGTTATTGTTGAGATTAACAAAAAATGGGCATTGGGTGTTTATCTGTCTGTCAGTATTTTATCATTGCTGATTCTTCCAAACAAAGAAGTAGCAGTGATTTATACCGCTTTTTTTGGATATTATCCGATTTTAAAATCTTTTCTTGAGAGCCACATGAAAAAACCACCGGAATTAATATTAAAGCTTATAATTTTTAATGGTGCCATAACTGTTTCATACTATTTAATGATGAAGTTTATGGGAATAACAATCGATGAACTTGATAATTTCGGAACCTATGCTGTCCCGATTTTACTTGGATTCGGGACAGTTGCCTTTATTTTATATGATTATTCATTAACAAAAATAATCAGCTTATATTTGTATAAATGGCAGCGGCAATTCAGAAAAATGTTTAAATAGGAGAATTTGTTTATAAGACATACATTTGTATGTCTTAACTTTTTTCGTGCGCTTTATTCGGCAGTTCTATTGCCTTTTTTACATATCCTTTGTATAATATAAGTTAATGCTTTAAAAAAGATTAATGTATCTGGAGGGGAATTATGAGCAATCAAAAAACGAAGTTCGGAGTAATAGGGATTAGCGGAAGAGGCAGCGGAATGCTTGCTGAACTGCTTTCTGTTGAAGGAGTTATGGTAACAGCGGTTTGCGATAAATATGAAGACAGGGCTCAGAATGGTGTTAAAATTGTACAGGAAAAAGCGGGAAATACACCGGATATGTATCTTGATTACAGGGAACTGCTTGCAAGAAAAGATATAACGGCTATTCTTTGTTGTACCACTTGGATAACACATTCCCGTATTGCTGTTGATTCGATGCGTGCAGGCAAGCATGTTGCCTTTGAGGTTGGAGGTGCCGCTTCAACTGAAGAGTGTTGGCAGTTGGTTCGCACTTCGGAAGAAACCGGAAAGTTCTGTATGATTCTTGAGAATTGTTGCTATGACAGAAATGAACTGGCGCTTTTTAATATGCAGAGGTTAGGGCTTTTTGGCGAAATTATTCATGTGCAGGGCGGTTATCAGCATGACTTGCGCGATGAAATAACATATGGCAGAGAAAACCGGCACGGAAGGCTTTATAACTTTATGAACCGCAACGGCGATTTATATCCAACTCACCAACTCGGCCCGCTTTCAAAACTTTTAAATATTAATAGGGGCAACCGCTTTTTAACACTGACTTCCATGGCAAGTAAAGCACGGGGATTGCATGAAGGAATATTAGATAATTTGCCAAAAGGTTACGACCTTAATAATTATAATTTTGAACAAGGCGATGTTGTAACAACAATGATAAAATGTGCTCATGGCGAAACGATATTGCTGATACATGACTGCACATTGCCAAGGCCTTATTCAAGGAATTGCAGAATTCAAGGCACACAAGGGCTCTGGATGGAGGATACCAATAAAATATATCTGCAGGATAGCAGTCCCGCACATGATTGGGAACCTTTTGAACCTTACAGAAATAAATATGAGCATCCATTATGGAAACAATATGCCAAGGATGGCATACATGCAGGCGGACATGGCGGGATGGATTTTTTGGTGCTTTCTGCTTTCGCTGAAAGTGCAATTAATAATACGAAACCGCCCATTGATGTTTATGATACGGCAGCCTGGATGTCAATAACCTGTCTTTCGGAACAATCAGTTGCTATGGGTAGTTTACCTGTTCCTGTACCGGATTTTACAAATGGTATGTGGATTGATCGGGAGCCTTACCGCCGCGGTAAATACTGTCTTGAAGAAGTATGCAACGATTTTTTTGAACAATTATAATGGAGGTTGAGATGAACTACTATATAGGAGTCGACGGCGGAGGAACAAAAACAGAATTTGCACTGTTTGACGAAAACAAGAATCTTGTGTTATCTATAAAAGGCGCCGGCAGCAATCACGAAAATTATGAACAGGCTTTTGATAAAGCATCAGCAGTTATTTGGGACGGACTGAACTGTCTTATATCCAAAGCGGGAATAACCTGGAATGTTGTGAAGTTTACGCTCATGGGTCTTGCAGGCATTGACCATCGTTTCCAATATGAAATAATGTGCGAAAAACTTAAGGCAATGGGGTTAAGAAACTTTGAGATTTTTAATGATGGTTTTATTGTTGTCAAGGCTGGGTCAGAAACCGGCGCGGCAATAGGATATAATTGCGGAACCGGAACCTGTTGTAATGCCATTGACTCAAAAGGTAAAATGCTTCAACTCGCAGGGTTAGGAGATTTTTCCGGAGATATCGGCAATGGACATTGGATTGCTATAACATCTTTTAGACTTATTTATGATGAAGTATATCTTGGGTTAAGAAAAACTGTCATGACAAAACTATTTTTTGATAAGTATAATATTAATAGCAGAGAACAGTTTGTTGGTATTCTCTCGGAACTTGAAGGCGAGAATGCGGAAAAATATATTATGGCTTTAATTGACATCTTTTTTGAAGCTGCAAACAGTGGCGACGAAGTTGCTTTAGAATATATTTCGATGATGGCTGAGCGGGGAGCTGATCTTATTACAGCCCACACAAAGCAGCTTGATTTTAATGGGGAATATATTGAAGTTGTTCTTTCAGGATCAATTCATACAAAATTGCCTTCAGATGTTTATATTGATGTGTTAAAGAAAAAGGTAAGCGAAAGAAGTAATCGCGCATATAAATTTATAAAACTTGACCATCCGCCGGTTACCGGTTGCGTCAATTGGATATTTCAAAATTATAAATAAGATAATAATTAATTGGAGATGTTTAAAATGAAAGAAATCAGTGTTGCTGTTATTGGTTCGGGAAGTACTTATTGCCCGGAATTAATAGATGGCTTTATAAAGGCAAGAGATTCCCTGAAACTGAAAAGCATTGCCTTTATGGATATTGATGAACGAAAAAGAACAATTGTCGGCAATCTTTGTATTCGTATGCTTAAAAAAGCTAATATTGATTGTGATGTGCTGCTGACTGATGATCTTGATGCCGCTTTGCAGGGTGTTGATTTCATCGTAACGCAAATTAGGGTCGGTAAACTGCCTGCTCGCCATTTGGATGAGACAATCCCTATCAAATATGGCTTAATCGGTCAGGAAACAACGGGAATCGGAGGCTTTTTTAAAGCATTAAGAACCATCCCGGTTATGCAGAACATTTGCAGCAGAATTGAGTCGATTTGCCCTGATGCATGGTTAATAAATTTTACGAATCCTTCCGGAATAATAACTGAATTTATACTCAACAATACAAAAGTTAAAAATATTGGTTTATGCAATGTTCCGATCAATATGCTTGATGATACCCGCGAAATTTCCGGTGAGGACAGCATTATTACATATGTCGGGCTTAATCATTTAAGCTGGATAACCTCTGTGAAAAAAAACGGGAAAGAAATATTGCCGGATATGATGGCTTCAGGCTTCTCAACAAAAGTGATGGAAAATATAAAAGATGACGGTTTTTCTGTTGACTGTCTTAAAGCAATCAAGTCAATACCATCATCCTATTTACAATATTATTATGGCAGAGAGGCTAAACTTGAGCACTTGAGAACTGAGGAAAAAAGCAGGGCGCAGGTTTGTATGGAGATTGAAGAACAGCTGCTTGATATGTATTCAGATGAGAATCTTGTAACGAAACCTGATTTGCTTGATAAACGCGGCGGACATAAATATTCACTGGCAGCCGTTTCATTAATTGATGCTATTGCCAATGATAAACAAACAATAAATGTTGTCAATATAAAAAACGGAAATACGCTTTCATTTATGGATAAAGATGATGTTGTGGAAATAGCTGCTGTGGTGGGCAAAGATGGAGCGATTCCTGTTCAGATTGAAAATGTTGACAACCGTCATATAATCGGTCTTATGCGTATTGTCAAAGAATATGAAAAGTATGCGGTTAAAGCTGCAATATCCGGTTCAGATGAAGATGCGTTAAATGCTCTTCTAGTGCACCCATTGATAGGTGACTGGGATAAGGCATCAAAGTGTTTTGAGGAAATGAAACAAGCTCACAAAGTATACTTGCCGCAATTTAATTTTTAATAATATTCTATAGATAAGCACCCCCGAAACTTTCTGTTTTCGAGGGTGCTTCTAAATGCTTTGTTTATTGTTAAATAACAGGTTTCATTATAAATTCAAACTCCAAACCGTCTTTTGCGTCAAAAGTATATTCGGGAAGTGTGTCGGGCCCGCAGCTTGCTGTTCCGGCGCCGCGCATAAAACCGTCAATGCTTAAAACGGTCGTATTTTGGTCACAAAGATCTTCTTGATGCTTTGCTTCTTGCAACAGCTTCTGCGTATAGCTATGCACGCTGAAACTGAATTTGTTTTTGCTGCAGCAAAACATTATTCCGGCACCGTCGTTATCGGTTATTTTCAACCATCGTACCTGTGTGTGATTGCCGTTGTCCTGCGGTTTAATATACGGTTCGTGCATCCTGTCAACATCATTTTTATAAATACCGATAGTTGACTGTGCCTTGAAATCACAAAGATTTTCCAATTCACCCAAACCATAGTATTCTATATGATCAAAGTTTCTCGGCATTTCAAGCATCAAGCCAAACCTTGGCAAATCTGTTTCCAGGAAGATTGTATTCCGGGGCTCTAATCTCGCAGTTACTTTTATGGAGCCGGCCGAGTTTATTAAATATGCCAAATCAACGCTGAAAAGATCGGTTTTGGTATTATAAATCATAAACTTGGTTTTAACGGCTTCATAACCATTCTTATCCTCATAATCAAAATGTTCAAGTCTAACATTATAATTATTATAGCTTAACTTCAGCCAATTGCTTCTTCTTCTGTTATCATTATCAAGAAGCGCCCTGAAAATGTTCGGTAAAAATCCTTTTGATGTAATCGGAGTTTGATTCAGCATTTCTTTTTTGTTAACATTGTAGCATTCTAAATTACCTGTTGCTTTATTGAATACCGCAAACCCATTATCAAAGCATATATTAAGTAAATCACCGTCTTCTTTGACATCTAAACGATTGCCTGGCTCAATATCATTTTCATCAGCAGTTTCTTCCTGCAATAACACTTGCTCTTTTGCCAGTTCTTGCTCAAATTCATTGAGATAGATGAAATTGATATATATGTCACAATTTCCGGTTAAATTAAGATCTAGGTTGATTTCTTGTTCACCGCATGGTGCAATATCAAGACCGAAACTGCCGGTATCTGTCTTTTCTCCGTTTTTCAGTAAGAACCATTTTACTGTGATGTAATCGGCGTTTCGGAATCGATTTGTGTTTTTAAAAATAAAACTTCCCTGTTCGGTTAGATTAACTCTGACAGGCCTGTAAACCGCCTTCATTTCCAGAGCGCCGGTATGCGGTGTCCTGTCCGGATAAACAAGCCCGTCCACACAAAAGTTGCCGTCATGTTTAATTTCACCGTGATCTCCGCCGTATGTATACTTGAATTTGCCTTCCTCATGGTACACAGCATGGTCTGCCCATTCCCATATACAACCACCCATAAAAGTGTCAGAGGAGTAAATAATATCCCAATATTCCTCCAAACAACCAGGCCCGACACCCATGGCGTGGCAGTATTCGCATAAATAGAAGGGTTTGTTTTTATACTTTTTACCTCTTGTGCCGTCACGAACTGCTATTAAATCACCTGTACTTGTATACATCTCGGAAACGACATCGTATGAATGCCTCGGTGTGCGGATAACGCCTTCATAATGAACAGGAATTGCCGGGCATATTTCGTGCAAAAATTCATAACACGCATCCTGGCATTTATATCCGCCCGCCTCATTGCCTAAGGACCACATGGTTACACAAGTATGATTTCTGTCCCTGTAATACATTCGGCTGACTCGGTCAACATATCGGGGAATCCATTTAACATTATTGCTGATCATATTTATCCTGAAATGGGGAAAACTTCCGCAGCCATGCGTTTCAATATCCGCTTCATCAATCACATAAAGCCCGTAAAGGTCACAGAGCGTAAGCAAATTTGCGTCCGGCGGGTAGTGAGAGGTGCGTACCCCGTTCACATTCAGCGATTTCATTAATTTTATATCCTTTTCCAAGTCGGCAAAAGACATAACATAACCATTCTTATAGTGAGTATCGTGATGATTAACGCCTTTAATCTTGATTTTTGCGTCGTTAAAAGTGAACACATTCTTGAGGATTTTTATCTGTTTAAACCCGGTGAAATTCCTGACCGCCTCAATTTCAGAATCGCCTTTATTAAGAACAATAAAAGTTTCGTATATTTTGGGTATTTCGGCATTCCATTCTTCAACCGGCAAATCATTAAACTTAATACTTGTCAACTCGGACGCAGGAGCGCTGTTTGAGGCAATAATTTTGCCGTTGTCATAAATCTCAATTTTGATGTTGTAATCTGCTAAATTACCGCATATTGCGATTTGAGCGTTTATGTTCCAGCAATTATCATTTTTTAATGTTTCAAGAAAATAATCGTTAATAAAAGTCTTTGGCATTTCATAAAGCAGAACATCTCTGAAAATGCCGTTTTCTCTGAACATATCCTGGCATTCAAGAAATGTTCCCGTTGACCACTTATGAACAACCGCAAGAAGTTCGTTTTCACCTTCATGAATATGCTT
>CAYOAW010000029.1:0-3410 GCA_964402095.1 uncultured Eubacteriales bacterium | reverse complement strand
TGATTTTATCAAAGATTTCACTGTCAGTGTCAAATATTTCGGGCAGATTTGATTTTTTGGGATAATATTTGAAATCCCATTCTCCGGAAAGCACTTTGACAATATCGGATGAAAAACGCTCCGATGAAACCGGTGTGTTTTTGAGAGACTCTTTTGAACCGTATGGAATGAAGTAAGCTCTTCCCGGTCTTTTATTTATCTCATAGAATTCAAAATCGCTGTGGTTTGTGCGGTTAATGGCATATTTCATATGTTTACCCCCATATTATTATATTGTTTCAAGTTTATCATAACATTCATGTATTTACAATTACAAAAGCATGTATGATATTTTATATTAATCCTATATAATAGAGATTGTTATTTCAACATAAACATTGGGGTGAAAAGAATGAACTTGAACAGGAAGATATGGAGTAAAAATGAATATGCCGAATTTTGCGAGTACTTAAATTCACTGGCTCAAGAAGACTATGCCGTATTTGTAGAAAAACTTAATCCCGACGCTAAGCATGTTTTAGGTTTGCGTATCCCCATCCTCAGAAAAATAGCAAAGCAAATATCCTGTGGAAATTGGCGCGGATTTTTAGAGTCGGCCGAAAATAAAACCTTTGAAGAAATTATTCTGCAAGGCTTTGTTATAGGTTATGCAAAAGCAGATATAAATGAAATAATTGTCTTAATTGAGAACTATGTCGGGAAAATTGATAACTGGGGAATTTGTGATAGTTTTTGTGCGAGCCTTCATGTTGCCCGCAAATTTAAACCGGAAATACTTGATTTATTAATAAAATATTTATTTTCTCCCGGTGAATTTGAGGTTCGTTTTGCAGTAGTTATGTTGATGAATTATTACACAGATGAAGAGCATATCGATTATTTGCTTGAAACATTTGGCAGGATAATCCATGATGGCTATTATGTAAAAATGTCAGTTGCCTGGGCGTTATCGGTTTGTTTTGTAAAATTTCCTGAAAAAACGATGGAGTATTTAAAGACAAGTAAACTTGATGATTTTACATATAACAAAACGCTTCAAAAAATAATAGAATCTTTCAGAGTGGACAATAAAATGAAAAATACAGTAAAAAGCATGAAACGAAAAAAAAGGGACGGCTTAAGCCATCCCGGATTATTAAATAAAATCAGCGCTGAAGTTTCTTAATCATTATTTTTGCGGCTTTATAAATATCTCCGCAACCAAGCGTTATCACCAAATCTCCATCGCCGGCATTATCGACAATGTGTTGTGCGACTTCATCAAAAGTATTGAACCAAACGCTGCCGGGGATTTTTTCGGCAAGATTGGCTGTATATATATGATAAGTGTTTACCTCGCGTGAACCCATAACCTCTGTCATGACGACTTTATCTGCGATATTCAGTGCGTTGGCGAATTCCTGCAGAAGCATTGAAGTTCTGGAAAATGTGAAGGGCTGAAATACTGCCCAAACTCTTTTATAACCCATAAGCATTGCTGCTTCAAGGGTAACCTGAAGTTCCCTTGGGTGATGCGCATAATCATCTGCGATGGTTATTCCTTTATATTTTCCGAGAATTTCAAATCGTCTCCCGGCTCCTCTGAAATCATGAAGTACTTCAGCGCATTTTGAAAATGAAGCTCCGGAATCCATTGCAGCAGCAATAGCGGCAAGAGCGTTAGCAACATTATGCTTCCCGGGAACAGACAGCCGAATATGGCCAAGCGTTTCACCTTTGTATACAACATCAAAATTAGGGTAAGCCCGGTCCAATACAATGTTCTTGGCGTGATAATCATTGCTTTCACTAAACCCGAAAGTGATGGCATTTTTACCGGTAATGCCGGAAATTGCTTTCAGCGTATTATTATCATCTCCGTTATAAATGAGAGCCCGTGTTGCCTTTGATGCGAATTTAGTGAATGATAAAATAAGGTTGTCGATCGTTTTAAAATAATCAAGATGGTCAGCGTCTATATTTAAAATAACAGCAACATCGGGAGAAAGGTCAAGGAAAGTATCAACAAATTCACAAGCTTCGCAAACCATGTTTTCGCTCCGGCCGACAATCCCGTTAGTCCCTGTCAGAGGTAATTTGCCTCCTATAACGGCAGTAGGGGATAGCCCGGACTCTATCATAATCTGCGTAATCATTGATGTTACTGTAGTCTTTCCGTGAGTTCCGCTTACACAAATACAATTGTTATATCTTCTTGTGATTGAACCGAACAGTTTGGAACGCTCAAAAGTTGGTATGCCGGAAGCTTTTGCCGCGCAAAGTTCTGGATTGTCGTTTAAAAGAGCTGCGGTGTAAACAATCATTTCAGCGCCATTAATATTTTCTGCTTTTTGCCCCATAAAAACAGGTATTCCCAGCGCACGCATCCTGCTTAAATTGTCACTTTCATTATTATCGGATCCGGTAATTTCAAAATTTTCGCTATGCAGTATTTCGGCAAGCGGGCACATACCTGCTCCGCCTATTCCAATAAAATGAATTCTCTTGATATTTTTCAAGAGTTCATCAATGTCAAACAAGATTAAACATCCTCTCAAATCAAATTGAATAATTTTTAATATTATAATACAGTTAGGAAAAAAAATAAACACTGTACCTGCATAATAATAAACTATAATTAAAACTAGAATTATTTGTGCTACAATGAATTTTAAATGAACAATAAAAGTTACTTGAAATAATTGTTAAGGGGGCTTTACACTGGATAATTTGCATGAGGGTCATCGTAAAAAGGTAAGAGAGAGATTTAAAAACGAAGGGCCGGATTCTTTCAATGACCATCAGCTGCTTGAACTGGTTTTATTTAATACAATACCGAGAAAAGATACAAATGAGATAGCTCATCGGATGATAAACGCCTATGGCTCTCTTACTGCGTTGTGCGATGCCGACCCGCAAGATATCTGTAATACATGCAATGTTAGTGAAAACACAGCCGTTGCGGTTTCAATTGTTTCAGCTTTGGCAAAAAGGTATACTCGATTGAAATGGAATGAACAAAACGAAAAAACTTTGTTGAACAGTCCTGACAAAGCCGGTGCCTATGCCAAAACATTATTCGTTGAAAAACATTATGAATGTTTCTATCTTATTTGTGTAAACTCTCAAAATAAGCTTAATTATGCTGCTCTTGTTCAAAACGGCACTTTAAATGAAGTGCCGGTCTATACAAGAATTGTTGTTGAATTAGCCTTGCGTTATAAAGCTTGCAGCGTTATTTTAGCGCATAACCATCCCGGCGGAAGTTTGTCGCCGTCGCAAGAAGATATTAACATTACCAAAACGATAACAGCCGCTTTAGATACTGTCGGCATTAAAGTGATCGACCATATCATTGTTGCATTTGATGATTATTTCAGTTTGAAAGAAAATCACTGTTTTTAATGAATATCAGCATAAATTGTGAAATA
>CAYOAW010000028.1:14398-22173 GCA_964402095.1 uncultured Eubacteriales bacterium | reverse complement strand
CTGATTGCATGGAAAATCGGAAGCGACAGGAAGCCTCTTATCCTAAAAGGTGCAAGGCAAGTCGGTAAAACCTGGCTGATGAAAGAATTCGGCAAAACCTATGATAATTTTGTATACTTTAGCTTTGATGAAGAGAAGGAGTTAAAGTCGATTTTCGAAAGCAATAAAAATCCTCACAGAATAATTGAACTGTTAACCTTGTTGAGTGGTGAAAAAATTGTTCCTGAGAAAACGTTAATCATTTTTGATGAAATTCAAGAGTGTTCCGCTGCGCTTAATACATTGAAGTACTTCAATGAAAAGGCTAATGAATACCATGTTGTTTCGGCTGGCAGCCTGCTTGGTACGTTGTTAGCGCAACCCAAATCCTATCCTGTCGGAATGGTTAATATCCTTAATGTTTATCCGTTAACTTTTGACGAATTTCTCGCCGCCATTGATATATCATTATATACTTATTATTGCACTATAAAAAAAGGGCAAGCGATTGAAGAAATATTTCATGCAAAGTTGCTTGACGCTTATAATTGTTATCTGATAATAGGCGGTATGCCTGAATGTGTTTTGTCTTGGGTACAATTTAAAGACCCGCAAAAAATCAATCGAATTCAAGATGAATTAATAACAATATATGAAAATGATTTTGCAAAACATAACGGCAAAGTTAACAGCGGCAGGATTTTGCTTGTGTTTCGCAGCATTGTAACACAGCTTGCGAAGGATAACGAAAAGTTTATTTTCGGTTGTGTTAAGGAAGGCGGCAGGGCGAGGGAATTTGAAGAGGCAATTGAATGGCTTGTATCGGCAGGGATGCTGAACAGAACATACAATGTTTCAAAACCTGAGCATCCGCTTTCTGCATTTGACCAATTAAGTCACTTTAAGCTCTTTATTTTTGATACAGGACTGCTAAAACACATGGCGGGGATTGATAATTCCGCAATCCTTTTAAAATCAGATTATCAGTTTAAAGGTCCGCTTACCGAAAATTATATCCTTCAGCAGATTAAAGGACTGTTCGAGGTTGAACCCAGATATTTTGCCCGGAAAAACAGCGAGATTGACTTTTTGCTTCAGCTCGGGACCGATATTGTTCCGGTCGAGGTAAAGGGAGGCGAAAGCAAATTAGCCGTAAGTTTCAAAAACTTTATTGCAGAACAAACACCGGCACATGCAATTCGATATTCCAAAATGGGTTATATCAAGAACGGTGATTTGACAAATATTCCTCTTTACCTTGCCTGCAAAACAAAAGACCTGATATAGCTTATATTTTAAAAAGCTGAAATAAATTTCTAAGGGCTCTGTACTGTTTGTTGTACCCCAACATTTAGTATAGAGCCAAAGCCGTCAGCAATACGAAACACAACCATCCAAGCCGGGACATACCCATTCTTTTCATTGATTGGCAACAAATCACTTGCCATGCAGAGAACAGCGCCGGTGCCGCTCTACCTTTGTTTAAGCCACTCCATATAATCCGCATACAGTTTTTCCGATGCCGGGTGCCCCGCGAAAGCGCCGGTTCCCGGTTTGTTCATCAGCCCCTGGTATTGGTAGGCAAGGATGGTATCAACGTAAGGCGAAACCGCAGCCAGCTGTTGTTTGACACGGGAAAATTCGGCGGGAACAAGCGCGCTGCGGTAAACAATGCCTTCAAAATCAAACAGCTCGATGTCCGCCCAAAGGGCGCTTCTCCCGGCCTTGTCGTGGGCAATTTTGAGTTTTTCATAGTGCCCGGCGCTGTTTTTAACCGTGGTTTTTTTAACGCCGATTTCATCCTGGTAAGCGATAAAATCGACATTCATGCTTTCAAGCTGTTTAACATATTTATCATCTGCCTTTGCAAGGCTTGTACCGTACGGCGCGATGAGCGTTTTGCTCTCCGGCATCAGCCGGCGGCTTTCACCGCAGCAGATATTGACATACGCGATAAAGCGGCGGTTGAAATGCCTGATAATACAGGTTTCGTTGGGAAAATACCAGCCGTAAAAACTCGGATGGTGCCCGAACTGCTCCGCAAGCTCATTCATGGCTTTTAAGCTTCGGGCGACAACGGTTTTATCCGATATGTTTTTTCGCGCTTTCCGCCAGTCACCGTAAAATCCGTTGCTTATAAAAACCTTCAGCCCGCATTGGTCGGCCTGCGAAAGCAGCGTTTCAACCGGATTGCCGCAGGCCAAACCGGCGCCGGGGAAAACGGAGGATTGATAATATGCTTCGGAATCAATGGCGGATGCCATCAGTACGATATATTCCATGCCGGTGCCGCTTATTTCGCTGACTTTTTCACGCCACTGCGCGGGGGTGAAGTTTTGGCAGGCAGGGTTCCAATATTTGCCCTCTTCACGGCTGTGGTGCCGGAATTCGAACCAGGTGCCGAGGATTGGTTTGACATTGTTTGATTCCATACAGAAGCCTCCGCTTTTTCTTACTCATATATATTATATATAATACCATATATTTAACCGCTGCGGTTCAAAAAAAGAGGCTGCCGAAATGTGATTTCGGCAGCCTTCGCGATTTTTTAGGGATTAATAAGGTTTAGTTTGGTTAATGGAGTACAGGAACAGCCCCGCCTGGTCAAGCAGCCCGCTGTCGGTTGAATCGATATTGCCGTCACCGTTTACATCAAGCGCAAAGGCGTGCAGCGCGTCGGGTGTGATCATGTGGGAAGCTGCCATCGCCGCAAGGGTAGCATCGCTGCCGTTCGCGTATCCGTCACCGTCGCCGTCACCGAAAATAACCAGATAATAGGTGTCGATGACATTGCCGTTATACACCACATCAATCTTGGTGCCGGTGCCGTAACCGAGCGCTGTCGGCGTATAAACCAGTTCTCCGTAAGGGGTTGTTAAATACGCTGACAGGTTTGTTGTGCCTTCGGGAACGCCGTACACTATTTTCTTTATGCTGTTTACGGTAACATTCGAACCGCTGACCGCCGTGACTTGCGGACCGTTGACGGTTACCGCGCAGGTCGCCGTTTTGCCGCCGTCGTCGGTGTAGCAGGTTATGGTCGCTGTGCCCGCGCGGACCGGTGTGACCGCTCCGGCTGAGCTTACGGTCGCGACGTCGGTGTTGCTGGAAACCCATGTGACCGTTTTAATATTTGCTGTTGTTAAGCTGCCAACTGCCGGTTTCAGCGCCGGTGTCAATGTCTGCGCCGCGTCGCCGTAGAAGAAGGTCAGTGATGTTTTATCCAGTGTGACCGATGTGACCTGAATGTTGGCAAAGGCTACCGTGACGCTGTCGGAATAAACATGCCCGAAAATGTCCGTCGCCGTTACAGTGATAATCGCCGTGCAAGCCTTGTTTTCGGACGGCACGCATTTTCCGGTCTGGTCAACGGAAACTGTCGAGGAGCTTGAGCTCCACACGAGGGTTTGATATTCGCCGTTTTCGGGCGTAATGGTCACGCCAAGCTGGATGTTTTGCGAGGTGTAGGTTTGGTAAACCGCGACGCTCTTCGCAATATGAGTACCTGCGGCCGAACCGGAAGAGGTGATTACGACAGATTTGATCGTATGATGGGCAACCAAAGCGTTGTTGGCGGCAACCAAATTCGTTCTTGCCTGGTCAACCGCGTTCTGGTCCGTATTAATGCTGGCATATACCGCTCTGGCGCTTGCAAGCGCAGCGGTGAGTGCGGCATAGCTTTCGGCAGTATAGTCGTACTGCTGGTAATTTGCCTGCATAACCTGGTTGATGATGGCGGCAAGCTGCGTTTTATCAATGGTTACATTCACGGTGCAGGTTGCGGTCAGCTCGCCGATTTCTGTTGAGGCTGTTATTGTGGCTGTACCGCCGATGCCGATTGTAACAAGACCGTTTTGATCCACTGACGCGACGGCGGTATTGCTGGATTTCCAGACGATTTTGCTGAAATCCGGGGTCAAGCCGTTTTCGCCGGCCATCGCTGCTGTCAGCTGAACGGTGCCGGAATTGATGGCGGCATTGATCACACCGGGTGAAACGGTCAGCGATACCGCGGCGACTTTTACGAAAGCCACAACGGCAGTAGCCGTATAATGGTTGCCAAAGTGGTCGGTTATGCGTGCGGTTATGGTCGCGTAGCAGGCGGTGTTTACGGTTGGTTTTACCAGCCCGATTTGCGAAACCGAAATATTTGAGCTGCTGCTTGACCAGACTATGTTGGTGTACATCGCGTTTTGCGGGGTAAGGTTAACACCCAGCGTTACGCTTGACGATGTGTAAGCCGATGCCGCCGGAACATGGATAACGACAAATCCGTTCTGGCTTACGCCGCCCACACTGACCGCCGCTGAACTGACATAGACATAAGGCACCAGGGCCGCGTAAGCGGCATTCAGGTTGGCCGCTGCCGTATCGACTTCGGCCTGGCTGGCCAGGACATTGTTGTAAACGGCGTTCGAGGCATCATATACCAGCATCATAGCTGCCCAGCTTGCCGGGGTATAATCTGTTTGTTTCAGGGTGCCGAGGTTATTGATGGCTGCCAAAAGCGATGTCTTCACGGCGCTGACAGTGATTTCACAGCTTGCCGTAAAGCCGCCGTCCTGTGTAGTCGCGATAATGGAAACATTGCCGGAGTTGAGGAATGAAACCACACCGGCGGAGGTTACCGTGGCAACGGAGGGGTCACTGCTCGACCAGGTTACGCCTTTGAAGTTCGCTGCGCCGACACCCAAAGTGCCTGTCGGCGTTACGGAGGCGGTCAGGGTCGCGGTGCCGCCGTTGACTGCGTTTGTTATCGAGGACGGGGACACGCTGACACCCGTAACCGGGTAGTTCGCGAAAGTGACATTAATGCTGCCGGTGCGCACATTGTTTTTATAATCGGTTGCGGTTACCGTAATAACAGCCATGCAGGCGCTGTTGGCGGTGGGTTTGCAAAGGCCGTTTTGATCAACGGATATCGCGGAGCTGCTGGAGGACCAGGAGACCGTGCTGATGGTTGTGTCTGCCGGTAAAAGCGCGTAACCGAGCTGAATGCTCTGGCTTTGGTAAGTGCTTGTTAAAGGAACATCTTTTGTAACATAGCCGTTTGTCATCTCGCCGGCATAAGTCACCTGAACCGAATTGATCAGGACATATTCGACAAGGCCGTCAAAGGCGGTGTTCAAATTGACTTTCGCGGTATCGACATCCGCCTGCTTCGCAAATTCCACATCCCTTACCGCGATTGCGTTTGCGAGCGCCGCGGCAAACACAGCCCAGCTTTCCGGTGTGTATTGTTCTTCAACAGGCGCCGCGCTGGTGATGGCGTTGATGGCGTTGATTAAAGCTGTCTTGTCCGCATGGACGGTCACGGCGCATGTTTTTGAGAAATCGCCATCGTAGGAAGTGGCTGTAATGACGCATTGGCCTGCGTCAATATAGGTGACGACGCCGCTCTGGCTTACCGTGGCAACCGCCGTGTCGCTGGAGGACCAGTAGGTTTTCTGAACGCTGGCTTTGCCTGTGCCGGCGAAGTCGCCGGTCGGGGTGAAGGAAGAGGTGATGGTTACCGGGGCGTCGCCGACGGTAGCCGAAAGGGAAGTCTTGTCAATGGATATCCCGGTGACGGGATAATTGGCGAAGGCAACGAAAACGGTATCCGTCATTACATTGCCGTAATGGTCTGTTGCGGCAAGCGTTATCAGCGCGCCGGCTGCCTTGTTGGCGGAAGGTGTGCATTTGCCTGTCTGGTCCACTGTGACACTGCTGTCGTTGGATGACCATGCAATAGAGGTGTACATGGCGTTGGACGGTGCAAAAACAGAACTCAGCTGAACGCTTTGACTGTTGTAGGTTTGGTACCAGGCGACTTTAACAGCGATATGCGACGGAGCCTCATTTCCGTTATACAGAATAGTAATACCGCTCATATGCACATAAGGCTGGAGAGCCGAATAGGTGCTGTAGAGCGCTGCCGTGGCAGCGTCAATTTGCTCCTGGTTGAAAGTCACGCCGTTGTATACTTCAACTGCGTGCGCGTATGCCGCGGAAAACGCCGTGCTGGTTGTATATTCATAGTCCTGCACATTGACCTGCTGCGCGTCGATATAGGCAATCGCCTGAGCGAGTGCTGTCTTGTCGCCGCTGACAACAACATAGCAGGTGCCATAAACACCGCCGTCAACGGAAGTTACTTTAATCGTTGCCGCGCCGGCATTCAAGAAAGAAACATTGCCGCTTTGGTCAACCGGTATGGCTTCCGGATTGTCGCTTGACCAGATAACATTTTGCAGGGAAGCGTTTACGGTTGATAAAGTGCCTTCGGATTTGACAACATAGGTTATTTTTTGCGAAGCATTGCCGACACTGGCGTTGATGGTTGACGGTGTAACATCCACCCTGGTGGCTGAGTTGTTGGCGAAGGCAACATAGACGCTGTCGGTTATCGTCCTGCCGTAATAGGAGGTAACCGTAACGGTTATTTTGGCAAAGCAGGAGGAATTGGCGGTCGGCTTGCAGACACCGTTTTGGTCAACACTGACGGTGGAACTGCTTGAAGTCCAGACGATGCTTTCATAATAGGAATCGAGAGGGCTGAGCCGCAGTGTAAGGTCAATGGACTGGTTGGTGAAATTCTGAAGCAGCGTTACATTTTTGGAGACGAAATCCCCGGCGGCGCTGTCGCCGTACCAAATGGTTACGCTGTTGGCATAAATGTATGTGACAAGCCCGCTGTACGCGGCGTTCAGCTGCGCGGTCGCGGGGTCAATATCTGCCTGAATGGCGTTTGGATCGTCATAAACCTGCTGTGCTCTCGCCAAGGCGATGAGGTAATCGTTCCATGTGACCGGCGTGTACAGCTCATAGTTGAGGTTGGCGTTGTTTACTTTGTCCAGCGCCGCTTTCAGTTGGGTTTTATTGATGATTACGGAAACCGTGCAGGTTGCTGTATGGCCGCCGTCCCTTGTTTTTGCGGAAACCACAGCCGTGCCGGGGCCGGTATAGGTCATCAGACCGGAACTGCTGACGGATACGACGGCGGGGTCGCTGGATATCCATTCAACATCGGTTATATCCGCGCCGATTAACGGCGTGCCGGTCGGGGTAACGGTGGCTGTGAGCTGGTATGTGTTGTTGACAAGCGCGTCGCTGACGGAAGTGGTGTTAAGGCTGATTCCCGTTGTCAGCACATTCGCGAACGCGACGGTGACACTGTCCGTAAAAACATTGCCGAGGTAATCCACGGCCGTTACGGTGATTTTTGACCAGGTGGCTGCGTTCGTGTTCGGTTTGCATTTGCCGGTGCTGTCGACATCCATTTTCGAATTGCTTGAACTCCAGGTGATGGATTTATAGTCGGCATCCGCGGGGGTGAGCGCGTAGGAGAACTGCAGCGACTGGTTTGAGAAAATTTGGAAGACGCCGACTTTGACCGATTTATAATCGGGCGCGGCCGCGCCGTCAAAGGTTAATTCAATACCCTGAAGGGGTTTATATTGATTGAGCGCGTTGAAGGTTGACGCTAGGTACTGCGTTGCGGAATCGCACTGTGCCTGGGTGGCAAGCTCAAGGCTTTGCACATCAAGCGCTTGCTGCAGAGCCTCGGTAAAGACCGCGAAATCTTCCGGTGGATAGTTGTTGGGATTCAGGTTGGCCTGTGTGACGAGGTCAATCATGGCGTTGAGGTTGGTTTTATTGGCGCGCACCGTAACCGAGCAGTCCGCGGTTTTAAAACCGTCAACCGTTGTGGCGGTTATTACAGCGTTGCCGGGATGGACAGCGGTAATGGTTCCGCCGCTGACAGTGGCGATTTTAGTGTCCGAGGAGGACCAGATGACATCTTTGATGCTCGC
>CAYOAW010000028.1:2060-14298 GCA_964402095.1 uncultured Eubacteriales bacterium | reverse complement strand
TTGGTGGCGTCCGAAGGGGTGAAAACAGCGTGCAGCGTTGTGTTTGTATTTTTATAGCTTTGTGACAGCGGTACGCTTACGGCAACATTCGGTGATTCCTGAATGGCAATGCCCGTGACAAGCGTGCCGACAAACACTTTATAGTAACATTTAACCGAATCGCTTGTTTTGGCGATAACGGTCACATTCCCGCCCTGAAGCGGCGTTAGAACGCCGTTTTTGTTGATCCGGACGAGGCTGTTTTCCGCCGAGGAGGTTGAAGTCGCGAAAACTTCCGTTGTGCCGTCGTCGGCAAGAATACCCCAGGTGATCGACGCGACAAGGCGTGACGGGTAGGTTTTCGCAACCATTTGCGTCATAACCCCGATGAGCGCTACGGATGGTCCTGTGATCTCCACTTCCGTAACCGCGCCGAGACTCTTGCCGGTAACGGTGATGCCTTTCGACACCGAAACCCCGTCAAGGGTGGCGACCACGTTGGTTGTTTTTGACCCTGTGCTGGAACCGGCGTCTCTGCCTGTCAGCAGTCCTGTGGTGCTGCCGATGCCCGCGTAGTTGGTGTTTTCAACCTGCCAGCTGATGCCTTGGGTGGTGGCGCCTTTCGGAACGAGGTTGGCCGCGGCAAGCTGCTGTGTGCCGCCCTCCGTCACCGTGGTGGTGCCGGCAATGGTGAAACTTGTAACGGGAAGATTATCGACGACTTTCACGGTAACCGTGTCGTTCGTTTTAAGTTTCAGCAGGTAGTTGGCGACGGTTGTTATCGCGCCCGAACTCCAGGCAACGGCGTTGTCGGTGCCGACAACATACAGAAGGCCCCAAAGGGCGTATTTAACGATTGTTGTGGAGATGGGCAGGCCCAGTATGTTCACCAAAACATTGGCGACAGCGCCGGCAATCGTTTCCGGATCATCGCCGACGAGAGCCGCATATTTAAGGACATTGTCCATAAAGCCCTTAACATCCGGGGAAGCCATTAAAGTGACCGTTCCCGGGGAGGTGAATGTGGCCAGCCCGGTATCCGAAAGGGTCGCGTAATCGCCGCCGGACTTTATCGTCCATGTAACCCCCATGTGCAGGCGCATCGGGGTGGTTACGGCTTGAAGCTGCATGGTGTAACCCACTTCAACGGTTGCCGGAACCTGCGCCTTGTTGGTGATGGTGGTGCCGTTGGGGAAAAAGTCCGCGGTAACAGCAGTGGACTTTGTTACAAGAACCCTTATTTGGTCCCTGGCCTTTTCGACGCCGTTTGCATCATAAAGGATAGCGGTGATACCGGTATCCATTGTGTTAAGCATCGTTCTGAGTTTGTCGATCAGCGTGGATGTAAGCGCGCTTGGCAGTACGCTTGATCCCGCTTCGATGACATTGAGTATGCCTTCGGCGTCCATGGCGTCGACATCCATGCCGTTAAAAAGTGCTTCTATGGCTGATGCCGCGGTTTCGCCGACAATCGGGATTGTCCGCACATCATTGTCCAGCCACAGGCGAAGAATTGCGCCTTTTGAACTGTCATGCGCCCGCAGAAGACCATCCTGGTCCACCGAGGCAAGTATTGGAGTTTCACTTTCCCAATAGAAATAACCGCCCGTGGGCATGCTGCAGTCTATCAGGGTTGCTGTCAGCTGAAGCGATTCGCCCTCCATGAGCGAAACCTGCGAGGTGACGGAAGCGCCGTTGGCATAAATATCGATAACATGTGTTACGATATCTTCCGCGAAGAAGGAGGGAGAAATAACTCCGACCATCAGAGCGGCTGCCATTATTACGCTCAGACACCTTTTGAAATGCTTTTTCATTGCCAATACCTCACTTTTGAAAATTGTGGATATGCTGATACAAAATGTATTATAACACAAGTTTTTGTTAAAATAAATAGAAATAAATAAAAATATATATTACTTCTATATATTTATCTGACTAATATTTAATATTATTAAAAAGAGAAAATTTCTTTGCGCGGTTCAGGCGGCGCCGCAACCCGAAAAATCTTGAAGTGCCTCGAAAATCATGCTATACTTCAAGATAAGGAAGCGGTGACTGTGTTGAATAAGAAATTTAAAATTTTCAGAGAAAAATATCCTGTCTTTTTTTATGACGGCTTCAAGCTGTCGCAAAAGAAGGGCTTTATCCAAATCGTTTTTGATTTTGCCATTGACGGCCTTTGTGAATTTCATCCGAAAATAGAGATAAAAACCGATAATCTGACCATTCTGAACCGGTTTGACAGCGCCCGGGCCCGGGCAGTAATATTTTCCCTCGGGCTTACCGAAGCGGTAAGTTATTGGAAGTGCGCCTGCCCGCCGAGATTTGTTGTCCGGTGCGGCGCTTTGAGCGGGGAGGATAAGCTCTGGTGGAAAAAGCTTTGGTTTAACGGGTTAAGCGAGTTTTTTTACCGGAACCGGATTGAAGCGGATTTTGAAAATTTTGTCGTTATCGAAAATGATGCCGAATACGGCGGGTCTGCTTCTCTTTCGGATATGCCCGGCAGCGGGGAGAATTTTCATCCGGGCGGGTTAAACATTATTCCTGTCGGCGGAGGGAAAGATTCCTGTGTGACACTTGAACTGCTCAGGGAACGCTGTGAAAACAACCTCTGTTTCACGGTTAATGACCAGCCCGCGCGCACGCAAACGGCTGCGGTTGCCGGCTGTGGGGATGACCATATTATTAAAACATACCGCGAAATCGATAAGCAACTGCTCCAGCGCAACGCGGAAGGGTTCTTGAACGGGCACACTCCGTTTTCGGCAATCGTGGCGTTTTTAAGTTACTATTGCGCTTATATAACCGGTGCGGAAAATATCATTCTCTCAAATGAATCAAGCGCCAATGAGGCAAATATCGAGGGGACGGAAATTAATCACCAGTATTCAAAAAGCTACGGGTTTGAGAGTGATTTCAATGAATACGCAAGCAGAAATTTCGGGGAGAATATCCGTTATTTCAGCCTTTTGCGGGCTTTTAACGAGTTGCAGATCGCAAAAGAGTTCGCCGCGTTAAAACAGTATCACTCTGTTTTCAGGAGCTGCAACGCCGGCAGCAAAAAAAATATCTGGTGCTGCAGCTGTGCGAAATGTCTTTTTGTATATATTATTCTCTCGCCGTTCCTTGACAAACAGGAGCTGGTCCGGATTTTCGGGTGCGATATGCTTGAAAAAGAAGAGCTGAGGGAGGCGTTCGAGGGGCTGATCGGCCTGTCGAATCAAAAGCCTTTTGAGTGTATCGGCACGGTATCGGAAGTTTGCTGCGCGCTTGAGATGACTGCAAAAAAGTATGAGGAACAATCGGTTTCACTGCCGCTGTTGCTCGACTATTATCTTTCGATTCCGCTTGCCGGCTGCGGCAGAAACCCCGTTGAGATTCTGGGGGAAATAAATCCCTGCAACAATGTTCCGGAAGAGTTCCGAAAATATATCACGGAGATGTACGAATATGTTTCAAAAGCTGATTGATTATTTTAACAACCGGAGTGTTTTGATTTTGGGATTTGGCCGCGAAGGACGGTCAACTTATGATTTTATCAGGAAGTATCTGCCGGAAAAACAGCTTGCGATAGCCGATCTTCGCAGTATAAGCCTTGACGACGAACATGTTGAGCTATGGATGGGCGGGAACTATCTTGACGCTGTCAATCACTATGATTTGGTTATGCAGAGCCCGGGGGTTTCCCTGCGTTCGGTTGACATTGCGGCAAAAACCGAGATAAGCGGACAGACGGATTTGTTTTTGCGTTTCGCGCCGTGTGAAAAAATAGGCATAACGGGCACAAAAGGAAAAAGCACGACATCTTCTTTGATCTATGAGATACTCCGGGCAGCCGGAAAACCTGCCTGCCTGGTCGGAAATATCGGTGTGCCGGTTTTTGATTGCCTTGAGGATATCAATGGCAAAACGGCAGTTATGGAAATGTCTTCACACCAGCTGGAATCGGCAAAAGCCTCCCCGCATATCGCGGTTATTACGAATTTTTATCCTGAGCACCTGGACCATTACAACGGTTTTGAAGGGTATGTAAGTGCGAAGCTGAATATATTGCGCTTCCAAACGGACAGGGACTTCCTGATTTATAATCCGGATCAGAATACAGAAGAATTTTTTGATTTGGCCGCGGTCAAAGCACAAAAAATACCGGTAAGCTGTCTGGACGGTGATAAATCGGAATTTCTCAGGAAACTTACAGGGCTGAACGAACGGCTTAAAGGAAAGCACAATCATCAGGATATATTTTTCGCCGCCGCCGCCGCCCGCTGCTTGGGGATCAATGACCGGGCAATCGAGGAAGGGATCGCGCAGTTTAAGGGGATTCCTCACCGGATGGAGCCGGTGGGTGTTTATTCGGGCATCATGTTTTACAATGACAGTATCGCGACTATTCCCGCTTCCGTAACGGCCGCGGTTGAAGCGCTTGAAACGGTAAACAGCCTGATTATCGGCGGGATGGACAGGGGAATCGATTATTCGGGGTTCTTGAGAGATTTGGAAGCGAGCGGTATCGAAAACTTGATTTGCCTGCCGGATACGGGGCATTCCATAGGAAGAGAACTTGCCGGCAAAGGTTCAAAAATGAAGATCGTTTTTGCCGATGATATGGAAAAGGCGGTTTCGCTTGCCTTCGAACTGACCGAAAAAGGCAAAATCTGTCTGCTTTCACCTGCGGCGTCAAGCTACAACCGTTACAAAGATTTTACGGAAAGAGGAGAGCATTTTAAACGTCTGGTAAGAGAATTCAAAGGCTGACGGGCAGCTTTGGCCCGGGAACGGCAATATGCCTGCCGAACGGAACGGACATGGATATAAAGCGGGACATTCTTGAAAATGAGCGGGAAACCGCCGCGTATATCGAATCTTTAACCTGTGCGGACCCAAAACAGGCGGAGGAGTTTTGTACCCGGCTGCTTTCGGAAAATGAAGAAAAAATTTCAGCCGGCAGAGCGGTTTCCGCCGCATATGCCCGCTGCATCTGCCGTTTTCTGCTTCACAAAAAAAATAAAAACGCGATAGTCCGGATTATTGAAGAAAACAGTGAAATCCGAAAAGCGGTTTTCGGTAAAATGAATACCTATAAATACAGTTTAATTTTTATAATGAAAAGAGTATTCAGGCAGAACAATGCTGCGCTGACCGAAGAGATTTTGAGCCTTCTCAAGGGCAATCCGTTTCGGGACGAACAGGCAAAACCGTATTCCGACAGATGGCAGATGGGATTTTTACTGTCGGAAACAATGAAGGCGCCGGAGGACTATATGAATTTAAGCGAGGAAAGCTTAAAGATAATCGGACTTTATTTAACGAAAGGTGAGGATTATGAATAAACGTTTTTTTAAAGCAGTTTCTTTTCTTGCGGCGCTGGCAATCGTTTTTTCGATTTTTGCCTGCTCTGCCGCTGCAGAAACACCGTTTGACAACAGCCGGTTCTTTACCGACGGCGATTACAGAATTCACTACCGTATCTTTGAAGCCCAAGGCCCCCAAAAGGGCAGAATCCTTTTTTTGCACGGATTTCTTGTTTCAACGTACTCCTGGGAAAATATGGCTGCCGGGATGACAAAGGCAGGGTATGAATGCGTGCTGGCCGACCTGCCGAACTTCGGATACAGCAGCAGGGAAAATGCCGGCACGAAGGCGGTCCCGCGGGAAGACTTGATGACAGACCTGATGAAAAGCATGGCTCCTCTCGATACCTGGTATCTTGCAGGGCATTCGATGGGCGGCGGGGTAGCGATGAACATCGCTTTAAAACATCCGGAAATCGCCGGGCTTTTGCTCTACTGCCCGGCGCCGAACACCGCGTTCCCCGCATATCTGAAACCGGTTGTCACTTCAAAACTGATGGGGTCGGTATACACCGCGTTTTTCAAAATTGCCGCTTCGGCCCCAAAATTGATCGCCCGTCTGGCAGTCGGATATATTGCGGTTGATATGAAGTTCGGTTTGTCATATGATGTGGCAAAGGTAACAGACCCGCTCCAAACGGAGGGAACCGGAACCGGCATGACCTATATGACCGCAAACACTGCCCCTACAGATATGGCGGCGCTGTCAAACCTTAAAATGCCTGTATTGCTGGTTGAGGGGGAAAAAGACAATACTTTGCCCAAGAGCACGATAACCGGTACAATTGCCGCTTTGCCGCAGGCGACTCTTTACATAGTAAAGGGCGGTGGGCATATGAGCAATGAAAATAAAGCGGCAGAACTTGCGGCGGTTACGGTTGATTTCCTTCAAAACTGATCAATTCTTATAAAAAGCGCGGCGCGCCCCCCGAAAAGCCGGAGGGCGCGCCGATAATTCAAGCGATATCAATAATACCGAAGAACCGCGACAACTTTGCCTAAAATAATGACTTCGCTGCAGATAATCGGTTCGAAATCGTCGTTTTCAGGCTGAAGCCTGATGTGCCCTTTTTCTTTAAAATACCGTTTCACAGTGGCTTCGTCTTCCAGCAGAGCCACGACAATTTCGCCGTTTGACGCAATGGGTGTTTTTTCAACAAAAACGATATCGCCGTCCAAAATCCCGGAATTGATCATGCTTTCGCCTTTGACACGCAGCGCGAACAAAGGCTTGTCGCGTGAAACATAACCTGCATAAGGAATGTAGCTTTCAACATCTTCCACGGCAAGTATCGGCATTCCGGCCGCAACCGTGCCGAGCAGAGGCACATGGGTAATATTATCCGCCTGGCCCATGATTCTGATGGAACGCTTAAGCATGGGATCCCTTGAGATATACCCTGCCGCTTCAAGAGCATCAAGGTTGGCCTGTACGGAAGAAGTTGAACTCAGCCCCACGGCGGAGCAAATCTCCCTTACCGAAGGCGGAACACCGTCATGCGTTCTTTCAAGCAGATAATCATATATTTCGCGCTGTTTATCGGTGATTTTTTTCATCTCGGTTGCCTCCCGTTATGCCGAATTTTTTATATCTGAAAAGAGTATAGCACAAATGTTTGGGAAAAGCAAACATTTGTTTGCTTGATTTTAAAAAATTTCAGCAGGAAAATTTTTTAAATTGTGATTACATTTCTTATATTTAATGTTATAATAATATACTTATAAAACAGAAATGGCATCATGATTCATTTCTGCAAACAAGATTTTAGCGACAGTAAGGTGAAAATCAGGCGAATCATATCAAATGATGCCGAACCGCCTGAAAAATATAAATCCGTTTGCTTTGTGCCGAAAGAAAGGAATGGTGCGTATAATATGGCGGATGCTGAAAAAATTTTAATCAAAAGAGCGAAATTCCCGGAGGAAGTCGGAGTGTCCTCCCATGCGGTTGCGAATTTTATTGCCGACCTGAACAAAAACAAAATCGAGGCGCACAGTCTGATGATTTTGCGCCACGGGAAAGTAGCTTTTGAGTGCTGGAGAGAGCCTTACGGCCCGGAATTCCCTCATATCATGTTTTCGGTCAGTAAAAGTGTTACCTCCGTCGCTGTCGGATTTGCCATTGAGGAAGGGCTGCTGACGCTTGAAACACGCGTTATTGATTTTTTTCCCGAATATGTGCCGGCAGTACCCGACAAGAATCTTGAAAAACTGAATATTTACCATCTGCTGACCATGACAGCGGGCAAAGACGTTCCGACACTGTCCGACAAGTCAAAAGATCAATGGATAAAGGACTTTTTTGACGCAAAATGGGCTTTCGCGCCCGGTGAATTTTGGCGGTATATCAGCGAAAATACTTTTATTCTTTGCGTAATATTGACAAAGGTGACAGGGATGCCGGTTACGGATTACCTGATGCCGCGCCTGTTTGAACCGCTGGGGTTCGGAAGAAGGCCGTTTTGGGAAAAAGACGGCAACGGTATTGAAGCAGGGGGCTGGGGACTGTATCTGACCACGGAAGAGCTTGCTAAATTTACTTTATGCTGCAGCCAGGGCGGAAAGTTTAACGGCAAGCAGGTTATTCCGGAAAAATGGGTCAAAGAGGCAACGAAAAAGCAAGTTGAAAATCTTCAGTATACCGAATTGGCATCCACATCAGGCTACGGTTACGGATTCTGGCGGAATCCTGTTCCGGATTCATACCGTTCGGATGGTTTGTTCTCGCAGTTCGGGATGGTTTTCGAAAAATACGATGCCTGTTTTATCATGACCGCGAGCGAGATTTTTGAGGAAAAGGCAAGAGACTGTATATGGCGGCATTTCCCGGGCATATTTTGCGGGGAAATCAAAGAACCGCCGGCCGATGCGGTTCCGAAAGAAAAATTAGAATTGGCAGCCATTGCGGATTTGCCGGCAAATCCGCACAGCCGGCTTGAGAAAACAATCGAAGGCAAAATATTAAAAATCAAAAAAAATCTGTTTCTTGAAAAAATAAAGATGCCGGTCGGAATGCTCCCCTCACCGGTCCTGCAGATGAATATCGAAAAACTCGGAAATATCAAAGAGGTTCGATTTTTGTTCAGGGAGAACGAATGCGAGATGACCTGGAGAGAGGGACTCTACAAGAATACGATTTTATGCGGTATGGACGGCAAACCGAGAAGAAGCCGTATTAAAATGTCACAGTTCAGCTTTACGGCCAGCAGCTCCGCCGCATGGGAAAATGAAAATTCGCTTTGCGTGTGGATGCGGCCGTTAGAAGCTGTCGGGCAGCGTCAAATGAAATTTGTATTCAGCGGCGGCAAAGTCAGCATATATCCGAGCAGCCAGCCTGACGCAAAAAGCGAAATGGAGTATATTGCGGGATTTGTTGATTTCTTTGTGAAGCCGGAACCGGTTGTCAAGGCAGCAAAAATCATTTTGTCAAAGGCTGATAAGGTTATCGAGCCCAGGCATACCGGCAAGATAAAATAGCGGGGGAATTTTTAAAGAAAACAACCTGAAAATTTTGAAACCGGAGGGATTGTATGCCGGATACAAAAATAATTTCAATCGAACGGGCAGCTTATCCCGAGAAAGCGGGTGTGTCATCCCGAGCGATAGCCGATTTTATAGATGACCTGAAAGAGAACGGTATTGAAACCCACAGCCTGATGTTTATCAGGCACGGAAAAGTCGCGTTTGAATGCTGGGCGAAACCTTACGGGCCGGACATTCCCCATGCAATGTATTCAATCAGTAAAAGCGTAACGTCGACAGCTGTCGGCTTTGCGGTTGAGGAAGGCTTGCTTTCTCTGGAAACAAAGGTTATTGATATTTTTCCTGAGTATATTCCGGACGAGCCTGATGAAAATCTTGAAAAGCTGAATATTTTCCACCTGCTGACAATGACAGCGGGGAAAGATGTCAGCCAAATGGGGGATAAGACAAAAAATCAATGGATAAAAGATTTCTTTGACGCAAAATGGGCTTTCGCACCGGGCGAATTCTGGAAGTATATCAGCGAAAACACATTTATGCTTTCAGCCGTTTTAGCCAGGGTAACGGGAATGTCAATGAGCGAGTTCCTCACACCGAGACTATATGAGCCGCTTGGCTACGGCCGGGTGCCTTTCTGGGAAACGGACGGTTATGGTATTGAAGCCGGCGGATGGGGACTCTATTTGACGACAGAGGAACTTGCAAAATATATTTTGTGCTGCCAGCAGGGCGGCAGATTTAACGGGAAACAAATTATTCCGGAAGACTGGGTGAGGGAATCAACAAAAAAACAGGCCGATAACCTCCAGTATACGGAACCGGCGGCGTCCTGCGGATACGGTTATTGCTTCCCGATGAATCCGTTGCCGAATTCATACCGCGCAGACGGTATGTTTGCGCAGTTCGGTTTGGTTTTTAAAGATTATGACGCCTGTTTTGTAATGACGGCTTGCGAGTTGTCAAACACGAAAACGAGGGATTGTTTCTGGCGGCATTTTCCGGGAATCTTTTCGGATGAATGCGAGGAACCGGTTCAGGACGAAACGTTAAAAGAAAGGCTCCGCCTGTTTGATTTGGCGGATTTGCCGGGGATGCCTCACAGCAGTCTTGAGAAAACGATTGAAGGAAAAATCCTGAAAATCCAGAAAAAAAGGCTGCTGACGGAGCTCGGTTTCCCGGTGGGAATGCTCACGTTTCCTGTTGTTCAGCTGAGCGTTGAGAAACTCGGCAATATTGAAGAAATCAGGTTTGAATTCAACGCTGATGAATGCGCCATGACATGGAGAGAACGTTTTTTTAAAAACACCATTCTGTGCGGGATGGACGGAAACCCCAGAAAGAGCAAAATCAGGCTGTCGCAATACAATTTTACCGCAAGCAGTACGGCGGCGTGGGAAGATGAAAACACGTTGTGTGTTTGGATGCGGCCGCTGGAGTCGGTAGGACAGCGCAGGCTGAAATTTGTTTTCAGCGGGGATAAAGTAACATTGATACCAAGCAGCGTGCCGGATATAAAAAGTATGATGGATTATCTTTCCGAAAAGGTAACGTTTTTTATCAAGGAACCCGCCGTTGCAAAAGCAGCTCAAATTGTCCTTTCAAAAGCGGATAAGATTATTGAACCGATGCACAAAGGAAAAATTAAACACTGAAATAATACCCTTATCATTTTAACTGGAGTGGTTTTTTTTAAATGGAAATTGTTTTACTGGTTTTGACTGTTGCGCTTGAATTTGTTTTTGTTCCGTTATTCCTGAAGGCGGCCTGGCCGAAAAAAAATAAAAAGTCACTGGTTCTTAAAATGATATGCGCCACCTTGTTTGTATGCATGGGGTTTTTGGCTGCGAAAATTTCCGGGAACACCTCCGATTTTGCAAAACTGGTAATCCTTGGGCTGATCTTCGGTTGGCTCGGTGATTTTTTTCTGCATGTCAGCGAGAAGTCTTTTTGCTTTTTAATAGGATTGCTTAGCTTTTTAGGAGGACATATTTTTTATATATGCGCTTATTCCCGGGCAATAAGCAATTACTTCCCGGGAACGAATTTCTTTGCCCCTGCCGAAGCCGCGGCATTTGCTCTGATATTCGGGGGGGCTGTCATTTATGCTGTGGTGCAGAAAATGCGCCTGGGAGCGGCGCTGATACCGGTGTCTGTCTATACCGCGGTGCTCGCGCTGATGTTTGTAAAAGCTGCCTCACTGGGGCTGAGAATCGCGTTCCGCCCGGGAACGGTGCAGCTGCCAATCCTTGTCTGCTTAATGCTGATGGCCGGCGCTTTTTTGTTTATGACATCCGACGCTCTGCTGGCCGTGATATTATTTAACGGGCAAAAGAAAAACCGCGTGATGAAAATCGTCAATATTGTTACATACTTTACCGCTCAGGCATTGCTGGCCTGCACATTGTTATTGGTTAAATAAGCCGGATGCAACGGCATCTTTTTATATGTCAACTAACGGAGGAATATGATTATGGCCGGTGTGAAAAAGACTTCAATCGAAAGAGCTGAATTTCCGGAGAAGGCAGGAGTTTCATCCGAAGGAATAGCCGGATTTATTGATGACTTAAAAAAGAGCAAGATTGAAACGCACAGCCTTATGATTCTAAGGAACGGAAAGGTCGCGTTTGAAAGCTGGGCAGAACCTTACGGGCCGGATATTCCCCACACGATGTATTCCGTAAGCAAGAGTTTTACCTCAACGGCGGTTGGGTTCGCGGTTGAGGAAGGCTTGTTAACGCTTGAAACACGTATACTGGATATTTTCCCTGAGCATACACCTGCAAAAAAGGACGAAAATCTTGAAAAATTAACGATCTTTCATCTTTTAACTATGACGGCAGGCAAAGATGTCAGTGTTTTGGCGGATAAAACCAAGAACCGCTGGATTGAAGACTTTTTTGAAGCAAAGTGGAAATTCGCGCCCGGAGAATCCTGGCGTTATGTAAATGAAAATATATATATGCTGTGCGCTGCGCTGGTGAAGCTGACCGGGATGTCTGTAATCGAATATCTTACCCCGCGTTTGTTTGAGCCTCTCGGATTTGGCAGAAAACCGTTTTGGGAAACCGATCCGAACGGTGTTGAAGCGGGAGGATGGGGTCTTTTTATCACAACCGAGGAACTTGCGAAATTTTCCTTGTGTTACCTGAATAACGGCGTTTTTGACGGGAAGCAGGTTATTCCGGAAAACTGGGCGAGAGAAGCGGTAAAAAAACAGGCAGATAACAACCGCAACTCACCCGACGGCTCATCGGGTTACGGGTTCTGTTTCTGGCGCAACGGTTGCCCGGACACATACCGTTCGGACGGAATGTTTTCGCAATTCGGTATTGTATTTGAAAAACTTAACGCGGTACTCGTAATAACCGCAAGTGAAATATCGGAACAGAAGGTGAGAAACTGTATTTGGAGACATTTTCCGG
>CAYOAW010000028.1:0-1960 GCA_964402095.1 uncultured Eubacteriales bacterium | reverse complement strand
GGGAATATCAATAATGTAAGTTTTGAATTCGGGGACAATGAATGTTATATGAGCTGGGATGAAGGCGAGGAACATAACACCATTGCCTGCGGGTTGGACGGCAAACCGCGTTTGAGCCCAATTAGGCTTGCGGGTATAAACTTTACAGCCTCCTCAACAGCTTCATGGAAAAACGAAAAAACGCTTTCTGTCTGGATGCGTCCGCTTGAATCAATCAGCCAGCGCCGTGTAGATGTCATATTTAAAGGGTTTCATGCCGATTTAATATTCAGCAGCAGTCCGGATACGAAAAATATCTTGAGATCGCTGGCTTCAAATGTCGAGGACTATGTCAGCAATCCTTTTGCTGTCAAAACAGTTAAAAAAGTGATGCTCAACGCGTACAAAATCGTTGAACCTCCGCTGAGCGGGAAACTTGTAAAAATTGACCAGGCGCAAAACAGTACGCATGGTTGATTATTGACGAAAATCCGCAAGCAGTAAACAGTGTCTGAAAAATAATGACCGGGGTGTTTTTGTGCCTGAAGAAAAATATTCAATTGATAGAGCGGCTTTTCCGGAGGAGGTTGGTGTATCTTCCGCGGCCATAGCCGAATTTATACAGGACCTGAATGAACATCATATAGAAATGCACAGTATGATGATTTTGCGTGATGGCAAAGTTGCTTATGAATGCTGGCGCGAACCTTACGGGCCGGATATTCCGCACACCATGTATTCCGTCAGTAAAAGTGTCACTTCGGCGGCGGTAGGTTTCGCTGTGGAGGAAGGGCTGTTGTCTCTTGACACAAAGGTAATCGATATATTCCCCGGTTACAGGCCGAAAAAACGCGATGAATGGCTTGAAAAGATGACAGTCTGGCATTTGCTGACCATGACGGCAGGCAAGGATGTCGGATTAGCTTCCGATAAAGCGGAAAAGAATTGGACAAAAGAGTTTTTTGACGCCGGCTGGGCTTTTGAGCCCGGCACATCCTGGCGCTATATCAGCGAAGATCAGTATATGCTCTCGGCAATAATCAATAAAGTTACAGGTATGAATATGGTTGATTACCTGATGCCGCGGCTTTTTGAGCCGCTTGGCATCAGCAGGAAACCTTTTTGGGAAAAAAGCGCTGAAGGTATTGAAGCGGGAGGCTGGGGGCTTTTTTTAACGACAGAAGAGTGCGCCAGGTTCATTCTGTGTTACAGCCGGGGCGGCATGTTTGGGGGCAAGCAGGTTATTCCCGCAAAATGGGCGCAGGAATCCGTAAAAAAACTTGTCGACAACCGCAGGGACAGGGATGATGAGCCGGACACCGGTGCCGGATACGGTTATTGCTTCTGGCGCAATGCCTGCCCGGATTCCTACCGTGCTGACGGCATGTTTTCACAATTCGGGATTGTTTTTGAAAAACTTGACGCTGTTATCGTTGTCACTTCCTGTGAGATGAACGAACGAAAAACCAGAGAATGTATTTTCAGGCATTTCCCCGAAGGCTTTATTCAGGCAAACGGCAATTCGTCCGTTTATGAAGAGCTAAAGGGAAAATTAATACTCGACTCGCTGGGAGAACTTCCAAAGCTGCCCCGAAGCAGGCTAGAAAAAGCAGTTTCGGGTAAAACCATACGAATAAAAAAGCCCAAACTGCTTAACGCAGCGGGCTATCCGGTCAGCATGATCCCGCTTCCCGTGCTTTATATGGGGAAGGACAAAGCAGGGAACATAGACAAAGTAAGTTTTATATTCAGTGCTGATGAATGTGTAATGAACTGGAGTGAAGGGGAAATTCGAAATTCCATCACCTGCGGCATGGACGGCAAAGCCAGAAAAAGCACCATCAAACTGGCGGGATTTGAGTTGACGGCAAACAGTTCCGCTGCATGGGAAAACGAACACACGCTTTGCGTGTGGATGAGGCCTTTGGAGGCGATTTGCCAACGGCGGCTGAGATTTATTTTCAGCGGCAACCATGTTAAA
>CAYOAW010000027.1:23165-24499 GCA_964402095.1 uncultured Eubacteriales bacterium | reverse complement strand
AATGAAATGTATGCTTCGGAGCGTTACGAATGCGCGGTTATTTATGGCCGCCGCCGTGTCGGGAAAACGACCCTGATAAAAGAATTCATCAAGGATAAAAATGCGGTATATTTTCTTGCGCGGGAAGCGGACGGCGGTGTTAATCTGGCAGGGTTTTCCAACGATGTGTATGCTGTAACGGCAAAGGAATTAAAGGGCAACGCGTTTTTTACCGACTGGGAAAAGGCGTTTGACTATATCTATCGTATTTCAAAATCGAAACGATTGGTTTTGGTTATTGATGAATTCCCATATCTTGCAGGCGGCTTTCACCCGATATCCTCTATTCTTCAGGCGCATATCGACAACAGCTTTAAGGATAGCAAGCTGTTTTTAATTCTCTGTGGTTCAAGCATGAGCCTGATGGAAAAGCAGGTGCTGGCCTATAAAAGTCCGCTTTACGGCAGACGGACAGCGCAATTCAAAATACTGCCGTTCAACTTTTTTGGTTCTCTGCCATTTTTGGAAGGCTTTGGTAAAGAGGATATGGCTGTGCTGTACGGAGTTACCGGCGGAATCCCTGAGTATCTGAATAAAATCAATCCGGCAAAGTCTGTGCAGGATAACGTTGTTGGCTTGTTTTTCACACCTTCCGGTCATTTGTATGAGGAACCGTCAAATCTGTTAAAACAAGAACTGCGTGAACCATCCACTTATAACGGTATTATTGAAGCAATCGCGGACGGTGCTTCACGCTTGAGCGAAATTGCTTCTAAATGCGGCGTGGAGAGCAACAAATGCGCCAAATACCTGAAATCGCTGATATCGCTGGGTATTGTAAAAAGAGAACTGCCGGTGACGGAAAATACTTCCAAAAGAAGCATTTATCTCTTAGATGACGCGATGTTCCGATTTTGGTATCGTTTTGTTTTTTCAAATATGAGCGGTATTGTCTCCGGCCTCGGCGCGGCAATTTATGAGGAAGAAGTGAAGCCCGGTCTTTCTGCTTATATGGGCTTGATTTTTGAGGATATTTGCAGGCAATATATTATTGAGCAAGCAAAGCAAAATGCAATGCCTTTTCTGCCCGGTAAAATCGGAAAATGGTGGGGTAACAATCCGAAAGAAAAACGACAGGAGGAAATTGATATTATGACCTGCCGCAAAGAAAACGCCCTCTTTGCCGAATGCAAGTGGACAAACGAAAAGGTTGGTGCCGCTGTGCTGGACACTCTTGTCGAACGGAGTAATCTTTTTAACTTTAAAAACAAATACTTTTATCTTTTCGCGAAGAAGGGCTTTACAAGCGGGTGCATACAAAAGGCGGAAAACGCAGGCAATGTGTTCCTGGTATC
>CAYOAW010000027.1:11404-23065 GCA_964402095.1 uncultured Eubacteriales bacterium | reverse complement strand
GTCTGCTCACAGAGGTTTACCGGCATCTCACGGAATCCGCGGCCATATCTGCTGAAAAGATTGTCTATGCCTGCGGTGCTGAGCTTCCTGCAGAATTGGTTTTCTGTGTACAGGACTCTCAGGTATTGGCAGATATATTCAATGCCGGTCAGGTTTGTTATGTCGGCGGTGAGGGGATAGTCGATGGAACCCGGTGTTTCATGGGCGGCAAACTCTTTGTCATATAAACCGAAAAAGACATCAATTCCCTTTTGTACCGTATCGTTATAGATGATGTTATCCGTTACGACGCAGTTTGCTTTTGCCGCGATGAGGAGCCTTTTTGCATTGCTGATGTCTTTTGCAATAACGGCTTTGCCTTGTTCGAAAAGTACTTCCATCGCCGTTTCTTTCAGGACATTCAAAGCGGAAACGGGGTCGGGCAGGCATTTCAGGCCGGCGCCGATTGTATATAGGAGCGACTGGAGGATGCTTACAGCGGTTTCGTTGCGCACCGAACTGCTTTTCCCTTTGGTATAACGCTGCGTTTGTTTTGCCAGGAGCGGAATAGTCTGCAACAATATCCGGTCGGTTTCTTCCCGGCTGATCAGGTCCAGGTGCGACGCCTCGCGCATCAGGGATTCGACATAGTGTGCTTCGCTGAGCATTTCCCTTTTTATTGGCGGTTGTTTATCAATTTCACTCATCTTCATACACCTCTTGCGTATCAATATCATCACCGGGTTCGGCGCAGCTTAAATTGCCTGTTTCAAAGCGGATGTTATGGGCGAGATTTTCCAGTTCCCTGCTTTGCAGCAGATCGACCGAACCTTGGCAGGTGTTGTCAAAGCTGTACTTCATCAAGGCGATCAGCTCGTCATCGCTGACGGTATCATATGTTTCGTTTTTAAAATAGTAAAAGGTTTCCAGCAGTTCGCTGAGAGTTTCGGCATAATTGCGCTGCAAAATATAGGGCGAATCGCAAAAAGCGGCAATCAGCTTTTCAAGGATACCTGTACCGAATTCAATACGGCCGGTTCGGATTAGCGCGGACGCGCGTGTTTCAACGAGTTCCATTGCCTGCAGCGGTGAAAGGCTCAACCCGTACCGGGCAGTATGGCCGTTGAAGCTTGTTATGGCGGCAATTACCGAGCTGTTTTGGACGGCTGTAAGCGCGGTTATAAAACCGTTTTCCATTTTTTTTACATCCTTTCATAAAAAAATTAAAAAAAACTGTTGACAAAAAGAAAAACTTGTGATATGGTATAATAGTAAAAATATACACTGATATATAATATTTGGCGTATAATAAATTATTATACCATTGGCTTTTTGGGAAGTCAATGGTATTTTTTGTATGTTTTATAATGCCGATTATATCCCCAGCATCGGCCTCAGCCGCAGCAGTGTGAGCCGGTAACGCATGAAGGCGCTGTATTTTAAACCGAGTTCGCAAAGATCCTCCGTCACTTCGATTTCCGCGGCAGTCACCGGTGTGCCGGCCGCTTTCATCAGTCTTAACAGATCATCGTTTTTCGGGAGAGTTTCTTCAATAATCCGGCGTATTTCACCCCAGCCTGCTTTCAAGTGCTCCGGGGTAATCCCTTGCGTGACTGTCGGGCTGTTGGCTTTCATCATATCATCCGCAAGCCCGTCACCGTATACTTGCTTGAGCTTTTCCCAGTCAATATCCTCATAAACGGGGGAAATTTCATCGGATCGAATCATCTCTCTGTAAATTTTATTGATCAGCACTGTCGCGACGCCGACCTTTTTGCCGTGATAATCCGACAGCAGTCCCTGCTGCAGTTTTTTAATTTCCCAGAAGTGCGACAGCACATGTTCCGAGCCGGAAGCGGGGCGGACACTGTTTGCAAAACCCATGCAAAGTCCTGTGAGCACCAGGGATTCCATAATCGCCGCGGCGGACTCCTCGTCATTGAGTGTGACCTTGTCCGCGAGAGCGGTTATTTTTTTTACCGCCCGCTCAGACAGCGCGGCGATTTTTTCACAGTAGTATTCGCCGGTTATCAGGTGTGCGATGCGCCAGTCGGCAAGGCCGATGTATTTCCCGATCATGTCCCCGAATCCGGCCGATTTCAGCTCCGCGGGTGCTGCCGCCAGGACTTTGGTATCCGCGATGATGACGCTCGGCTGTGCGGCCGGGTAGGAATATTTAAAATTGTTCTTAATAATCGGCGCGGAGTTGGATGCGAAACCGTCCATCGACGGCGCAGTGGCATAAATAGCGAATGCCTTGTTTTGCCGGTAGGCAACCAGGCGGCAGATATCATTCAACGAGCCGGAACCCACCGAAAGAATGCCGTCTGTTTCCGCGCACAGTGCTTCAATTGCTTCCACCTGGTCCATATCGGCTGTGCGCAGGTCATCATATAGGTGCTGTGTGATGGCAAAACCGCTGTTCAGTAGGCTTTCAATAACGCCTTCCCCGGCGCGCAGGGTGTTGTTATCAGCCACCAGTAAGATGTTTTTCGGGAAGCCGTTTGCATCGAGGATTTCTCCTGTTTTCGCGGTAATCCCGCTGCCGATTTCAACCGCACGGATAGCGGTGTGATGTGCCCGCCCGCAAGGACAGTTTTGAAGTTCTGTTTCGATTTCCTTAATATTCATAAACCTGAATGGCCCCTTATTCATTTGTTATACTAGATTATATCACGGAGCATTCAAAAAGCAATGAAAAGCCTTGCGGAAAACGCAGCAGCCCCTGTATCCGCTGTTTTTTGCAATAATTTTAACCGGCTGTCTGATGCCGCCGGAAAAGGTTAACCATATAAACAATTATGCCCGCTGACAAAAATGTCCAGCCGCAAACGGTGAAAACAATCAGATAAACGGAGGATGTGCCTGCAATTTCAAAGATTCCGTTGAGCAAACTTCCGACTGTAAGCAATGCAATACCGGAGTTGAATATATTGTAGGAGAAACGGTAGAACGCAACCGTATCGGGCCGGGGACCGGCAAGCCAAATCAGCAGGAATGGCAAAGCCCCGCAAAGCAGAGGGTAAAGGAACATGAATGTCATAGAGTCCGAACTGACTCCGTGCCCGAAAACAGCGTAAATTTTGTTGAAAACGATGCAGAAAACCGAGACAGCGAGGAAAATGATTGCGGTTTTCAGAGGTTGTTTGCTGCGCGATGTTTGTTTAATATCCAATGTAGACAATGTCACTGATGCTCCTTTCGGATATGTTATTGCCGTTTGTTGTCGGCTTATTGACAAGCTGCCCGTTAAACCACATCGTCGCGGAGCCGCCTCCGTCAAGGTTGTAAGCTACTGTGCAGCCTTCGGTTTTGAGAACCTGCGCTAATTGCAGCAGGGAAAGGCCGGTGCTTTCATCAGTGCGTCCGTCCGAAACGACGAAGATGTAATGCAGCGGAGTTATCATGCCGACAGCCGTACGGGGGTTGCTTGCCATGGCCTGTTCCACTTCACTGTCAGCGGAAACGGCGATCTGACCGTTGCTGATTAGTGCGGGCCCGAAAGTCAGAACCTGCCAGATACCTGAATCAACGAGGCTTTGGGCGCCGGTCGAGCTTTCGTCAATGATGGAAAAACTGCCTGTTGCGTCAATGGCCAGCCCCTCGTCATCCCCGGCAGTGTCCCGGTATAAAATACCGTTGCGTAAAACATAGCCATCATCCCGGAACCCGTAGTAGTCGCCGTTAATGGCAAATATCGCGTTGTTGTCTTCAGCCATGGCTGAGGTTGTTTCTTTAATATTGCGCCCGTAGGTGTTTTTCGCGAATGCCGTTTTCAGGTACTGAACGCTTGAAACCTGAATATCCGCAACATAGATATTGGTGTTGTTTTCTCTTATTGTTTTAATGCTGATCGAGATGTTGCTGTCTTTATATGAGGTTGCTGTGGTCACAGGTTCTGCTGCGGATGATTCGGCCGCTGAAGTATCCGTTATTGCAGAGGATACGGCTGATGTTGTTGTGACGGTTGAAACGTATGAAGTTTCCGCGGTGGCGGCGGTGCTTTCGCTTACCGTTTGTGTTTGCGCTGCAGATGCCGAGGTTGCTGCAGCAGCTTGAGTGCTTGCTGATGTCTCTGCAGTTGAAGAGGTTAAAAAACCTGTATAAGCGTTTGTTGTTATCGGGGTGCCTGCCCTTGGGATTACGAATGTGTCCAACAGCACAAAAGCGGTAAACAGAACCGTTGCGGCGGAAAATATAACCGGCCACCTGAATGGCTTTAAAAAGAAATTTTTCACAATGGATTTCGACCTTTCGTCTGCTTTTTTTTATGCCATACGGGATTTATTCCCGGTTTCAGCCGGCTTTTCTCTGAATATCAGTTTGCCTTGTACAAAATAACTGAGAATGAAAAGCATGCTGTCAACAATCATTTTAATAAGGGTCAGATTAAGCGGCAAACCGGAAAGCAAGGTTACAACCGCCCAGCTCAGGAGCATTTGCGTACAGAAAAGTATGAAGTATTTTGATACCTGAGCGAAACTGTCACCGCGGCTTTTAAAACACCACTTTTTGTTGAGGCCAAAATTAAAAACACCCGAAAGGCAGCGCGCCGTAATCGTTGCGGCAAGTATACCCTGCGCTGTCCTGCTGAACAGGCTGCTGGTGAGCAATGTAAAAATCGACAAGTCGGCGGCGGCACTCAGGAAAGATGAAATGCCGAACTTAAGAAAAGGAAAATAAATCCTTGCGGAATCTTTGAAAGGATGAAAATGCGATGCGCTGTTCTTGTTGATGTAGACTGTGGCAATGGGAAGCATCAGCAGGGGTATTCCGCTTTTTGCCGCGGCGGTGAGCATATTCATTTCATATTCATAGCGGCTTCCGGGAATGGACAGGCAAAAGTCTATCAGCTGCGCAGGTATGCCGCGAAGGCCTGTCTGTGTATCCGGACAGCTGATTTTGGTGCTTAGCCGGAAAACAAGCGATGTGATCCTGTTGCCCCAATAACTTTTAAAAGGAACATCATTGGATGAAAAATCACGGACACCGAGGACCAGGCTGTCCGGATTGATTTGGATGGCTTCGGATACAAGATAGATATCCTCGTATAAATGCTGGCCGTCAGCATCGGCGGTTACGATTCCCGCAATTTCGGGATACATATTCCGGGCGGCGCGTATTCCGGTTTTTAGGGCTTCGCCTTTCCCGAGGTTTTCTTTGTGGCGGTATACAACGCAGTCATAGGTGTATTCCAGTTTTCTGAACAAGTCTTTATAACTGTAACTGCTTCCGTCGTCGACGATGATGATAACGCTGTCTCTGATCCTTTGAAGCTGTTCAACAAGATAAACAATGCTGCTCTCGGGGTTAAGCGCGGGTATTACAATGGCTGTTTTCATGAATCTGCCTCCTTTTTGTTCTGTGCAAGGCCATTGTAACGCCCGAAGGTGTTAATCCTGTGAATGAGGAGTGATTTTTTTGAAAAAAGTATATGACAGCACTGTATCGTTGACTGAATTGTTGACACGACAATATCTTTATGAGAAAATTATTAAAGGATTGAGGTTGCTTTATATTCTATTGGAACGGATCTGTATCGGGTATTGGCAAAAAGAATGAAATATATTTTGAGGTGAAAAGATGTCAGCGGAAAAACAGGTGAGCGTAAAACAGTTCGGCGCAGCGGGAAACGGCATTGAGGATGACAGCCCGGCCTTCCGGCAGGCGCTGGACAGCGGCGCGGAGGAAGTTGTTATTCCATCGGGAACCTATAAAATAGGCGCGGTTTTAGCGGTAGGCTCTAACATCAGCATAAAGGCTGAGCAGGGCGCCGTTATCTTCCTTGCGGACGGTGCCTGCACCGGTGTGCAGGATTTCCTTTTAACCAATAAGGACCGGGAAAAAGGCAATGAATGTATCTCGGTTGAAGGCGGAATCTGGAACGGCAACAACAAAGGCAATCCACGTAACAGCGATATTTTTGACCAAACGGGATATACCGGTGTAATGTTCAACTTTGTGAATGTGAAGAATCTTTCCCTGCGGAATATGAAGCTGTGCGATTCCGAAAGTTATTTTATTCGTATCGGCGAAGCTGACGGTTTTAATATCAGCGGCATCGAATTGGAGTCAATTCATCTAAGGCCTAATCAGGACGGCATTCACTTGGGGGGCTTCTGCACAAACGGCACTATCGAAAACATAAGCGCTTCAATGGCCGGTTCGACCAATGACGATATGATTGCTTTAAATGCCGATGACGAGGTTAACCGCCTTGTGAATTTGGGGATGAAGCGGGGACCGATAAGCAATATTAAGGTGCGCAATATTTATGCCGCGGACTGTCATACTTTTATCAGGCTGCTGAGCGTGGATGCTGAAATCTCCAATATTACCATCGAAAATGTCTCCGGCGGCTGCCGAGTGTTCGCTGTTAACATCGACGCCGCCAGGTACTGCAAGACGCCGCTTTTCAAGGAAGAAGATAAGCCGATGGGCGTGGGCAATATTCACGATGTAACAATCCGCAATATGTGTGTGCATAAAACGGTTGATTATAAAAGTCCGCTGATTCTGATTGAATCCAATATGGATCGTTTCACGATCAGGGATTTTAAAAGGGACAGGGCGGAAGAACCGGCTAACCGGGTTTTCACTTTTTCCGCAGGGAAACAAAAGCCTGTAACGCTGAGTGTCAACGGACGGCCTGCTGGCCTTGCACAAAACGAAAGAATTGAGATGGATGATGATTATTTCAGCGAAATACAGTTTATCAGTTTAAAGCAGTAAAAATAAATTTTAAAAACCGCTTGACATAATGATTTTAATGTGCAATAATCATCATACAATATTTCCGGAGGCAAGGAGAAAAAATGGGCGCAAGCACTTTTTCAGCAAAATATTATTACTTTAGCTTTACTTTTTACTTTAGTAAGGCCGATATGAGTTTTGCTGCAAACAGGAGACCGCTTGTAAAATAGGTTGTACTATTAAAAGCCGTCAAGCTCCGCAGCGAAATTCGCTGGGGAGCTTTTTGATATTTATTTATGATTTACGAAAGGGGTAAATACAATGATTGTTATTTTGAAAGAAAATTATGATCCGGAGCAACTCGAAAACCTTAAGGATTGGCTGAAAAGCATGAGCATAGATGTTCATGTCAGCGAAGGAAAACACCAGACTGTTTTGGGGCTGATAGGGGATACAACCATAGTTGATGCTGATTTAATCAGGGCGCTGAGTATTGTCGAGGATGTTAAATTGGTTCAGGAGCCTTACAAAAAAGCGAACCGTAAATTCCACCCCAACGACACCGTTGTGGATGTCGGCGGTGTTAAAATCGGCGGGGGCTCCGTTCAGATTATTGCCGGCCCCTGCTCAATCGAATCCAGGGAACAGGTCTGCGGAATTGCAGAAAGTGTCAAAAAAGCGGGCGCGGCTATCTTGAGGGGCGGCGCGTTCAAACCGCGTACTTCTCCGTATGCGTTCCAGGGGCTCAGGGCTCACGGCTTGGAACTGCTTCTTGAAGCGAAAAAGCTGACCGGTCTGCCTATTGTCACAGAGGTTATGGATATTTCGCAGTTAAATCTTTTTGATGAAGTTGACTTGATTCAAGTCGGCGCAAGGAATATGCAGAATTTTGAGCTTCTAAAAGAGCTGGGCAGGATGGACAAACCTATACTGCTAAAAAGAGGACTCTCAAGCACATTGCAGGAGCTTTTGATGAGCGCTGAATATATTATGTCCGAAGGGAACGAAAAGATTATCCTGTGCGAAAGGGGCATAAGAACCTTTGAAACAGCGACAAGAAACACATTGGATTTATCCGCAATACCGCTGCTGAAAGAACTGACGCATCTTCCGATCATTGTTGATCCGAGCCACGCCACAGGTATTTCACGCCTTGTCAAGCCAATGGCAATCGCGGCTGTTGCGGCCGGTGCGGACGGTTTGATGGTTGAGGTTCATAACGACCCTCCTCATGCGCTGTGCGACGGAGTCCAGTCCCTGACACCTGCCGCTTTTGCTGAAATGATGATACAGATTAATGCGATCAGTCCATATGCCTGCCGTTATCGCTGATGATAAAATACGGCGCAACATGATGAATGAGGTGGAATTTATGATAATCGGAATTGTCGGGCTGGGCCTTATCGGCGGTTCTATAGCAAAAGCTATAAAAGAGAACACAGAAAATACGGTTTTGGGTTATGATATTGCCGAGCCGGTTGTATGCAAGGCAAAACTAATAAAAGCCATTGACGGCGAACTGTCCGGGCAAAATCTCAGTGAGTGCGATATTGTTATTATCGCGCTGTATCTTGAAGATACGATAAGGTATATTAAGGAAAACGCCGGTCTTTTCAAAAAAGGCGGGATTGTTATGGATTGCTGCGGTGTCAAGCGGGACATCTGCGCAGCAGCCGAACCGATCTCGCGTAAAAATGGCTTTGAATTTGTCGGAGGCCATCCAATGGCGGGTATTGAGTTCTCCGGATTCGAATATTCGCAAAAAAGCCTGTTTGTAAACGCATCGATGATTATTACGCCGTTCCCGGGGACTTTTATAGAAGTGATCGAAACCTTAAAAAAACTGTTTCTTAAAATCGGGTTTAATAATTTTCAGATTACTACGCCCGAGGAGCACGATAAAATGATCGCCTTCACTTCCCAACTTGCCCATGTTGTTTCAAGCGCTTATGTAAAAGGCCCGGCCGCTTTGAAGCACAAAGGCTTTTCGGCCGGAAGCTACAAGGATATGACGAGGGTTGCGAAACTAAATGAAAAAATGTGGACTGAACTGTTTTTATCAAACCGTGAAAATCTGATTTATGAAATTGACACCCTGGCCGAACGGCTTAAAGAATACAGCGAAGCGCTGAAAAAAGAAGATGCTTCTTCTTTAAACACACTTCTCCGCGAAGGCAGAGAGATTAAACAATTTTTAAATGACGAATAACAGCAGGCAGTGTTTAGCGGATATCAGACAGAAGAACGGAACTGAGAACGGGCAGCAATCAATAATATAAGAAAACAATTTGTAAAGCAAATTAACTTTACTTACAGCCATACCTTCAGGAAAGGAATGATAACCCGATGCGAACGGTGAATGTGTCCTGCACACAAAGGAATTACGATGTTTTTATCGGAAACAATTTGCTCAAAGATGCGGGAGAAATTTTATCGAAGATATTTTTGCCCTGCTCCGCGGTGATTGTGACAGATGACATTGTGGATTCTCTTTACGGTGACGAAGTCGCACTCTCTATGACTTGCGCCGGTTTTAATACAAGCAAGTTTGTTTTTAAGAACGGTGAGCAGTCCAAGAATCTGTCGGTTTATTCAAAAATATTGGAATTTCTCGCGTGCAGCTCAATTACCCGCAGCGATATTGTGGTTGCTTTGGGCGGAGGCGTGACGGGAGATTTAGCCGGATTTGCCGCCGCGACTTATATGCGCGGCATCAGGTTTGTGCAAATGCCGACAACACTTCTCGCCGCAATCGATTCGTCCGTAGGCGGCAAGACCGGAGTTGATTTGGAAGCCGGTAAAAATTTGGCGGGGGCATTTTGGCAGCCGAGTTTTGTTTTATGTGATTGCGGCACACTTAAGACTCTTCCCGAAGAGATTCTTGCGGATGGGATTGCGGAGGCTGTAAAATACGGCATGATCAGGGACAGTGAGCTGTTTGACCTGCTCGAGGCCGGAGAATTCTTTGACAATCCGAAAAATGTTATTGCCAGATGTGTCCGAATAAAGGGCGACATTGTGGCGAAAGATGAGTTCGACAACGGCGAAAGGCAGCTGCTTAATTTCGGGCATACGCTTGCGCACGCCATTGAAAAACTCAGCGGCTACAAAATATCACACGGCCAAGCTGTTGCCATAGGGATGACTGTTGTTACCCGCGCCGCCGACAGCATGAATTTAACAAAAGAACCGTGTTTGCCAAGGCTGAAAAATGTATTGAAAAAGTATGGCTTGCCGGTTGAATGCCCATATGAAATGTCTGATTTGGCAAGGATAGCCGTTATGGATAAAAAACGGTCCGGCAGCAGTATCAATGTGATTATTCCGCTGAAAATAGGTGAGAGCGGGATTTTGAAATTACCGGTGCAGGAACTGGAAAGTTTTGTCAGCTGCGGACTGTGCAGGGAGGGATAGCAATTGGATATCAGCATTTCTCCTTCAAGGCTGGCAGGCGGAATTGAGGCGGTAGATTCAAAATCAGATGCACACAGGCTGCTGATATCTGCCGCTTTGAGCAAAACGAAAACGGAAATACGATTAAGAAATCAATCAAAAGATATTTCGGCGACAATCAACTGTTTAAAATCGCTTGGTTGCGCAGCGGAATACACGGCAAGCGGTATATTGATTATACGGCCTTTTGCCGAAAGAACGGCGAAACAACCGGTTTTGGATTGCGGCGAAAGCGGTTCTACCCTCCGGTTTCTGCTGCCCGTTGCGGCGGCGGTTTGCGGAGGCTTTACAATAACCGGCGGCGGCAGGCTTCCCCGGCGACCGCTGGCGCCTGTCCTTGAGGCGATGAGTGCAAATGGCTGCAGTTTCAGCGGCAAATGTCTTCCGATAACGGTTTCGGGCATGCTGCACAGCGGAAAGTTTATGCTGCCGGGAGATATCAGTTCCCAGTTCATCTCGGGGCTTCTTTTTGCCCTGCCTTTGCTTGAAGGCAGAAGCGAAGTTGTTTTAACCACTCCGCTCGAGTCATCCGGCTATGTGGATATGACGGTCAGCACTCTTGCGAAATTCGGGATATCAGCCGGTATTTATGAAAACAGATATACTGTAAACGGCGGACAACAGTATGTTTCCCCCGGCACCGCGGCAGTGGAAGGCGACTGGTCCAATGCGGCTTTTTGGCTCGCCGCGGGCGCGGTTAACGGCAGTATATCCTGCAGCGGCCTCCGCCAAGACACTCTGCAGAGTGACCGCAGAATCATGGAGCTGCTCCGGCAGATGGGGGCGGAGGTAGAGTATGACAACACAGCCGTAAGGGTGAAGAATAAATCCTTAACCGCCATTGATGTGGATGCGTCGGAGATACCGGATTTGGTTCCTGTGCTGGCGGCTGTATGTTCTGTTTCAAAAGGAACTTCAGTTATCAGAAACATAGCCAGGGTAAGGCTGAAGGAAAGCGACCGTCTGCACGGGATGGCAGTCAACCTGAACGCAATCGGCGCGGATGTAAAAGAGCAGGAGGATTTGCTTGTCATTAACGGAAAATCGAAACTCGCGGGCGGTGTGGCGGATGGATTCAACGACCACAGAATTGTAATGGCTTTGGCTGCCGTATCCGCAGCCTGCGAGAAAGAAATTGTTATAAAAGGGATTCAGGCGGTTGAAAAATCATACCCCGATTTCTTCAATGATTTTATTAAACTGGGAGGTAAAGCAAATGTCATCTGAATTTGGGCAGCATATTAAAGTAACTGTTTTCGGGCAGTCGCATTCCGACGCTGTCGGTGCGGTAATAGACGGTTTGCCTGCGGGGGAAACAATCGACTCCCAAAAAGTTCAAGAGTTTATGAACCGGCGCGCGCCGGGGAAAAGTGAATATACAACCCGGCGAAACGAGCCGGATGAACCTGTTGTCCTGTCAGGCCTTCTGGACGGTGTAACCTGCGGAGCTCCTTTGTGCGCGATTATTGAAAACAAGGATGTCCGTTCAAAAGATTATGATAAGATCCGAAACATACCGCGCCCGTCCCACTCCGA
>CAYOAW010000027.1:0-11304 GCA_964402095.1 uncultured Eubacteriales bacterium | reverse complement strand
GCGGTAAGCGAAAGTTCAGCTGTGCTGATGAAAAAAGAAATTGCAGCCGCTGCCGAAAAAAAAGACTCTGTCGGCGGAATTGTGGAATGCTGTGCGGTGGGGCTCCCGGCCGGAATCGGTGAACCGATGTTTGACGGGCTGGAAAATCGTCTTGCCTCGGCAATCTTTGGAATCCCGGCTGTCAAGGGTGTTGAGTTCGGTTCCGGATTCGCCGCGGCGAAAATGAGAGGCTCGGAAAACAACGATCCTTATTATTTTGAAGACGGAAAAGTTAAAACGCTTACCAATAACCATGGGGGAATTATTGGCGGAATCAGCACAGGTATGCCGCTTATTCTGAGGGCGGCATTCAAGCCGACGCCGTCCATAGGCATTGAGCAAAATTCAGTTGACCTTGCGGAAAAGGTCAACAGCACAATCACTATCACCGGGCGCCATGACCCTTGTATAGTGCCGAGGGCGGTTCCTGTGGTTGAGGCGGTAACGGCAATTGTTTTGCTTGATTTATTAACAAACGGAGGGAATTGACATGGATATCAATACTTTAAGAGCGCAAATTGACAAAATTGATGACGAGCTGAAAAAAATCTTTATCGACCGTATGGAAGTATCGCAGCTGATTTCGCAATACAAGAAAGATAATAACCTGACGGTGCTTGACAAAAACAGGGAAAGGGAAATTCTTGCCAGAGTGACCGAAAACACGACACCTGAATTGGAAGTGTATATTAAGACCTTGTTTATGACGCTGTTCAGCCTTAGCCGGTCCTACCAAAACGCTATTCTTGCGCAGGGGAGCCCTCTGGCCGATGAAATCAGAAAGGCGGTATCCGAAACGCCGTTACTGTTCCCGACGAAAGCTGTTGTGGCATGCCAGGGTGTGGAAGGCGCTTATTCTCAAATTGCTGCCGACAAGCTTTTTTCGCTGCCGAATATTATGTATTTCAACAGCTTTGAAGGCGTTTTTCAAGCTGTGGAAAAAGGGCTTTGCCGTTATGGGATTTTACCGATCGAAAACAGCTCCCATGGCTCGGTAACGCAGGTATATGATTTAATGAAACTTCATAATTTCCATATTGTCAAAGGCCTGAAACTTAAAATCGACCATTCCCTTCTGGTAAAACCTGGCGGTAAAATGGCCGGGATTAAAGAGATATTCTCACATGAGCAGGCAATCGGACAGTGCAGCGAGTTTCTGGAAAAGCTGAAGGGCGTTAAGGTGACCGTAGTTGAAAATACAGCCGTTGCCGCGAAAATGGTCGCTGAGTCCGACCGCGCGGATGTTGCGGCGCTGTCTTCACACAATTGTGCGGAACTTTACGGTCTTTCCGACCTGAAAACCGTCGTTCAAAACAATTCCAACAATTACACTCGTTTTATTTGCATATCCAAGAAGCTGGAGATTTATCCGGGTGCCAATAAAATCAGCCTGATGCTTTCTGTGCCCCACAGGCCCGGCTCTTTGTATGAAATGATTTCGAAATTTTCCGTTTTGGGGCTGAACCTGACAAAGCTCGAAAGCAGGCCGATACCCGAAAAAGATTTTGAATTTATGTTTTATTTTGATATCGATGCTTCCGTTAATTCCGATCCGGTAATAAATCTGCTTTGTGAAATTGCGGCAAGCACCGATCAGTTTGATTTTTTGGGCAACTATTCCGAGATATAAATCGGTTCTTTTTAGAAAGAGGGCGGGAAGATGGATTACGGCCTTATCGGTGAGCGTTTATCCCACAGTTATTCTAAGCAGATCCATGAGCAGCTTGGGGATTACAGCTATCAAATTATGAGCTTGGCCCCGGGTGAAGTGCAGGATTTTTTGCTGAAAAGACAGTTTAAGGGAATCAATGTGACCATTCCATACAAAAAGACGGTAATTCCCTTTTGCGATACGGTTTCCCCGGTTGCCGAGAGAATCGGCAGTGTCAATACCATTACGGTGGATGACAAAGGGAAATTGCATGGGGACAATACCGACTATTACGGATTTTCTTATATGGCTGAAAAAGCAGGCATTTCCTTTAAAAATAAAAAAGTTTTGGTGCTTGGCAGCGGAGGGACCGGACGAACGGTTGAAGCGGTTGCGGATGACTGCGATGCGGCCGAAATTATCATTGTTTCAAGAACGGGAAAGGTTAATTACGATAATGTATACGAGGAAAGTGACGCGGATATTATCGTTAACGCCACGCCTGTCGGGATGTACCCTGAAACCGGTGAAATTCCGATTGACCTGAACCGCTTCCCGAAGTGCTCCGGTTTGTTGGATGTCACGTATAATCCGCTTTTTTCACGGCTCCTGCTTGAAGCAAAACGGCTTGAAATCCCATATTCAAACGGCTTAACCATGCTTGCGGCACAAGCTAAGCGTTCGGCTGACTTGTTTTTCGGGGAAGAGATTGTACCGAAAAAAAGCATTGATGAAATTGTGAAAGAACTTACGGAGCGTTTTACCAATATCGTTTTAATTGGTATGCCGGGCAGCGGAAAAACAACGGTCGGCAAACTGATTGCGGAAAAGACCAACAAAATGTTCGCAGATACTGATGCTGTCATTGAAGAACAGGAACGCCTCAGCATTCCGAAAATTTTTGAGAGTTTCGGAGAAGCCTATTTCAGGAATCTTGAGGCGGCAGTGATTGCAAAATTAGGCAAAGAAAAAGGGCAGGTTATCGCAACCGGAGGCGGAGCTGTTTTAAGGCATGAAAATTATCTGAACCTGAAACAAAACGGATTTATTATTTTTATTGAACGGGAACTGCATTGCCTTGCTTCACAAGGCCGCCCGCTTTCGGCAAGCAGGGAGGCTGTTGAGGAGCTGTATAAAGACCGTCTTCCGCTGTATCTGGAGTATTGCGATGCTGAAATATCAAGCGACAAGACAGCCCAAATAACCGCACAGAAAGCGTTGGAGGTTTTTAATGAAAATATTAATTGTTAACGGCCCGAATATCAATATGCTCGGGATACGGGAGAAAAGTATTTACGGCAGCGAAACCTATGAGAGCCTGGTTGCTTTCGTAAAAGATGCATGCGCCGAAAACGGTGTTGAAGCTGAGTTTTTTCAATCCAATCACGAGGGTGCGATTGTTGACGCGATACAGGAAGCACTCGGTAAATTTGACGGGATTGTCATCAATCCTGCCGCCTATACACATACCAGCATAGCAATTTTAGACGCGTTGAAAGCTGTCTCAATTCCGGCTGTTGAGGTTCATCTTTCCGATATCAGCAAACGGGAAGAGTTCCGCCGTATTTCGTATGCGGGTTTGGCTTGCGTAAAAACCTTTGCCGGGATGGGTTTTGAAGGGTACAAAATGGCGGTGCAGTTTTTAAAGGATTATAACCCGGATTTATAATTTTTAAATTGCTCACAAATTCTTCATATTTAAATGCTACAATAATAGTAGGAATTGTATGAACACCGTTGCCATAGCGGTTTTAACGTCAGCGGCCATGCAGTTTTAATAAGCTTTAAGGCACCTTGAGCAGCAGGATGAGTTGCGGAATATGCGTGAAAGGTGATGCGCGGGATGAATAAAAAAACGATTGAAATAACCGGGATGACCTGTGCGGCCTGCGCAATGCGTATTGAAAAAGCTGTCGGCAGGTTGGACGGTGTTGAGAAGGCAGCGGTGAATCTTGCCACAGAAAAACTGTCTGTTGAATATGATGAAACGAAAATATCCGGTTCGGCGATAAAACAGGCAGTCGAAAAAATCGGGTACGGTGTCGTTGAGGATGTTCAAAATGTTACTGCAACGATACCGGTTGCCGGAATGACCTGCGCCGCTTGCGCGGCAAGAATTGAAAAAGCCATCGGTAAAATGGACGGCGTGTCAAATGTCTCGGTTAACCTCGCGACAGAAAAAGCAACGGTCGAATATGACCGAAAAAAAGTCAAGCTTTCAGCCATAAAGCAAAGTATTGAAAAATTAGGATATAAAGCCTTGGACGCCGAGCGCGAAAACGCTGTTGATGAGGATAAAGAGCGGAAAGAAAAGGAAATCCGCACACTCTGGCGCAAATTTACCGTATCAGCCATATTTGCGGTTCCACTGCTTTACCTGGCGATGGGCAGTATGATTCCCTGGCTTCATTTCCCGATACCGGGGTTTCTTGACCATATGAAGCATCCCGTGGCGTATGCCTTGACCCAAATCGCTATGGTGTTGCCTGTTGTTGCGGCAGGCCGCCGTTTTTACTCAGTCGGGTATAAAGCGATTTTTCAGCGCAGCCCCAATATGGATTCGCTCATTGCCACCGGCACGACGGCGGCTATATTGTTCAGTTTGTATTCAACCTGCCGGATAATCACCGGTCATATGGAAGCGGTTGAGGGTTTGTATTTTGAAACTGCCGGTGTCATTATCACACTGATTCTGCTTGGTAAATCGTTGGAGGCTGTTTCAAAAGGCAGAACTTCAGAAGCCATCAAAAAGCTTATGGGGCTTGCGCCTAAAACGGCCGTGGTCATCCAAGGCGGCAAAGAGATTGAAGTTCCGATAGACGAAGTGGAGACGGATGATATTGTTCTTGTGAAACCGGGCGAGAAAATCCCCGTGGACGGGGTGGTTCTGGAAGGCAATACATCGGTCGACGAATCCATGCTCACCGGCGAGAGTATCCCGGTGGATAAAAAAGCGGGCGACAAGGTTTTCGCCGCGGGTATCAACAAAAACGGCGTTATTCAATTCAGAGCCACCAAGGTTGGCGGAGATACGGCGCTCGCTCAAATCATCAAGCTCGTTGAGCAGGCGCAGGGTACAAAAGCTCCCATTGCCAGAATGGCGGATATAGTGTCGGGGTATTTTGTGCCGGCAGTTTTCATTATTGCTGTTATTGCATTTTTGGCCTGGTTTCTCACCGGCTATTCATTGGAGTTTTCCCTGACTATTTTCATTTCGGTGCTGGTAATCGCCTGCCCCTGCGCGCTCGGGCTTGCGACGCCGACGGCAATTATGGTCGGCACGGGCAAAGGCGCCCAATGCGGCATCCTCTTTAAAGGCGGCGAAATACTGGAGGCCACCCATAAAATCACCGCGGTTGTTTTCGACAAAACCGGCACTTTAACACAGGGCACGCCGGCTGTTACGAATATAGTCACCGTTTCGGAAATGTCAAACAGCGAACTGCTGCAAATAGCGGCGTCGGCCGAAAAAGGCTCGGAGCACCCGCTTGGCGAGGCTATCGTGCGGCGGGCTGAAACAGAGAATATAGAATTGATTAAACCGGAGCGTTTTAATGCAATACCGGGTTTCGGAATAGAGGTGGAAATCGGCGGCAAAAATATACTGATGGGCAATAAAAAACTGATGGATGAAAGAGGAATTACCCTTGAAGCGCTGACAGGAAAATCCGATTCGCTCGCGGGCGAAGGAAAAACACCGATGTATATTGCCTCGGACGGAAAAATAGCCGGGATTATCGCCGTTGCGGATGTTGTAAAGGAAAACAGCGCGAAAGCTGTCGAAAAGCTTCGCTCAATGGGTATAGAAGTTGCCATGATAACGGGCGACAACCGAAAAACCGCCGAAGCGATAGCAAAACAAGTCGGTATAGACCGGGTTTTGGCGGAGGTTCTGCCGCAGGACAAATCGGATGAAGTCAAAAAGCTGCAGGCGGAAGGCAAAAAAGTCGCGATGGTCGGGGACGGTATCAATGATGCTCCGGCTTTGGCTCAAGCCGACATCGGTATTGCAATAGGTTCCGGGACAGATGTCGCTATTGAATCCGCCGATATTGTGCTGATGAAAAACGACTTGATGGATGTCGCAACGGCAATCAATTTAAGCAAAAATACCATACGCAATATCAAACAAAATTTGTTTTGGGCTTTCGGTTATAACGTGGCAGGCATACCCGTTGCCGCCGGGCTGCTGTTCCTTTTCGGCGGTCCGCTGCTGAATCCGATGTTCGCGGCAGCCGCGATGTCGCTGAGTTCGGTGTCTGTTCTTTCTAATGCACTGAGGCTGAAAAGGTTTAAACCCTATGAATCATAATAAAAAAATCGAAATATATGGGAGGTATAAAAATGGAAAAGCAAATTATAAAAGTTGAAGGCATGTCCTGCTCACACTGCGAAAATGCCGTTAAAAAGGCGGGGGGCGCGCTCCCGGGTGTCAGCAGCGTCACAGTCGATTTAGCCGGAAAGACAGCCACTGTTGAGTTTGATGCTGCGAAGGTCCGGCTGCAGGAGATTAAAAATGCCATTGAAGAACAGGGATACGATGTTGTCTGACAGGGCGGCAAGACAGGGGTGAAAGAACACTGCTTTCAGGACCCTTTTATTTAATGATATTTCCCTATCGATGATATGAATTTTATACAGATTTTGTTTTATTTCCTGAGAGCTTTGTTTATATTATTGCACAAACTTTTACCCTCGTTCAAAAAACATATTACATTTTGCCGCAAAATTTTGTTATAATACATATTGCAACGTGCAGTTCCCGACAACGTAAGTCCGGTTGTGGGGAACTGCATATATTTTTTGCGAGGTGATATGAAAATGCGTGCCCGAAGTATTGACGCCCGTCCGTCGCCTAATGCCGATTATGGCTTATGCAGACTGCCTGACTGTGTTGATTTATCGGAAAACGGCAAATGTTCCCGGCTGAATATAAATACTTGCCGGGGCTGGGAATGCAGTTTCATGCGGACAAAAGCCGAAGCCGAAAAATCGGCAAAGCATTGGAGCAAAAGGCTGTCGAGCCTGAGCAAATCAGAGCAGCTTCAAATCGCAAAGAAATATTACAGCGGTTCAATGCCGTGGGAATACGAGAAATAAAACCGAAAAGACATAGATAACGGAGGGGATTTATATGTTTCAGGCGAATGATTATGTTATTTACGGCACATCGGATGTTTGCCGTATAGTCGATATCAGGAAAGAGCAGTTTGCCGGATGCGAGTCAGACAAATATTATGTTTTGAAACCGGTTTACACCGGCAACTCCACTATTTATGCTCCGGTGGATAAAAGTGATGAAAAAATGCGCAGAATTCTTACAGCCGGCGAAGTATATAAATTAATCGGTGAAATGCCTGACGACAAGGATGCGTGGATTGGCGATGACCAGCTGCGCAAAGAGAAATTTAACGGGATTATTAAAAAAGGCGATCGCAGCGATTTGGTAAAACTAATCAAAACACTTCATAACAAACGAAAAGAACTGCTTGAAAACGGAAGAAAGTTTCATATTACGGATGAGGCCGTGATGAAAGAGGCCGAAAAATTGCTTTATCATGAGTTCGCGCTGATACTGGATATTAAACCTGAGGATGTTGCTCCGTTCGTATTGGGCGAAATCGATCGCCTTTCAAAGATAAATACGCAAGAAGACAGCGAATAATCTGCCGTGCGGCATGTTAATTCGCCGCGAAGCAAAACTGCTGTGCAAAATGATTTTTATTATAATGAACGCCTCCTTATTGCGGTGAGGCGTTTATATTTTTTTATTGCATTTTTATGCGGAGATGTTATCCTATATACAACAGGGTAAAATAGTCGATAGAATCCTTGTACTCAGTAAAAGGAAAGAGATGTCAGCTGTGAAAAAATGTAAAAGAATAACCGCGGTTTTACTTGCTTTCGCAATATTCCTTTCGGCTATGGATGTACAGGCTTTGGCGGCAGGAATCAGTGTAACCGATAATATTTCGGAACTGAACCTTTCGGAGCTTGATGCAATGATTTCTGAACTTGACGGTTTGGCAGCCCAATGCCGGGGCAAAGGCATCAGCTGTGATTATGAAACAGTAAGAATTGCCGTTCTCAAGAAGTATTCGCAGCTTCTTGCCCAGGATAAAGCGGACAACTATGCCGAACAGTTAAAGTTTACCCTGAATTCGCTCAACAGGCTTTATGAACAGGCAAAAGCAAATCTGCAGGGCTGTTTGGACGGCAGCATAAGCCCGCTTGACACACCGAAATATCTGACAAGCGCGAGGAGAGTTGAAGGCAGCTCTCTTTACGCGAACACAACGCAGGGCGAGCGCCCGGTGTATTTTGTCGGCTACGGGCATTTCGGCAGCGCTTCAAACGATATCCCTGTTATGAACAGTTTAGGCGCCAGCATTATTCAAAATGAAATCGGGCCGAGCTCGGTTATTGTGCCGCGGGGGCAGGGCAGTCATGAAGGGCTGACAGACAGCGACCAGTTTGATGTCAGCACCGCTGAGATTTACAGCAGAATTGTCCCGATGCTTCAAAGAGCGCAGGCAAACAATGTATGCGTTAGTCTTTTGCTTTCCCAGCATTACTTCCCGTCATTTCTTTACGATCTTTATCCGGATTTGAAGTTTGATGAAAGCGGTTCGTTTTTAGGCTATCACATCAATCATCCGGTGGCGAGAAGAGTCATCGAGGTGTACCTGCGCACCATCATACCGATTGTTATGAATTATGATTCGCTGTTTGACATTTGTTTGACAAACGAGCCTGTCTATACAAGCCTGAAATCCGGGTATGATTACCCGAAATGGCAGGAGTATTTGAAGAACAAGTATTTTTCGATAGCGGAGCTCGACAAAGCGCTCGGCACATCATACAAAACTTTTGATGAAGTGCTTATGCCGGCCGAAAGCGACCGCACAGCGTTGGCATACGAATGGGTCCTTTTTAATAACAGCCTGTTTTCCGGCTGGCATAAATGGATGACCGGGATTATAAAGGAATATAAACCCGGCTTGCCTGTTGACGCGAAGGTGATGAGCTATTTATCCTATAATCCGAATTCTCAATGGAGAGGAACAGACTATGCGCAGTTTGCGGAGTTCTGCGATTTTAACGGCAATGACACTTGGGCGAATGTTTCAAACAAGAACTCGAAAATGCAGTTCAAAATGGCTTGGTATGACTTTATGGGTGATATCAAAAATGTTCCGATCATAAACTCCGAGGACCATATTATAGGCGACAGATCTCAGCTGTACAGCGATAAAGAAAACAAGCTGCTCACTTCTTTTGTCGGTGCTGATATGTGGCAGGGCGCAATTCACGGCAGGGACGCGAATACGATTTGGGTATGGGAACGCTCAACCGATGACGCGAGCGATTTTAACGGCAGTATTCTCAGCCGCCCGGAATGCATTGATTCGGTTGGGGAAGCAGCGCTGGATCTGAACCGTTTGGCTTACGAGGTGCAGGCTTTTGACAAAACTAAGGCAGAGGTTGCTATCCTGTTCTCAGACACTTCAAGAGTATATGACAGTATGTACCAGGATTTTGTCCTGCAGGCATACAATGCCGCGACTTTTACGGGGAAGAATGTCAGATTTGTCACCGAAAACCAAATAGGCAGTTTGGAAAACGGATTGTTGCTGATCGTTCCGAATTCAATTTGTGTAAAGTCTTCCACCTTGACAGCTGTAAGCCGTTATGCAAAATCCAATAAAGTTTTGCTTCTTGGCAAATGTATGGATTTGGATGAGTATGGCAATCCGCAGAATGCGCAGGAGCTTTCTTCTTTATACAGGAATTGCACAATTATCGGGTCTGTTCCGTTTTGGGGATTTATAAAATCCGTTTTAAAACTTTTCTCGGGTGCTTTTAAAAATATAATCCCGTCCTTTGCGGAAAAGACGGACGAGGCATTAAAAGCGCTGTCACTGAAAAGGAACTTCACGGGTTTGCTGGCTTCGGCGCCGGTCCCGGTTCTTACTGTGCGGGCAATCAGAGACAAAATTTTGAAAATGAGCCCCAATAACATTAAATTCACCGGCGGGCTGCTGAACACAACCGTAATGAATGTTGAATGGCGCGCGGCTGAATACAATGGGAAACTTCTGGTTAATGTTTGCAATTATTCCAATCAGGCGATCAAAAATGTCTCGCTTGTTTACCAAGGGAAAACGGTAGGGACTTTGGATGAACTGATCCGGGCAAAACAATTAAAAGACAGCTTCACCTTGGAACCCTATGAACCGATGCTTTTCAGTATTGCCAAGTGAAAACTGCCCGATAGCCGGTAACAGTGAAAATGGCCGGCCGCGGCAGCGGAGCGGTTGACACCGCACGGCTGCCTGATTATAATTTAAGTTATAATAATTGCTGCCGGGTGCAAATAATATTTAGGCGATGAATTCATGGTAAACATAATTTTATTGGGGCTTGTCAGTTTTTTTTCGGATGTAAGCAGCGAAATGGTTTATCCCATTATCCCTCTTTATCTTGTGAATGTTTTCGGTACGACGCCCGCTATGGTGGGGATTATTGAGGGGATTGCCGAAAGCATCGCGAGCATCCTGAAAGTGTTCAGCGGCCATATTGCCGATAAATACCGGCATAAAAAGCCTTTGGCGTTTGCCGGTTATTCCGGCGGATTGTTTTATAAAGCGGCGCTGGTTTTTGCGTCGTCGTGGGTGGGAATTCTCGGCGCCAGGGTTGTTGACCGGCTTGGCAAAGGCATAAGAACCGCCCCGAGGGATGTTCTTGTATGCGAAAGCGCGCCGAAAGGCAATTTAGGGAAGGCTTTTGGCCTTCATAAAGCGCTGGATATGGCGGGTTCCGCAGTTGGTATTCTGATTTCGTTTTTCCTTGTAAATTACAGCAAAGGCACCTTTAATTATAAGCAGCTTTTTATAATTTCGGCAATTCCGGCTGTGATCGGCCTGATCATTTTAAGCTTTGTCAAGGAGAAAAAACTGCCGCGCTGTGAAAGCGAGAGCCTCAATTTTTTTAAAAACTTCAGTAAGCTGGATATCCGCTTAAAACTGTTTTTGTGTATAGCTTTTATGTTTACACTCGGCAATTCGTCAAACGCCTTCTTGCTGCTGCGCGCGCAGGACAAGGGCTTCAGCGAATCCAGGGTTATTCTGCTTTATTTTATTTACAATATTACCGCGTCGGTTTTTGCCATGCCCTTGGGCAAGCTTTCGGACAGAATAGGCAGGAAAAGGCTTCTGGTTCTGGGTTACGGCATTTTCGCGTTTGTGTATTTCGGGTTTGCCGTCGCGCAAAATAAAGCGACAATTGCGGCTATGTTCTGTATATACGGGCTTTACACCGCAATGACCGCGGGTGCGGAGAGGGCTTTCATTTCGGAGATTTCCCCCAAGGATTTGAAGGGAACCATGCTGGGCCTTCACTCTTCGCTTGTCGGTATTGCGCTGCTGCCCGCTTCAACAATTGCGGGGTTCCTTTGGGAATATGCCGGTGCTTCCGCGCCTTTCTTTTGGGGTGCTTCACTGGCGCTGGCAGCAGGATTCGCCTTGTTTTTTGTTATGAGAACACCAAAGTCAGCGGCTGCTGCGCGTTGATGAACAGTCGGTTTGGGCGGTTTTATACCGCCCTGTTTTTAT
>CAYOAW010000026.1:14395-24568 GCA_964402095.1 uncultured Eubacteriales bacterium | reverse complement strand
CGTTTCAACGGCTTTTTTGTTGCTTTTTGGGCTTGCTTTGTGCGTCAGCCCCTTACTTTTCCATAAGTTAAAAAATCACGAATAGTTTCGTATATATGCCGTCGTTTTCCCGGAACCTACTTTTATGATGAATCCTTCTTTCAAAAGCGCGGACAGTGCCGTTTCAATTGTCGAAATGCTGATATCCGGGCAGAGTATTGCTATTTCCGCCTTGGTTACCTTGCCGGTCTTGTTGGCGAGGATATTTTTTACACGCTCGGGTTTTGTGGCAGCTCTGTTCTGTAAATGCTCAACCCTGGCCGAAAACTCTTTGTAAGCGTTCAGTATGATGCCAAGATAATACCTGATAAAGGGTTCATAATTGTTTGTATTCTCGTGCCAACCGGCGGAACTGTCCGCAAGAGCCTCATAATAAGAATCTTTTGATTTTTCAATAATCATTTCCAGGCTGATATATTTGCCCACCATGTAACCCGCCCGGTATAAAAGCAGCAGCGTCAGCAGCCGGCTCATCCTGCCGTTCCCGTCATTAAAAGGATGAATACATAAAAAGTCAAAAATAAAAATCGGAATTAAAAGCAATTGGTCGTACTTGTCTTGATTGACGGCAGCAATAAACTCGTTGCAAAGCGTATCCATTGCCTGCGCTGTTTCAAAAGCCGGCACAGGCTGAAAACGGACGCGTTTATTGCCCGCCCGATCGGTTTCTTCTATTATATTGTCCGAATTTTTCCAATGCCCGCCGATTGATGCGGGACTAAAGGAATATAAATCGCGATGGAATTGAAGTAAAACACCGGCTCTTGGCACAATATAATCATAGTTTTCGTGAATGGCTGCAAGCACTTCGCGGTAGCCGGCAATCTCCTGTTCCGAACGGTTTTTCGGTTCGGATTTTTCCTTAACAATTGCGGAAAGACGCTCGTCCGTCGTATAAATCCCCTCGATACGGTTTGAAGCGCCGACACTTTGAACCTTTGCTATTTCAAGCATGGCGTTTAATATATCCGGCTTTGCCTGAATAAAAAGCTCTTGCCTGCCCTTATACTCATGAATAGAAGCAATAAGCTTAACCACTTCCGGTGTCATGATGCCTTCTCTTAAGTTTTTATAGCCGATATCGCGCACCTCAAACATCCTTTCTGCACAACAATTTTAATTACTGCACAATATTACCACTAAATTGTGCAGAAAGCAAGCAAATTGTGCGGAAAGGATTAGATTCGGACTTTCCGGCAGGCTGTTCGCCATTTTGAATCAGCAGACCGGGGCGGAATTTCTTCCGCCCCGGCCCCATTTTTATAAAGTTTATGCTTTCTGTTTCCTCTTAGCCAGCATCCGCTGAAACGCCTTGACAATCTCTACGATTGGGATAACCGAAAACGCAAGAACCATAGCAACGGCATATTCTTCAAAAGATATTTCCGTAAACCTGAAGGCGTTCCTGAGGAACGGCACATAAATAACCGCAGTCGTTAAAACGAGTGAGGCGATGGTTGAAAAATAAAGGTATTTGTTATGGCTGCCTTTTGCCGCCATCGCGAAAACAGAACCTCTCTGCGAGCGCATGTTAAAGGAGTGGAAAATTTCACACATGGACATGGTTAAAAACGCCATCGTCATACCGTCCGCGCTCTGCGCAATAATCCAGGAACCGTTTTGAATCCGCTCGCCGATAAAATAAGCGGCCAACGTCAGCATGGTGACGATAACGCCCTGGTAAAAAACATCAAATCCCATACCGCCGGCAAATATGCCGTCGCCTGCGGAGCGGGGCTTGCGCCGCATGATGTCACGCTCGCCTTTTTCCATCCCCAGGGCGAGTGCCGGGAAGCAGTCCGTAACCAGATTAATCCAGAGCAAATGAACGGGGTACAGAATATTGAAACTAAGCAGGGTCGCGATGAAGATGGAAAGCACTTCGCTGAGATTAGAGCCCAGCAGGAACTGAATCGCTTTGCGGATGTTGTCGTAAATTTTTCTGCCTTCGGCAACCGCGTGGACAATGGTCGCGAAGTTGTCGTCCGCCAGCACCATATCGGCGACATTTTTGGTGACATCCGTGCCGGTGATGCCCATCCCCACACCGATATCGGCGCTCTTGATGGACGGCGCGTCGTTAACCCCGTCACCTGTCATGGCGGTTATCATCCCTTTTGCGCGCCATGCATTGACGATACGCACCTTATGTTCGGGCTGCACCCTCGCGTAAACATAAATTTTGTCAACCTTTTCCGAAAACTCCTCATCGCTCATCTCATTGAGCTGCGCGCCTGTTATCGCTTCCGCCGCATCGTCGATAATTCCGAGTTCCATCGCGATTGCGGCGGCGGTATCCCTGTGGTCGCCGGTTATCATGACAGGGGTAATCCCCGCGCCGCGGCATTCCTCAATAGCCGCTTTTACCTCCGGGCGAACCGGATCTATCATGCCCGTCAAACCGATAAACACCATCTCTTTTTCCAACGCAGCTGGTTCAAAGGATGTCGGTATTTCATCATATTTTTTATAGGCCGCGGCAAGCACCCGAAGGGCTTTGCCGGCCATGCGGTGGTTGTCGGCGGCAATCTGCCCGATATGCTCTTCGGTTAACGGCACCGCTTCTCCGTTGATATCGATAAACGCGCATTTTTTGAGTATTTCATCCGGCGCGCCCTTGGTGTATTGTATAAAGCTGTCGCCATGCTTATGGACGGTTGACATCATTTTCCGCATGGAATCAAACGGGGCCTCGCCCACTCTCGGATGCCTTTCTTTCAGATCATTTTTGTTCATTTCCAATGTCAGGGCGTATTTGACCAGCGCCGCCTCGGTCGGTTCGCCGGTTATTCCGCCGTCCCTGTCGAGCTCGGCGTCCGTGCAAACGGCCATCGCGTGGGCCAGCAGGACCTCGTCCGTGCCGTAATGGTCCACGACCGTCATTTTGTTTTGGGTCAGGGTGCCGGTTTTATCGGAGCAGATGATCTGTGTGCAGCCCAGCGTCTCAACCGCTGTCAGCTTGCGGATAATCGCGTTTTTCTTTGACATGTTGGTAACGCCGATGGAAAGGACGATGGTTACCACCGCAACAAGCCCTTCCGGAATCGCGGCGACAGCCAAACTGACCGCAATCATAAAGACATCAAGCGCAAAAGTAATGTTGATGGGTTCACCGTTTATGATCTGCATTACAAAACGGAAGGCGAAGATGAAAACGCAGATGCCGATAACAAGAAAACTGAGTATTTTGCTGAGCTGGTTGAGTTTAACCTGAAGGGGCGTCAGCCCCTCCTCGGCATTGGCGATAGCGTCGGCAATTTTGCCCATTTCCGTATTCATACCGGTTGCGACAACAACCGCTTTGCCTCTTCCGTAAACAACCGTACTGCCCATATAGACCATATTTTTACGGTCACCCAAGGCAACATCACCGTTTTGTGTTCCCGTGAGCATATCGATCAGTTTGCCCACCGGAACGGATTCACCCGTTAACGCGGCTTCCTCTATCTTCATGCTCGCGCACTCGAATATCCGGCAATCAGCCGGCACCGCGTCGCCCGCTTCTAAAAGAATGACATCACCGGCAACAAGGTCCTCGCTTTTAACGCTTGCTATTTTGCCGTCGCGAAGCACTTTTGATGTCGCGGCCGCCATTTTCTGCAAAGCTTCAATCGCTTTTTCGGCCTTGCTTTCCTGATAAACGCCGAGGACGGCATTAATGATGACAACCGTCAATATTATCAGAACATCCGCCGGAAACTCCTTATCCAAAACCGCAATAACCGCCGAAATCGTTGCAGCGGCTATCAGGATGAGTATCATCGGGTCAAGCATCTGTTTGATAAAGCGTTTTATCAGGGAATCTTTTTTTGCCTCGGCAAGCTTGTTTTTGCCGTCGCGAGCAAGTCTTTCCTGTGCCTGTTTGCCCGTCAAACCCGCTTCCGAGCTTTGGACATGCGCGAAAACTTTTTCAATTTGCTCCAGATAGAACTTCATGTAACAATCAAACCCTTTCATTTTCCCGGCCGTATGCGTTGCTGCCGGCTGTACCGCTTTTGTCGCAAAGTAAAATAAAAAGACCTTTGGCAGAAATCTCTGCCAAAGGTCTTGCTTCCAATGGGTCCGGTGCCAGCCGATAAAACATCGACGGTTGTTGACAGACGGATCAAGTTTTGGGATCACCAAAACTTTCAAGCTACTCCCCTTTGTTCACTTTGTACTTTATTATCATACCATGGATTTTCATAAAATCAACTGCAAATTTTAGCATTAAAAATACCGGTGTGCTGCGAAACTATCTGCCGGTTGAACCGAACCCGCCGGAACCCCTTCCGGTTTCGTCAAGGCTGTCCGTTTGCATAACAGGCAGCAGCGAAACAGGCATAACAATCAGCTGGGCTATGCGTTCACCGGGCATGACTCTGTACGGCTCATCAAACTGATTCACCAACCCAACGCAGATTTCGCCCCGGTAGTCGCTGTCAATAACGCCCACACCGTTCAAAAGGCCTATCCCGTGTTTGATGCCCAGCCCGCTGCGGGCAAATACAAACGCCGCGAACTCAGCGTCCGGCAAGGCGATGGCGATACCCGTCGGAATGACTGCGCTGCCCCTTGCCGGGATATCAACAGGTTCTTCCGTACAGGCGCAAAGGTCAAGCCCGGCGCTGCCCCGCGTGGCACGCTGCGGAATTTTCGCGTTTTTATTCAGTTTTGTTATTTTCAGCTTGTCCATCTTCCATCCTCATTTCTTGACTGTGGCGTTTTTCGTTGAGTTCGGCGAGAATTCTTGCGTGCTCCTTGTCACTCATCGCGTATTTCCATGTAGGGATAACCGACAGTATGCCGCCGATTGCCGGCGGGATGGAGACGAGAAAAAACAAGACCATCATATAAGGCGCATATTTTGGCTCAAGCCGAGGTATGCCGCCCGCCGCGATAAAATCGTTCAGCTCCCCCACTTTCGCGTCCGAAAATCCGACAATCGAATAGGCGATTCCGCTTAGAATCGTTGCTATTCCGGTGGTCAGTTTGACAATAAAGGTTTGGCCGGAGAAAAACACAGCGTCCGGCCGGATGCCGTTGTGGTATTCCTCATAGTCCACCGCGTCCGCAATCATAAACGACTGCAGCACGGTGGTCAGGCCGTTCGCCGCGCCGCCAAAAGCAAAAACAATAAAGCAAAGTGCCAAATATACCGGTTTGGTCAGTCCCTGCGGTGAACTCATATACATCACGAATAACAGCACAAAGGGAATGATGCCAAACAAGTTGCTGTAATTGTATATATCCTTCTTCTCAAACCTCTTTAAAAAAGCCGGGGCGAAACCCATGGCAAAAAACTGCCCGATAAACATGCCGCCGCCAAGCAAAACCATATAAACCAGCGCCGTAACGGGATTTTTACTTGCGTAGTAATAAGATACCAGGGGCATGGCCGCAAGCCCGAGCAGCGCCTTCGGGCTGCCGAGCAAGCCGGAAAGCAAAATCTGCCGGAAGGGTTTGTTGGTCCACATCAGAGCAAAGTTTTCTTTTAAAGTGTGCGCTTCCTTTGACGCGGGGATCCGCTCGCGCACAAAAATGCCGACGAGCTGAAACAGCCCGGAGCCGATAACACCGAAGATCAGCGCGGCGACGATGAAGCCCATCCGCTCACCCGCAGCCTCGCTCGAAATTTTTGCGGTCGCCTTGAAATAAGGAGCAAACTTTCCGCCAAGCGCCAGCGCAAGGGGCTGGATTGTCAGCAGGGCGAGTCCTCCGCCGATCCCCGCCGCAATTCTCGCCAGAGAGAGCAGCTTCGCGCGGTCTTTGTCGTCCTCGCTCATGAGCGCGGTGATTCCCCACAGCGGAATGTCCCCCACGGTATAGGTCATTCCCCATAAAATATAGGTTACCGCCGCCCAGCAAACAATCAGGGCGTTGTTGCCCTCAAACATGCGCATGGAGGAGTCAAAAAAACCAAAATTAACAAAACATAAAACCGTAATGATAAGAATCGGGCCGGGCACCGCGAGCAGGTACGGGCGGCATTTGCCGATTTTAGTCCTCGTTTTGTCAACAATCGTGCCCATCATCGGGTCGTTAAAAGCGTCCCATACTCTGGCAACCGCCATGATCGTGCTGACGGCAATCGCCGGTATCAGAATAGTGAACTGCAGATAATACGCAAGCGACGCGCCGATAATATTATACAGGATATTCTGACCCGCAAGCCCTAAAAGATAAATATTTCGTTCTTTGCCGGTGTAGGTCTTCAGCTGATGGCCCATTCTTTTTTTTGCCCCCTAAATTATTTTGTTCGGTATTGATCTGTTCCGCCGCAGAAAAGGAGGTTTTACTCAACCCCTCTGTAATACAATCCTCTGGTGAATTCGCCTTGCGGCGGGCTGCCTTCGGTATACGCTTTTATAACAGCCTCACATTCGCTTTTTGACTCGGTCGTAAAATAAAGCGTGATAAAATCCATATTTTTAATTTCCGCGAGCCTGTCAGCCATGTAGAGCGGACGTGAATTCAGCACTTCCGCGCAGCCGCTTTCACAGACAACAGGGAATACAATTCCCATCCTGTCGGTCAGTTTGCCGTTGCCTTTGCACACCTTGCAGGCAATTCCGTTTGCCGCCGGGCAGTTCCGTGCCAGCATCAGCGGAAGCCTTCCGTAAACTGTCAGCCCGCGGGGAAGTTTCCCCTTCAGCACCGCCGCCTGTGCAAGATTCAGTTCGAAAGAAAGCATTGTTTCAAAAATACCCTGCTCTTCGAGCAGATCAATTGCCCTTGAATTGTATATATTTGAACCTAATCCCGCGTGCACCGAAAAACCTTCCCGCAACGCGAGTTCCATCGCGTCAAGCGTGCCGGCACAGGCAATTTTTACGCCAGCGGCTTTTGCCTTTTTTAATCCGGCGCTGATTTTTTCACTCCCGCCGAAAATGCCTCTCGGAATTTCCACCGCCGCTTCAAGCCCTTTGTCAATCAGTTTAACAAGCTCGGCTTCCGCCGTGAAAAGCGGGACAAATACCCGTTTGATGCTGTGAAGGTCTTCGGGGATTTGGGCGGCTTTTGCAAACCTCGCATACATGGCGGATAATTTCGCTGTATGCACCGGCTCCTCCGGTTCGGCAGGCAGGGCAAACGGGACCGGCTTCGGCCGCGCTAAAAGCAGATTAAGCTCTTCGAGCGCCTCGCGCCGCAAAGCGTTTACAACGGATACGGGAACATTCAGCCCATCCTCCAAATCAATATCCATCGAACGCGCGTAAAACTGTGTCCCGCCGCATTTTTGAAGCTGCTCCTCAACCGTTTCTTTTGTCAGGGGCCTTTTTTGCGCCGGCTGAGGCATAACATCCGATACCTTAAAAACATTTTTACCCATAGCCGAAGCGGCCAGAGAAAGCGGTTCGCCGGCAACGCAGGCAAACGCGAAATCAACCGGCACCAACGGCTGTTCATTGTCATAAAGCCTTGCGAGTGCCGAAAGCACGGGCGCGGCGGCTGTCACATCGTCTTTTTGCCTTGTGCCGAACATCGCTCTTCCGCGCTCGTTTGTATAATAGCCTTTTGTAAAGCCGGAACGGGAAAAAACCGACTGCAAATTATGTGTTAATTCGTCCGAAAGTTCTCCGTCCAGTGCTTTTCGGCAAGCCGTAACGGCGGCGCCGACATATTCCGGGCGTTTCATTCTGCCCTCTATTTTAAAAGAGCTGATTCCGAGATCCGCAAGCTCTTTTAATTCTCCGACCAGCGACAAATCTTTTAAACTCAAATCAAAACCCGTGCCGTTTTCCGCTGCAAACGGCAGCCGGCAGGGACCCGCGCACAAACCGCGGTTGCCGCTGCGGGAACCGAGCATCGCGCTCATATAGCATTGCCCGGAAACGCTCATGCAAAGCGCCCCGTGGACAAACAATTCAAGCTGGACCGCGGATTCTCCGGCCAATGCCGTTATTTCCGCTTTTGAAAGCTCTCTGGGTAAAACAACCCTTGAAAAACCGATCTTTTCCAGAAGCTTCAGCCCCGCGGCTGTCTGCACAGACATTTGCGTTGAAGCATGCATAGCCATTGCGGGCGCCGCTTCGTGAACAAGCTTTGCCAGCCCCAAATCCTGCAAAATGAGCGCGTCTGCGCCGGTTGCGCAGGCACGCTCTATTATTTTTACCGCCGTCTGAAACTCGCCGTCGCTTAAAAGGGTGTTCAGCGCAAGATAAGCTTTTACTCCCCTGCTGTGGCAGTATTTTACGGCATCATCCAATTCATCATCGCCGAAATTTTCGGCTCCCCGGCGCGCATTAAGGGCTTTCCCTCCGAAATAGACGGCATCCGCCCCGCAGCGGACCGCGGCCTTTAAGGATTCCGCGCCGCCGGCGGGCGCAAGGATTTCAGCGTTCCCGATTGTTCTCAATTGCTTTGAAATCTCGCGCGCAGGGTTGAAAGCTCTTTGCCCAAACGTTCCGCTTCGCGCCGTGAAACTTCGGCGTTTGTTTTAGCTCTTGCGGCATCCTCAAGATATTCCTGAATTTGCGAACGGAGATTTTCGGCGCTTTGTTCCGCTTTTTTTGCCAAATCGGCAGATTCCAACGCCGCTAAAACCGCAGCCTGGGTAACAGATATTCTGGCGTTCTCGTGCATCATTTTGCCCATTCTGGTATCCAGCTCTTTGCCCAGGTCCTGAATTTCTTTCGGGTCTTCATCAGTGTTAATAAAATAATCCGCTCCGCAAATGCTGAGTTTTACTTTGCTTCTCTCCATGGTATATCTTCACCTTTCCGGCTTTCGCCCTCGGACAATACCGATTCATTTTTTCTTTCTAATGTATTATACTATATAATTAGGCGGGAATAAAGAGGAAATATAAACATTTTTTCAAAAGAACCGGCCTGTCAGCGGATTTCCGCGGCTTCTTTTACCGGCGCGGAGGATTCGCATCTTGTCCCCCGCGGACACTTTTGCTTGACATTGCCCCTGTTTTTTGATAAAATGAGCACCGTTTCAAAAACAGCCGGCCGTATAATCCGTATTGCCCGGGTATGCGGCAACCTTTCCGGATCGCATCCGCACTATATCCGTCTCCGTAGCTCAGCAGGATAGAGCGTTCGCCTCCTAAGCGAAAGGCCGCGCGTTCGAATCGCGCCGGGGACGCCAAAAAAAGCACTTCGTACGAAGTGCTTTTTTCAATGATATAAATCGCTCATGTAATTTATGATATAACGCAGGCGTTATGATATAGCTGCGCTATGATATACGCAGAGACGTATGGGGATTTATATTATATCATGGCGGCTGTAAGACGACATATCATATTTTGTATTGGCAAAATATATCATACCGAAGGTATATCCTTAAGATTCTATATTTAATTATTATATAACCAAGAAATTTTTACTTTGCGGCAATTGAATATTATGCTATAATGATTATTGGAAATAAACCGAAAAGGCGGTGTGTGTATGCTTGAACTTCCGGAAGTCCTTGTTTTAGCAAAACAGCTGAACGAAACGGTGAAGGGCAAGACAGTTAAACAGGCCGTAGCCAACGGTTCGCCGCACAAATTCGCCTGGTATTCCGGGGATCCCGCGGAGTACGGCAGCCGGCTTGCCGGGAAAACCCTCGGCAATGCGTCGGCTTTCGGCGGCAGGCTGGATATTGAAGCCTCGGACGTTATCCTGAATTTTGGGGACGGCGTCAATCTTCGCTATTTCGAACAAGGCGAAAACCTGCCCCTTAAACACCAGCTTTGGCTGGAATTTGAGGACGGCTCTTCTTTGGTTTGCACGGTTGCCATGTACGGCGGCATTCTGTGCTGCAAACCGGAGGAAATAAAAGACGATGTATATTACAAAGCGGCGAAAGAGAGCGTTTCCCCGCTTGCGGACAAGTTCGATTGCGCCTTTTTTACGGCGCTGCTTACCGAAAAGTGCCTGAAGATGAGCGCGAAAGCGTTCCTGGCCACGGAACAGCGGATTCCAGGGCTCGGCAACGGCGTTTTGCAGGATATTCTGCTCAATGCCAAAATTCATCCGAAGAAAAAAATGAATTCGCTCTGTGAAGAACAGAAACTAGCACTGTTTGAAAGCATCAAAACGACTCTGGCGGATATGGTCCGCGGCGGCGGCCGGGATACGGAGCGGGATTTGTTCGGCAAACCGGGCGGGTATATCACCAAGCTCAGCAAAAATACGGCCCTGGCACTTTGCCCCG
>CAYOAW010000026.1:7059-14295 GCA_964402095.1 uncultured Eubacteriales bacterium | reverse complement strand
AGGCAATACTATATTATAATATATTGAAGTACAACAGAGCGAGGCTTTGTTTTGGTCATGTGGCGAGTGGGTCCTGTGCGACGGGTCGCCGTGAATCATGTCAGGCGGGGAACCGAGCAGCATTAAGCGGGTCGCACCGTGCGCCACAGTCCGCCTGCCCGCCGCATGACCAAGGCAAAGACGAGCCCTGTTTTTTTGCCGGGAAGTGTTAAGCAGATGTATCAGGCGCTTTACAGAAAATGGCGGCCAAAAACATTCAGCGATGTTGTTGGGCAGCATAATATTACCGCCACCTTGTTAAACGAGGTTGAAAGCGGCAGCACTTCGCATGCCTATCTTTTCACCGGTTCACGCGGAACAGGCAAAACCACGTGTGCCAAAATATTGGCAAAAGCGGTCAACTGCCTCCATCCGGTAAACGGCAACCCCTGCAACGAATGCGAAATCTGCAAAGGAATCGACAGCGGTTCCGTAACGGACGTTGTCGAAATTGACGCAGCCAGCAACAACGGCGTGGATAATATCAGGGCTGTGATTGAAGAAACAAACTTTACACCCGTAAAAGCAAAAAAACGGGTATATATTATCGACGAAGTTCACATGCTTTCAACCGCGGCATGCAACGCTTTTTTGAAAACGCTTGAGGAACCGCTCGCGCATGTGATATTTATTCTTGCCACAACGGACCCGCAAAAACTTCTCCCGACGGTCCGGTCCCGCTGCCAGCGCTTTGACTTTAAAAGAATTTATCCCGAGGATATTGCGGGACGTCTAAGCTTTATTGCCGGGCAGGAGGGTTTGACACTTGCCGCGGACGCCGCTGCCCTTATCGCGAGAATCGCCGACGGAGCGCTGAGGGATGCGCTTTCCCTGCTTGATGTTTGTTCCGTCAAAAGCAAAGACATTTCCCTGCAGGTTGTTTCCGAAGTTGCCGGCCTGGCGGACAAATTCTATCTTTTCGCACTGACCGATTGCATTAAAAACGGCGACAGCGGCAAAGCTTTGGAGATTATTCAGGACCTGCACAACAATTCATGCGAAATGGAGCTGCTTTGTTCGGAAATGATGAACCATTTCCGCAGCCTTATGATAATAAAAACGGTCAAATCCGGCAAAAAAGCAGCCGAGCTGCTTGTCTGTACCGATGTGGACTTTGAAAAGTTCAGGCAACAGGCAGACCTTTTTGATTTAGAGGATATTATCAGCGCCCTGCTGCTGCTTGAGGAAACCGCAGGGAATATCAATAAAGGCGTCAATAAAAGAGTTGAAATGGAAATTACGCTCATCCGGCTTTGCAGCGGCCGTCTTTCCCCTGCCGCGGAAATTCCGGAGGAGAAACCGTTTGCCGGTCCGCCCCAAAGACCGCCCGAACGGGAAATCGCCGCTGAGCAAGAATTTTCGCCTTCGTTTTTAAAAGAAGATTCATCCTCCGCAGTGAATGAATATGCCCCGGCAGCGCAGGTTTCCCCTGCCGCTGTGCCTGAGCCTGAAACGGCAAAAGCTTTTGCCGAAAATGCTTCCCCGGCGGCAGAACATACGGAGATTGAATCCGATACCCGCCCGGTTTCTTGCGGACCGGCCGGCAAACCGGCGATTAACAGCTTTCCGGCGGCTGAAAATGCCCTCAGCAGCGAAAAACCTGCGGAAACGGATGAAATCCCGTTTTCCTGCTGGAAGGATGTTTTGGATGAAGTTTTTAATCAGGACCGTCCGCTTTGGGGATGGATCAGCGATACAAAAGCTTTTGTCCGGGAAGATATACTGACCATCTGTGTTAAAGACAAATCGGCGCTGAAAACATTTTTAGGGTCAAGCAACCATATTGAAAGGCTGAGCGCCTGTGTTTCATCTGTCAGCGGAAAATCGTATAAGATTGATTTTTCGGAGAAAAAATCTTCCGCAAGCACCCCGTCAAGCGCCGGCAACGATAAATTAAACAGTTTTTTCAATAAAATAAACGGACTAAATTTATAAAATATTCAAGGTTGCTTTCGTAGCAACCGGGAAAGGTCGTATAATTATGAAAGCAAGAATTCCCGGCGGACAGCAAAACGGCAATATGATGCAAAAACTGCAGCAGATGCAGGAACAAATTGAAAAAGTCCAGGAAGAAGTTGAAAGCGCCGAATTTTCGGCTTCCGTCGGCGGCGGCGCTGTTGAGGTAACCGTAAACGGAAAGCATGAAACTGTTTCCGTTCAATTAAAACCGGAAATAGTGGATCCGGATGATATCGAAATGCTTCAGGATTTACTGATTGCTGCTTTTAATGAAAGTGTGCGCAAGGCGTCCGAAGCAATGGAAAAAGGGATCGAACAGGCTAAAGGCGGCCTTTCAATCCCCGGTCTTATGTAAAAAGCCATGGCACAAAATGTCGCGCCCCTCGCAAAACTAATTGAACAATTTGAACGGATGCCGGGCATAGGCCGCAAAAGCGCACAGCGGCTTGCATTTTACATCCTTAATATGAGTAAAGAAGAAGCTAAAACTTTTTCCGACAATATTATACAGGCACATGAAAAAATACGGCGCTGCGCGGTCTGCTGCGATCTAACGGATGATGAGACCTGTTCTGTCTGTAAAAATCCATCAAGGGATAAAAGCATTATTTGCGTTGTCGAAGATTCAAGGGATGTCATTGCCATTGAAAGAACACATGAATTCAACGGAGTTTATCATGTGTTAAACGGAGTCATATCCCCGATGAATAATATAGGGCCTGAGGATATAACAGTTAAAAACCTTATTTCCCGCCTTGGCAGCGATGAGGTAAAAGAAGTAATCATGGCAACCAATCCGACCGTTGAGGGGGAAGCAACGGCAATGTATATTTCCCGCCTCATAAAACCTATGGGACTGAATGTCACCCGCCTTGCTTACGGTGTTCCGGTGGGCGCCGATTTGGAATATGCCGATGAAATTACACTCTCAAGAGCGCTTGAGGGCAGAAGAGAAATTTAACAATAAACTTTCAACATGTTTTGAGTTTTCAACTGTTGATTTTCAACAGTTTTACCGATGCTTTTTTATCTCTTCCAAAACTTCATTTTTTTCCACATTTTTAATGTTACGGTTTTTGCCGGGAAAAAGCCTTGCTGTAAAGCTTTCCCGACTTTTCAAGATTTTCCACGCCCCCTACTACTGCTACTATAATTATTATTGATATATACTTATTTTAAGGAGGATTCAGTTATGAAGTTCACTTGCGAAACCGAAAAACTATCTTTGGCTTGCCAAAATGTGCAGAGAGCTGTTTCGGCAAAAACATCTATTCCGGCAGTAGAATGTATTTTAATAAAAGCTGTCAGCGGAGAAATCAATCTGACGGGCTATGATTTGGAATTCGGTATTAATACATCCATTTCGGCAAGAGTTGAGGAAACGGGCGGAATTTTGATCAATGCGCGTATTCTATGCGATATTTTAAAGAAACTTCCCGGAGAAAGAGTTGATTTTGAAGCGGATGAAAGGCAATTCGCAAAAATAACAAGCGGAGAAGCTGTTTATAATATTATGGGTATGTCCGCGGATGAATATCCGGAACTTCCTTCCGTAACGGGCGGGCTTCCAATTATCCTTCCCCAAGATGTTTTAAAGGAAATGGTCAGGCAAACGATTTTTGCCGTTGCTGTGAATGATACTAAAATAGTTCATACCGGCATTAAAATAGAAATCGGAGACAGAATCATAAAACTTATTGCTGTTGACGGTTTCAGGCTTGCTATACGCAAGGAAGATATTGACTATGAAGGGGAACCCATTTCTTTCGTTGTGCCGTCAAAAACACTTTCGGAGGTTGTCAAACTGATCAGTGAGGAAAGCGCCTCCATATCGCTTGGTGTCGGCAAAAGGCATATTGTCTTTGAAACAGGCAGTTACAGTATTGTATCCAGGCTTCTTGACGGAGATTTTTTGAATTATAAGTCCGCTATCCCTGTGTCATCGGCTACTCAAGTCAAAGTGAATACCAGAAAATTGATTGACAGTATCGAAAGAACCTCACTTATCATTTCAGATAAAATTACAAGCCCGCTGAGATGTCTTTTTAATGACAATAATATTAAAATTTCAAGCTCAACCGCAATCGGTACCGCAACTGACAAAATCAGCGCGGAAATCAGCGGAGATACGGTTGAAATCGGTTTCAATAACCGTTTTTTGCTGGATGCTTTAAAGGCAGCCGATACGGACGAAGTCAGAATTGAACTCAACGGGTCCATATCACCGATTCTGATTCTCCCTCCGGAAAATGACAGCTTTATTTTCCTCATTTTACCGGTCCGACTAAAGGCTGAATAACCTTTAGTCCGGCTAAAAGCCGAATAGGTTTTTAGTCCGACTGAAAGCGGAATAAGTTTTTGCCATAAAAAGGATTGAAAATAAACAGCCGGTTAGGCAGACAGCGCCCTTTATCATCCGTAAGGAAACAGATTAAATGAAAATAAAAATTAAAGCTCATATCAAGGAAAAGCAAAAAAAACCGGTAAATATTAATACTGATTATATCAGGCTTGACGCTTTCCTCAAACTCAGTGATATGGTGCAGAGCGGCGGACATGCCAAGGCAGTCATTCAACAGGGAGAGGTCAGGGTAAACGGTGAGGTCTGCCTTCAAAGGGGAAAAAAGCTTCGCGAAGGCGATGAAGCGGAATTGGACAATATTGTCTGTGTGATTAAAAAACATGAAAATTGAAAAATATTGTGCCGAGAATTACAGAAACCTGAAGAAAATTGAATTTGAGCCCGCTGACGGAATCAATATTATATACGGCGAAAACGGGCAGGGAAAAACCAATATTCTTGAAAGTATCTGGCTTTTTACGGGCTGCCAAAGTTTTCGGACCCATAAATGCAGAGAGCTTGTCAAAGACAACGAAAACAAAGCCGAAATAGAAATAGATTTTTACGCAAGAAACCGAAAACAAAACGCACGAATGACCATTGACACCAAAAGACAAGTTCAGATAAACGGTATATGGCAGGAAACTCCCCGCAGCCTTTTGGGGGAGTTTCAGGCCGTTGTTTTTTCTCCGGCGGCATTGTCTATCGTAAAAGACGGCCCGTCGGAAAAAAGGCGTTTTATGGATATCGCAATAAGCCTGTTAAAACCCAATTACGCATGCCTTCTGTCCAGATACATCAAAACCATGGCACAGCGGAACGCTTTGCTTAAACAGCTTTCCGAAAAAGGCGGAGACAACGAATTATTAGCCCCGTGGGACGAAGAACTTTCGCATATCGGCGCGAAAATAACGGATTACAGGCTGAAATACATCGACCGGCTGGCGGTTAAAGCAGCCGATATTTATACCGGGATTTCCGGAGGGAGAGAAGCGGTTTCATTAAAATATCTTCAAAGTTTCAGGATAGAGGGAAACACGGAAAAAGATATAGAAGAAGCGATGTTTGCAACGCTTGAAAAAAACAGGCAGTCGGACATCAGAAGGCAGGCGACCTCTTGCGGCCCGCACAAGGACGACCTTGCTATCGATATTGACAGCCGCTGCGCAAGAAGTTACGGTTCACAAGGGCAGCAGCGCACCTGCGCGCTTGCGGTGAAGCTCGGCGAAGCCTCAATTATTGCGGAAATCGGCAGAGAACAGCCGGTGGCGCTGCTGGACGATGTGATGAGTGAGCTTGACTGCGCAAGGCAAAACTATTTGATGAAATATTTGGACGGATGGCAGGTGTTTATCACTTGCTGCGACCCGTCGGTGTTAAGCAGAGCCGACACCGGAAAAACCTTTGAAGTGGAGAACGGACAGATAAAGAGTACGGTTGGAAAATGAGTGCGCGCAAAATGCGGAATGATTGGTTGAGCATTTTGTATAACAGAGCGGAAACGTCCGGCACGAACCTTTTCTGCTGCCGCAATGAAAGGATGATAGCTTTTGTACCTGCATTTGGGCCAGGATACCGTGGTTGCCTTTGAAGAAATTATAGGTATTTTTGATTTGGACACCACAACGGTTTCAAAATCAACAAGAGATTACCTGAAAAGAGCCGAACAGGCCGGCATTGTGGTCAATGTCAGTATGGAACTGCCGAAATCTTTTATTGTCTGCAAAGATGGCGGCGGAAAAATAACCATGTTTATTTCGCAGATTTCGCCTTCCACGCTTTTAAAAAGAACAGGATATATCCAAGGGCTTGCAAACATTTAAAGCACCGAAAAGACCGGCATAAAAACAGCGGAGCAGTTGATACTGCTCCGCTGCAACGTTCAGGATTCTTTTTTATTCCGGTTTGGTCCAGTCAAGGGTATAGGTAATTGTGCTTTCATACCTGAGTGAAAGCGGAACCGTACCCATCCCTTGGAGTGTGCCTGTGCCGGTAACCGAGGACGCGGCGTCCGCGAATAATTTATAGGTTACGGAAAGAACCTGGTCGGTCGCCCTGTCCACACTGCAGAGGATATAGCAGCCGGTGAATACCAGGTCAAGTTTGTCGACGGTAATATAAGCCTTCGCTTTTTCAAACTCTTTTAATATAGCAGCTTTGTCAACAAGATCAAAAGCTTTTCCAAGGGAGCTGCTTAACGGGGCGGCGTCTTTTTCATCTTTGAAACGGATGTTGATTTCATATGTTTTTGCTGCCTCGAGGCAAGTCGCATATTTTACATCGTTTGCCGTCAGGCTGCTGCTCCAGGTCTGCCCTTTTATCGGGAAGATGTTTGTTAAATCATCACCGTAAGCCGCGCTGACCGCATCGGTGTTGAGCATATACTTTTTAATGGTTGGAATTGCTGCCTTAAGGCTCGCATTTTCGCATTCAATGTTTGAAATGTTTTTTGATACATCCGGTTTAACTGCCGGCTTGCCTGTTTTTACGGCATTCATGACGGTGTTAAAATATGCGATAGCCGCGCTGATTGTTGCCGGCTGAGGTGTTTTGCTGATAACGGGAGGCTCGGTTGTCGCAACCGTGGTTTCGGTGGTTGAATTGCTGCAGGCGGCAAGCGAAAAAATGAGGGACAGCGCCAAAACCGCGGACATAAGCTTATAGATTCTTTTCTTCATAAAATATTCTCCCTTCGATTTGGAAAGCGGCATGCCCGGCAAAACGGATTTATCAGAGCGTACCGCCGCAAGTTAATTGAAAGTATATCACATATTTTCAAAACATTACAGTAATAATTTAGAATTTTTTGCAAAAAATCAATATCTGTATTTTAATCCGTTTTCAGCATAAAGAAAGGTGGTTTCCAGCATAATATTTATGCAGACTTCGATACATTT
>CAYOAW010000026.1:0-6959 GCA_964402095.1 uncultured Eubacteriales bacterium | reverse complement strand
GTGTCTTTTGCAGTAATCCTTTGCCCCGCGGAGCCCCGCCTCCTCCGATCCGGTCACTAAAATCTGTATTTCCGTGTTTTCAAAACGAATGTTGTTTTCCTGCATAAACTTTGCCACCGCAACGGAAGCAAGGGAGCCGGTAAGGTTGTCATTTGCGCCCATAACGGTCCTTTTGCCGTTGCGGAAAAACGAAGCAATAAAATAAATCGGTATAAAAGCGAGGAGAACATATCCGAATATCAGCAAAAATTTTTCCCCTAAGGCTGAAAGGGCGTGGCCTCTTATAATGGCTATGGATGAAAATACAAGGCTGGTAACAAAACCGACAATGGCGAACCCCATGACGCCGATCAGAAGTTTCGGCCCGCCCAAATAAGAAAATGTCCATTCGTTTGAAGAGTCAATATGGCCGGAGATGATGATGCGGCGCTTTAATTCACCGGAAGGTTTTCTTATCCCGATAACATTGCGTGATGTTTTCCTTTTGAAAAAAGGGTCGAGAATTTCTCTGTATAATACAAATTCGAAAATGACAACAACAATTGCAATGACGGTTAAAACAAGCGAAAACAAGCTTAAACGTACATTGTAAAGAATAGCGGCTAAAGACATTAAAATGCTGCAAATCGGAATCCAGCCCAAAAAAGCGTTCGGATGAACAGGAAATTCTTCAATGCTGACCGTATCGCAGCAGCTGTTAAGTTCCGCGGCAATAAATTCCTGTGCCTTTTGTTCATTTTCGCTTCCCGGCTCCCGCGGCCCGATATTTTTGCAGATACTTTTGATAGACTTGACAGCGTAGTTGGTGATTTCTCTTAGTTTGGACGGATAATTTTTTACGCTTTCACTGGCTTTCATGGCAATCACTCCTATATATAAATTGTTGTTTGGTTGACTTTGCATTGGATTAATATTAAAATAATGTCTGCTGAAAAAACCGGTTTCAAGCAGATAAAGGTGAATATATAATGAAAACAAAAGCAATATTTTTTATTTTGGCAATTGCCGTTATTGGGATGCTGAGTGTCGCGGTATACGGGGAAATTTCCGGCAAAGGCAATAAAGAGACAGAAGCCCAGGAATCCGCGTCCGGTTATACGGACAAAATTTCAACAGCACAAACCGGCGCAGACACAACCGGTGAATTCACCGCTTCCGCAGCCGAACAGGAAAGTACCCGGGCAACAGCCTGTGCCGGCTCAACCGGCTCAACCCCGGTTACGCAAACAACCGCGCCGGCGAAAACATCGGCAGCCGTTTCCGAAACGGACGATGACGATGGCGATTACTCCTATGCCGGATTTAATCCGAAGCCCGCCGATATGGAATGCGAATGGAACCTTCTTCTTGTGAACAGAAGCTATATCCTTCCGGAGGATTATTCCGCCGTGCTGGCAGCCGCCGCACCCGGTTATGACACAAAACTTGACGAGAGAGCGGCTCCGTACTACACCGAAATGTTCAACGCCGCAAAAGAAGACGGCATCACGCTTGTCCCGCTTTCCGGAAACAGAAGAATTTCCACGCAAAAGACGAATTTTGAAAATAAAATTAAAACCTATATGAATCAAGGCTATGACAAGACAGCCGCGACACAAAAGGCCGCAAAAATAATATTGCCTCCCGGCTGCAGCGAGCACAATGCGGGCCTTGCTATGGATATATGCAGCCTGGATACAAGCTTTGAAAATACAAACGAGTTTAAATGGCTTTCGAAAAACGCCGCGGATTACGGGTTTATCTTAAGATACCCGAAGAATAAGCAATCCATAACGGAAATTACTTATGAACCGTGGCATTGGCGCTATGTGGGCGCTGCCGCAGCTAAGGCAATAAAGAACAGCGGTATATGCCTGGAAGAGTATTTGGGAAAAGCATAATATCTGCAGAGGAAAACAAAATCAAGGAAGAAGAATGTCCCACAAAGGGTTAACGGCCTGAAGTTGAACAGTCTTCTTCTTTATTTTTTTCTCCCTCAACAATATTTTCGCCTTTTAATACGGTGCCGAAGGTTTTCAGCAGTATCTTCATATCAAAAAGGATAGAACACTTGTCGACATATTCCTTGTCCAGAAGCGCTTTGTCCTCAACCGAAAGGGAATCCCTGCCGTTGATCTGCGCCCAACCGGTCATACCCGGGCGTACCCGGTACACCCGGTACTCTTTTCGAAGCTCGTCTATTTCTTTTTCTTCCGGAATAAGCGGGCGGGGCCCGACAAAACTCATGGTTCCGTCCAAAATATTGAACAGCTGAACAAGTTCGTCCAGACTTGAACGGCGGAGGAACCTCCCGCTGCGTGTGATGCAATCTCCGGATTCATGGAGCTTGCTTGTCGGTGCGTTGCGGGTTCCTTTTTTCATGGTCCTGAATTTTCTGATTTCAAAAAGCTCCCCGTCTTTGCCGACCCGTTTTTGCCTGAAAATGACAGGAAACCCGTCATCTGCGAGCACAACAATGCTGACCGCCAACAGCAAAGGCGATAAACAAAGGATGGCCAGCGCGCTGAAAACCGCATCAAAAAAACGCTTCATTCATTCACCTCAAAAATGGTGCATAAAAAATTCTTGGGAAAAATCATGTTTTTCCGCCCCAAAAAATATATCCCGTTGCCAAAACTGCGCGAACCGGAGCACCCTCCAGCCCGCCGAGTTTCACCGGGAAAGCAATCAGGTAATAATTGCCGGGTTCGACTCCGCTTAAATCAAGCCCTTCCAGAATAGCGACGCCGTTGCTGAGGAAGGCTTTATGCGGTTTAATCTGATTGCCGGAATAACCGATTGAATTCGCGTCTGTCCCGATAAGTTTTATGCCCAGCGCAACGGCCTCATCGGCTGCGCTGTCCATAAAAAAAGCTTTTCCGCCGCCTTTTATCAGCAGCCGCTCACATCCGCGGGGAAAGTGCCTGTTGACAAACTCGCCGGTTATAACGCCTTCCCTGACGTCAATAACGGTACATGGGCCGATATATGAATCCAAAGGCACGGTGTCAATGCTTGCCCCGCCGTCGATAAAATGCAGGGGCGCGTCGGCATGGGTACCGGTATGAACACAGGCATAAACCGCGGAGAGGTTGCATTCGTCGCCGGAGGCAATCTCCCTGATCTGTTCCGCAGAAGTTTCAGGGTCCCCCGGGTAAACGGGAGACGAAAGCAGATCTCTTGAAATGTCGATAAAATCCATTTCGGCACCTCCGTACCGGACAGCGGTTTTACTATTTGTTTAATTTCTCCAGAGACTCCATCTTCAGAAAAGCGTTGATAAAACCATCCAAAGCGCCGTCCATAACGGCGTTGATGTTGCCGACCTCAAAACCCGTGCGATGGTCTTTTACCATGGTATAGGGCATAAAGACATATGAGCGGATCTGGCTCCCCCAGCCGATTTCCATTTGAACGCCCTTGATATCCTCAATCTTTTCAAGATGTTCCCGTTCCTTGATTTCGACAAGCTTTGATTTCAGCATACGCATCGCGACTTCCCTGTTTTGGTGCTGGCTTCGCTCAACCTGACAGGAAGTGACAATGCCAGTCGGTATATGGGTTATGCGCACGGCGGAGGATGTTTTATTGACCTTTTGCCCGCCTGCGCCGCTTGCGCGGTAGACATCCATTTTTAAATCATCGGGGCTGATTTCAATTTCAATGGAATCATCAATTTCCGGCATTACTTCAATCGACGCGAAAGAGGTATGCCTTCGCCCGGAGGCGTCAAACGGAGAAACCCTGACAAGGCGGTGAACACCGCTTTCGCTTTTTAAAAATCCGTACGCATTTTCGCCTTCAATCAACAGTACTGCCGACTTAAGCCCCGCTTCCTCGCCGTCCAGGAAGTCAAGCATGCTTGACTTGAAGCCGTGAATATCGCTCCAATGCAGATACATTCTGACCAGCATGGAAACCCAGTCCTGCGCTTCGGTTCCGCCTGCTCCGGCGTGGAAAGTCAGAATAGCGTTTTTTCCGTCGTATTCGCCGGAGAGCAGCGTGCTGAGTGTCTGGTTTTCAAGTTCCGCAATGACTTTGTCGACATTGGACTTGCATTCCGGCAAAAGATCCAAATCGCCTTCCTCGTCGGAAAGCTCTATCATCATGAGCGCATCCTCAAATTCACTGTTCAGTTTGTCAAAAGATGCCACACGGGATTTAAGCATGCTGATACGCTGCAATACTTTTTGCGAGTTGTTCAGATCGCCCCAAAAATCTTCGGCGGTTGTTTTCTCTTCCAATTCCTCGATTTCTTTTTGCATGGGAACAAGGCCCAATGCGTCTTTAAGCTGAGCCAGTTTTTCCCTGTATTCCAAAAGTTGCAGCTTAATTTCTTCAAACTGAATCATATAACACCCCTGCCGGTTTTTACGCCGGTTTAATAAAAAATTATCAAATAATATTATATATAAAATTAGCTTCAATGTAAAGCATTTTTCAACCCGCGCTTTCCGGCAGGGGCTGCGCGGGCTCACCGTGTCCGTTTTATGCTGTTTGACACACCCCGCCGCGTATGGTATCATATTGCCAATAATAGTTGTCTAAATTTATGAGAAAGGTGTTTTTTTATGTATGCGGATATGGTTGACACCATAGGTTTTGTAACGAAATACGATCCGGCAGTCGGAGAAGCTATGAAAAAAGAGCTGGAGCGCCAAAGGCGCAATATTGAACTGATTGCTTCGGAAAATATTGTCAGTCCGGCCGTTCTGGCGGCAATGGGTACAGTGCTTACCAACAAATATGCGGAAGGGTACCCCGGCAAGCGCTATTACGGCGGCTGCGAATGTGTGGATATTGTGGAGAACCTTGCCATTGACAGGGCGAAAGAGATTTTCGGCGCGGAATTTGCAAATGTTCAGGCTCATTCGGGCGCGCAGGCAAATATGGCTGTTTATTCGGCGCTTGTGAACCCCGGCGATACTATTATGGGGATGAATCTTGCGCATGGCGGCCATCTTTCCCATGGGTCGCCCGTGAATATGAGCGGCAAGCTCTATAAATTTGTAGCCTACGGCGTAAACGACGAAGGCTTTATCGATTATGACGAGATGGAAAAACTTGCTTTTAAAGTAAAACCGAAACTTATTGTCGCCGGCGCTTCCGCTTATCCCCGCATTATTGATTTTGCGCGGATCGGCAAAATTGCAAAATCGGTCGGCGCGATGTATATGGTCGATATGGCGCATATCGCAGGGCTTGTCGCCGCAGGGCTCCATCCGTCACCCGTTCCGTATGCGGATATTGTGACCACCACCACGCATAAAACCCTGAGAGGTCCCAGAGGCGGATTGATTTTATGCAAAGAGGAGTTTGGCGCAGCCATCAACAAATCGATTTTCCCCGGCAACCAGGGCGGACCGCTTATGCACATCATTGCCTCAAAAGCGGTCTGTTTCGGTGAGGTGCTGAAACCGGAGTTTAAGGAATACCAGAGCAGAATCCTTAAAAACTGCAAAGCTCTTGCAAAAGGGCTGACGGAAAGGCATGTCGACCTCGTTTCCGGCGGCACGGACAACCACCTTATGCTTGTCGACCTTCGCTCCCTGAATATTACGGGGAAAGAACTGGAACACCGTTTAGACGAAGTATATATAACAGCAAACAAAAACGCTATCCCGAATGATCCGCAGTCGCCGTTTGTCACCAGCGGCGTAAGGCTAGGAACCGCTGCCGTAACATCAAGAGGGCTTGAAGAAACGGATATGGAGAAGATTGCCGAATTTATTTACCTTGCCGCAACCGATTTTGAAAACAGTGCGGATAAAATTCGCACCGGCGTAAATGAAATTTGCGACAGGCATCCCTTATACGAATAAGCGGTCATAATATTTAAGGGGCGGAAAGTTTTCTTTCCGCCCCGCTTTGTATCTGCCGATAAACTGCTGCCCGTTAATAAGTGCTGACCAGGCTCCATTCGCCGGCTTCCTCAATTTCACCGGACCGGATAACTTTGATTCCGGCTGTTGTTTGAACAACCAGGCCGCCGTCCGGAGCAATGTCCAGAGCCTTTGCCGGTTCTTTCCCCGTATTGGAAGTAATGGTTATCTTTTGGCCGATGGTGCAGGACATGGAGCGGATGGTTTTTACATATTCGGCTGCAGGGGCGCCAAGTGCGTTTTCCTCCAGCAGCAGCCTGTCAAGGTTATTGATAATCTCCGCGCAAAGCGGTGCTCTTTGAACTCTTTTGCCGTATGCGGCTCTGATGGAACCCGCTTTATACAGAATTTCCTCCGGGAAATCGCCCTCGCGCTGGTTGACATTGACACCGATACCGATGACGGCATGCGTCATTTTGTTGGATGAGGGGTTTGTAATAAGCTTTGTCAAAACGCCGCAAACCTTTTTGCCATTGATAATTACGTCGTTCGGCCATTTGATTTTTGGAGGGATGCCGCAGCAATCGGTTATGGCGTAGCAAACGGCGAGCGCTACGATTGAAGCCAGCAATCCGAGGTTTTCTGTCCCGGGGGGAATTTCTTTAACATAAGACAAGTATATTCCCACATCCGGCGGCGAATAAAATTCCCTGCCTAATCTGCCAAGCCCGTTGGTTTGGCTGTTTGCGATCACAACGGTTCCGTCGGGCGTCCCGTCCTTTGCCAGCTGAGCGGCAAAAAGGTTGGTCGAGGGGACTGAATCAAGATAAATCGTCGGTACGGACTTTCTTTTAAGATAGTTCTCAATTTTGTCTTGAGTAAGCATAACTGGCCTCCCTTAAAGATTCCGGTTGAATGATTGTATTTATTATAACACAAACATTTTTTATATTAAACCTCTTTTATATGATTAGCATGAAATTTATTGCGAAGCAACAGCGCGCTGTACGGAAAAGCGCATTTCCGGCTTGACAACTCTGCCGGCTCCAGCGTATAATAAACTCCGTTGCGAAAAACGGCAACGGGGTGTAGCGCAGCTGGTAGCGCGCTTGGTTTGGGACCAAGATGCCGCAGGTTCGAATCCTGTCACTCCGACCA
>CAYOAW010000025.1:16871-25176 GCA_964402095.1 uncultured Eubacteriales bacterium | reverse complement strand
GAAGGCGCGTAATCATGCATATTGAAGCCTCCTTCAACAAGCAATTTTTCACCGTAGCGCTCATACTCGAAATTTTCGCCGGCTATCGCGTACCCGCCCGGTATACCGGGCTGTGTTGTATGCGCGGTGCGAAGAATTCCTTCCGGCTCAAAAATAAATTCAATCTTAAACGGGATATCCGTTGTGCCTGTTGACCGGATGCGCAGTGCCACAGAATTTCCGTCCGGATATATATCTGCCTGATATTCAAGATACCCGATATTGGCTGTTTCCCGTTTGCTGTGGTCGATTTTCTCCCAGTCTTTTTCATGGATATTCTCCATCGGGCGGAGATAACCTCTCTCGGCTTTGTATATACAACGGTACCCGCCATTGATTTCTTCTATGGATTGCGCGCAAAGCTTGCCTCTGCCGAAAAAGCTTGCTGCGAGTCTGATATAAGTTTTCAGATATCCGTTTTGAATTTTTAAAAATGTCGGATTGTCCCGAATAATGGTTGCGGTGAAGCTGTTATGCCGGTAACGGACAATACCTGCACCGGAAAAGTGCTTTTCATATTTCATCGGCATTCCGGCGCAGTTCGGAAGATCCGATGCGAGCGCCGGTTCCAGCAACAGCCGTGTCAGCAGATTCTGATGGTTAAGCGTGGCGAAACGCTGCATGGGCGGACCGGCTTTTTGTTCAAGCTCATCCATGAGCCTGAGCAGTTCGGTTGCCATCACCAGAGCGGTATCGCTTCCGTTGTGACGGTAGAGCAGCAAAGCAGGTAAAAAATTGCGTACCGGAACAATGTCTTTGCCGTAATCCTGGCGTCTGCTTGCCAAAGTAAGTACGGTGAAATCCGGTTCAAGATAGAAAAGATTTTTTTTCAGATTGCTATCCACATAATCATAGAGAGCCGGGATGTTCAATTCCTGTGCAAGAATACACAGCGATTCATTGCATACGGCATCATATACCCCCGCGGAGCGTTCGGTGTAGTCACCGTCCGCATTTTGGTCAATATCTTCGGAAAGATAGATACCGGCCAAATCGGAACAGCGCTTATCATCGAGAATCCCGGCGCAAAGCGAAAGTGCCGAGGCGATTACCCAGCGGTGATTCGGGGTGTGAAAACCGCCGTTCAGCATGGCTTTTGCGGAGGTTTTCAAAAAAGTTAAAACAAGATCCCTGGCTTTTACCTCAAGTGCGGTTTCAGCCTCTCTTTCGAGCAGACGGTATGTATAAGCGAGTATTTGGACGGTAAAAGCGTTATAGGTGCAATCCCGGTAATTGGTTTCCATCAAGTCTATTGTACCGTCGTCATGGCAGCGGGAAAGCAGAAATTCGAGCGCATCAACTGTAACGGACAATAAGGATTCTTGCTTATAATAAAACGATTCGGGGCAAAAATAAGCGGCTGTCAGCGTCGCCGCGGCAGAACCGGAAGCGCCTGGCTCCCCAAAACCTTTACCCGGAGACATTTGCCCTTTGAAGTCCCTGTGCTGCGGGTTTTTCTGCTGCAGGGCAAGCAATCCCGGTATTGAGGCATCGGTTAAACGGATAACGGTTTTTATGATGTTCAAAATCTCAGTACCTCCCGTTGACTGGGGCATCCTGCCCGCTGTGCTGTTTTGAAAAGTATTGTATTACCGCAAGCCTGTAAAGTCAAGACCGGGAGCGCAGCAGCCCTCAGCCGGCCAAAACAGCCTTATTAATTTATTATTGCTAATTATCGGTTAAACAAGTAAAATATATACACAGCTCAAACGATTCCAACCGAATTTGATATCAGGAAAGGTCTTGAAACGGCAACATCGGCAGCGGGTCAGGGAGTGCGGTGTTTCATATAAACGGAGGATATGCGAATGAAGTTTACTGTCAGAAAATGTGATGAAACCGACCTTCCCGCACTGCGCGAGATAGCCTGCAATACATATAAGGATACTTTTGAGCAGCTGAATACGCCGGAAAACATGAAGAAGTATTTGAATGAGACATTTGATACCGAAAAACTGCGCGGCGAACTCCTGAGCAGCGGATCGTTTTTTTATTTTATAATGGCCGATGATAAGTTGGCGGGGTATTTGAAATGCAATGAATACAGCGCGCAAACCGATGTAAACGATCCCGCATCGTTGGAGATTCAAAGAATCTATGTGATAAAAGAATTTCAAGGCAAAGGCCTTGGAAACATCCTGCTTAATACCGCAACTGATATTGCCGAATCAAAACAAAAATCCTATATTTGGCTCGGCGTATGGGAAAAGAACGAAAAAGCACTTCAATTCTATAAAAAAAACGGATTTTATATAATCGGCAAACATTCTTTTATTATGGGGGACGACGAGCAAACGGATTATCTTATGCGCAGAGATATTAATTAAAATGCAGATAACTTTCAGCCCCGGCCTGATACCGTAAACCAACTGTTAAAATGTTTCTGCCGCTGCTGTCTTTCGCAATTGGCAGATTCAGCAGTAGAGGAGAAAAAATGGAAACAAATAAATCCGCTTACAAAACCGTTGATGAGTATATTTCACAATTCTCTCCCGGCCTGCAGGAAATACTTCAGACATTAAGAAAGACCATTCAAACTGCCGCGCCGGATGCTCAAGAAAAAATCAGCTGGGGTATGCCGGCATATGTTTTAAACGGTTATCTTGTTTTCTTTGCCGCGCACAAACACCATATAGGCTTTTATCCGGCAGGACCCGGCGGTATTGAGGCTTTTAAGCGGGAACTGGCGGAATATAAAAGCTCAAAAGGCGCGGTGCAATTTCCGCTGGATCAACCGCTGCCGTTTGAATTAATAAGCAAGATTGTGAAATTCCGGGTTGATGAAAATACTGCGCAAGCATAAGTCAGGAATGAAAGGATGAAACCGCATGCGGAATTTGTTGCCGCCGGTTGCGGTGAATATCTCCGGAGGTTATTTGCGTGCACATCTTTTTCATGCGGCGGCAATGTATGTGATACAGGTGAAAGACAAACAGATTTATGTAGATTTAATTAAATTGATTGCCCTGCGTTCAAAATCGGCTGAAAGAACCGGCGGTAAAAATGCAATGCGGACTGCCGGAAAATCGGGAGCAGTGAGGAAAAGGCGGATAAATAATGGTGAATACAAGTTATGTAATCAGTGCGATGATCAATTATTATGCGGGTGATGCCAAGCGTATTAATCATTTTATAAAGGTTTTCGGCTTTGCAAAAACCATAGGCGAACTTGAGGGCATTGATAAAAGAACACAGCAAATTCTTGAAGTTGCGGCAATAACGCACGACATAGGCATAAAAAACAGCGAAATGAAATATAACAGCGCCGCAGGATGTTACCAACAAACCGAAGGCCCTCCGGAAGCGAGAAAAATGCTTGAAAAGCTTGAGTTCGATCCAGAGCTGATTGAACGTGTGTGCCGGCTGATTGCCCGCCATCACACTTATGATGATATTGTTGACATGGACTGCCAGATATTGATTGAAGCGGATTTTATTGTCAATGCCTATGAGGACGATTTGTCTGCCGATGCTGTCCGGAGTATCAAAAAAACGATTTTTAGGACAAGCAGCGGGAAGAGTTTGCTGGACGAAATATATCATTTACAGTGAAAAGCGCAGTCGAACTTCTGTATGGAGCATTACGCTTTTCCGGGATGAAAAGACAGGTGATATTTCGCGCCGGCGCTTGACAGAACCGCTGTAAAAAGTTATAAAATTGGGAGAACAACGGATTCGGCCGGACAATTGTTAACGAAAACACCGGTTCTGATGTGAGAGGGAGTATTTATACCGATGCAGGAAAAAAGGATTGAAAAGTTAAGGACGCACGCCTTAAACTGCAAACCTTCAAATGCCGAGTGGGTCTATTTGTTTGCGAAAGGCTTTCTTGAAAGCGCGAAAAAGGAAAAAGCTTACTGCTGCAGATTTGCCGCAGCAACGGCATATATGCTTGAAAACGCGCAGCCGGTTATAGATGAAGATGAGCTTATAGTCGGCAAAATGTCCTGCAGGGTACTGACGCAAACCGAACAGGCGGAATGGGAAAATATAAAGAAGTATTCATTGCCTTCAAAGCCCCGGTTGGGGGGACAGGCCTCACATTTGGCAGTGGATTATGACAAGCTGCTTGCTTTGGGGGCCGACGGCATCATTCGGGACGCCGCCGAAAGAGCAGAAAAACTGGATCTGACTATACCCGAAAATCTGGAAAAGTATAATTTTTATCAGTCATGCATCATCGCGCTTGGGGGACTGTGCAGGCTGGCGGATCAATATGCCGCGCTTGCGTCCGAGCTGGCCGAAAAATGCGTTGATGAAAAACGAAAGAATGAACTTAAAGAAATTGCTGAAAATTGCAGGAATGTGCCCAAAAAACCGGCCCGGACATTTTATGAAGCGGTCCAGTCAGCCAGTTTTTTAACATTCTGTCTTTCCGGGCCGGATACTTTGCTGTATCAGCTTGGCAGGCCGGACAGGTACCTGCTGAAGTTTTACATAAATGATATTGAAAACCGAGTGATATCACGGGAATTTGCACAGGAACTGATTGACTGCATGGGGCTGCTGTATAACGAATATATTCCGGGCGGCTTGGCTGTGGGCTATATGGTTGGCGGCAGAGACGAAAACGGAAGAGATGTTGCCAACGACCTGACATATATGTTTATTGAAAGTATCGGGCATATTCGCATGATTTATCCCGGAGTCGGTCTTTGCTGCAATAGCGGGACCCCGGACGATCTGCTTGAGCTTTCCTGTGATATGCTGGGGAAAGGCTATTCGCATCCGGCTCTGTTCAATGATGATGTGATAATAAAAGGCTTGCAATATTACGGATTGCCTTACAGTGAGGCATGCAATTATATCCACAGCACATGTGTTGAGATAACGCCGGTTGCATCATCGGCCACATGGGTGGCAAGCCCTTATGTAAACCTTGTGCAGCTTTTGCTGGATACGATCGGCATTAAAAAAGAAAACAGTGTCTGCGTTGAATTTGAGACTTTTGAAAAACTGCAGGAGGCGTTTTTCAATAATTTATCGGCCGTAATCAAAAAAAATATTATCGAACAGAATTTGCTGCAGCTTGAGAGAACAAAATTCAGCTTTAATCCGCTGCTTTCCTGTTTTGTGAATGACTGTATGCAAAAGGGTATGGATATAGAATCCGGCGGTGCCAGATACAACTGGATTATGCCTTCCTTTGTCGGCGTAGGCAATGTCGCGGATTCATTCGGCGTAATCAATGAAATGGTCTATAAAAATAAGACTGTCACAATCCCCGAATTGGCGGTGATTTTGGAAAATAATTTCAATGGATACGAGGAGAAAAAACAACTGTTCCAAAACCGGGTTGACAAATACGGAAACGATATCGATACCGCCGATTTTTATGTGTCTGAAATAACAGGCATGATAGCTCAAGAGTGTAAAAAATATTCGACTTACCGCAAGGGGAAATTGGTGCCGAGCCTATTTTGCTGGGTAATGCACAACGAATTCGGCAAAAATACAATGGCCTCACCGGACGGAAGAACCGAGGGCTTTCCGTTAGGCGACGGTTCCGGACCGGCGCAGGGCAGGGAAAAACACGGCCCGACGGCATCAATTTTGTCGAGCACCAAATGGGACCATTATCCTTTCATCGGCGGCATTGCGGTCAATATGAAATTTTCAAAGAAAATGTTCAATGACGAATCCAAAAAGAAACTGATGTCTCTGATAAAAACCTTCATGATGAGGGGCGGTTTTGAGATACAGATAAATGCGGTGGACAAAGATGTGCTGTTAAAGGCAGTAATAACGCCGGAACTTTACGGTGATTTAGTGGTGCGTGTCGGGGGATACAGCGATTACTTTGTCAGATTATCCCCGTCGATGCAGGCGGAGGTTATTGAAAGAACAGGACATATTCTTTAACGGTGTTACTGCATTCATCAGGATATTCCTGCATGGAAAGGATTTATAAATGCGAAAACGAATTTCAATTATTCTGCCGCTGGTGCTGGCTGCCGCAGCGGTAATTGCAGCCGCGGTTTTTCTGGCTTCTCCGAAAGCTGCGTTGTTCTTTTTAAATGAAACAACAGCCGCACCTGCCGTTATTACCGACTGCCCGGCAACCGCGGCGCTGACAGCCGAACCGGATAAAACGGAGCAGACCACCCAAACAACTGCGGAAACCGCGGCGCAAACCACCGGGGCAATGACGGCAGCCTCACAGCCTGCCGAGGAAACTTTCCGGCCGATTGCCGAGGCGGATATCATTCAAATGGGCGATACCGCAGACGGCACCATCACCCTCGGCTTTACCGGTGACATCAATCTTGACGAAACCTGGAAAAGCGGACCGATGCAGTATTGCAAAAAAAGCAAAAGCGGCATCCGGGGATTTATTAAACCTGATCTTATCAAAAAGATGAATGATGCAGATATCCTTTTTGTCAACAACGAGTTTACATATTCCACACGGGGAGACGAGCAGCTTGAAAAGGCATATACTTTCAGAGCCGATCCGAAGAATGTGGAAATATTAAAAACACTGGGGGTTGACGTTGTTTCAATTGCCAACAACCATATCTACGATTTCAGAAAAGCTGCTATGGCGGATACGGTTTCGACGCTCAAAAAGGCTGATATTGCCTGTGTCGGCGGCGGAGAAAACCTTGCGGAAGCTATGAAACCGGCGTATTTTAGAATTAACGGCAAAATAATCGCCTATGTTGCCGCAAGCTGTACATTGTGGTACTACAGAACTCCGGCGGCAGGGGAAAATACAATGGGGGTTCTTGACGCATTCGGCAATGACTGTATCAAAGCAATCAAGGAGGCTGCGGCAAACAGCGATTATGTGGTTGTCTACCTGCATTGGGGAAACGATTATCAAAATCGTGTTAATTCCGAACAAATAACATGCGCAAAGAAATACATTGATGCAGGCGCTGACGCTGTAATCGGTGCGCATCCTCATGTTTTACAGGGGATGGATTATTATAAAGGCAAGTTTATCGCCTACAGCCTGGGTAATTTTTGGTTCAACATAAAAGATTGCCAAACCGGTTTTTTGGAACTTGTTATTGATCAAAGCGGCAAAATTGAACCTTGTTTCACTCCGTGCCGGCAAGTCGGCAGCAAGACCTATATAGAAACAGACATGGTGAAACGGCGCGCGACACTAAAGCTTATTGAGGATTATTCGCCAAGCCGGAATATTGTTATCCATGATAACGGAGTTGTCGAAAAAACAAATCAGTAAACCGATGATGCTGTCAGCCGGAAAAACAATTGAAAATATTTATCCGAACCGATACGCTGACGCAACTTCCGACTTTTCCGGAACGATTGACGGCGTTACAGTGGAGAATATTACCGCGGCAAATGTTGAACGCTGTATTATTGTTACCGGCGTGAAAAATTCAAAAAAAGGCACGAATTATGTAAAGAATATCGTCCTTAAAAACTTTTCCCTAAGATATACGGCCATGTCAAAAGAATCGCCGCTTTATACGGCATATCTTCCTGAATATGAAAACGAATATCCTGACAGCGTGCGGTTTTTTAATTTGTCTGCTTTCGGAATATGGGCAAGGCACACAGACGGACTGAAAATTGAAAACTTTGCTGTTCAGCCGCCGGATCATACAAGCAGAAGTGAATCTGTATTCCGGGATGTACTGAATTTGTCAGATGAATCGGCGTAAAAAATCTGCCGGTTGCCATAAATAAGACGGAGATGCTACTTAAGTAGAAAAAGGCTGCAAATGAAAGAGATTGAATTTATAAGTTTTGACGGCGCAAAGCTGGCATGCTTTCTGTGGGATGATGTAAAATCTCCCAAGGGAGTTATTCAGCTTGTGCATGGTTTGACATCACACACCATGCGGTATAACGATTTTGCCAATGCCCTGAACGCCAACGGATATATCGTTTTCGGCGACGATCATCGGATGAACGGAAAAACCGCCGGGCTCGAAAATTTAGGCAAAGCAGGCTGCAACAATTTTAACGAGAATGTTTTGGATGAGATTGCCATAACCAAGATGCTAATAGAAAAATATAGGTTGCCTATCCAGCTTTTCGCGCACAGTTACGGCTCATTTCTCGGCCAGCGGTATATCGAACTCGCCGGTGATTTGATTAACGGCGTTCTGCTCAGCGGTTCCGCATATATGGACGGAAAAATGCTGTTTTGGGGTAAGGCAATAACTTTTTTTCAAAGAATTTTTTGCAAAACCTATAGCCCGGGTAAAATGTTTTACAAAATGACTTTCACTTCAAACGATCAATATTTTTTGCAGGATAATATTAAAAATGCTTGGCTTAACCG
>CAYOAW010000025.1:10118-16771 GCA_964402095.1 uncultured Eubacteriales bacterium | reverse complement strand
GCGGAGCAAGGCTATGAAACAGAGATTTTTGAACAGAAGAAAAGAGAGGAACTGGGTTACGATTGGCATGACACCATCGGGCGCGATACTTTTAGAATTGCGGGCATATCGGAGTATGACAGCAGTAAAATGACGCCCAGGAGAGACTCGACTTTTTACGCGCCGTCTATGAAAACACCTGTTTCATTTGACAGAGATCCCGCAAGGACGGCTTTGGAAATCGAGCGGAAATACTTATATGATATACTGATTGAAAATGCCGAAAAAAAAGGTGTGAAAATCAATTATACGGCTGCGGTCTGCGGCCCGCTGCTGGATAAAAACGGCGATGTGCGCGGGCTTGTTGTTGACGGGAAAGAAGTGCCGGGTGATTTGGTTATAGACAGCGCAGGCTTGTTTTCGCCCGTTATTGCCGGGTTGCCGGCAAAGTACGGTATTGTCAATCAGTATACCGAAAACGATATTTTTCATACTTTCAGAGCTTATTACAACCTTGTTGAAGGCGTCAAAACAAAACATATGGAACGGTTTAATATCTTTTTCAGATTTAACGGGATCAAAGGAATTGCCTGGTTCAAAATATCCGATGGAATGGCGGATGTCCTGGTCGGCAGCGTAAAACCGCTTGACCACGCAAAGGCGCAGGAAGTTCTTGCCGGGATGAGAAAGGTACAGCCTGCATTGGGCAATAAATTATTAAGAGGCGGGCAAATCATCGATATCCCCATCAGGTCCACACATTCGCTGCTTGTCGGGAACAATTATGCGGCAATCGGTGACGCCGTTTCCATGCCGGATCCAATGAACGGTTCCGGTATTACAAATTCCGCAAAAGCGGGCGCAATGCTTGCCGAAACCATTATAAACATTGACAAGGCGGGAAAACCGTATACAACTGCCGAGCTTTGGAACTATCAGGTTGAATATTATAAAAAAATTGGGAATAAAATGATCGCGGTTTGCATACTGAAAAACTGTCTTCTCAACTACTCTGAAAAGGCGCTGAATTTTTTCTTTGATAAAGAGATTTTGACTGCGAAAGAACTCGGCGGCAGTGGAAAATCAGTAGATAAATCCGAGATTATCGGAAAACTGAAAAGGGGATATAAAAGGTCTGTAAGCCTCTTAAAACTTGCAAACGCGGTTGTTCAATCAAAAGACGCAAGCAAGATTGCTGCCGCTATTCCCGAGCAATATGAAGCAGCCGCCGTTGAATGCTGGAGAAAAAAGCTGGATGAATACTTGAAGTAAACCTGTCAATTCTATCGTTTAAACTTTATTTTTTGTTCTGTTTAACAAAGTAAAACACAGACTACGGGGTGACAATCCGGATGCGTATAATATATAATTGAAGTAAAATAACTTGTGAGGTTGTCATGAATTATAAAGTTAATTATGTTTGCCAATGCAATACGGGAAAAGTCAGGAAGGAGAACCAAGATAATTTCTGGTGTATGGGCAATTATCTTGATAGCAGGAACAGCGGATTACTTGCACCTGTAACCGGTTCCGCAGAGATTTGCGATACACCGGTTTTTGCCGTTTTTGATGGAATCGGAGGGGAACAATACGGGGAGATAGCGGCATTTATTGCCGCAGAGTCACTTGAAAAAGTATATAATGACGAACATAAAAACAAGAGTGCCAAGCAGTTCTTGGATTTTTCATGTGAGATAATGAACAATAATATTTGCAAATACGCCGAAAATAACAATATATACAGTATGGGGACAACGGCAGCTGTTTTAATGTTTGAAAAAACATCGGCTTGTGTTTGTAATTTGGGAGACAGCAAAATATATCAATATTCGGATTCTTCATTGATTCAGCGTTCACAGGATCATGTCTCGCCGTCATTATTCGGCGGCAGGAAACCGGCCCTGGCGCAGTATCTTGGCATACCCGAAGAGGAATTTGTCATAAACCCGTATATCGAGGAATATCAGTGCAGACCCGGAGACAGATTCGTGATCTGTTCAGACGGGCTGACAGATATGCTTTCGGAAAATGAAATAAAGTGTATTCTTTCAGATTATAAGGACCTGCCGTTATGCGCCGAAATGTTGCTGAATACCGTTTTGGATAAAGGCGGAATTGACAACGTAACAATAATTCTTTGTGATTTTCTGGAGAATATATAAATTTACTGCTAAAGCTGCCTCTTTTATATAAGACGGTTTTTATATGCTGTGAAAGGTGCGGTTAAGATGGATATTGATAACTTAGTGTCGGTTTGGCCGGAATGGAAAATCGTTGAACAGATAGGCGAAGGCTCATATGGCAAAGTTTACAAGGCAGCCCGTGAGGAACACGGAATATCCTCCTATTCGGCAATCAAGGTAATGTCCATTCCCCAAAACGAATCGGAAACGGAAACGCTTCGGCTCGAAGGGTTGGATGAAACCGCAACAAGAACCTATTTTGAAGAAATCGTAAAAGATTTTGTCAGTGAAATAAGACTTATGGAATCACTGAAAGGTACCCAGAATATTGTTGTTATTGAAGATTTTAAAGTTGTGGAAAAGAAGGATAAAATCGGGTGGAATATTTATATCCGTATGGAACTGTTAAAAAGTTTTAATGAATATGCCTGCAATAAAAAACTGACAGAGAGTGAAATTGTTAAACTCGGCACAGATATTTGCGGCGCTCTCGAGCTTTGCGCCCAAAGAGGCATTATTCACAGAGATATCAAACCTGAAAATATTTTTATATCGGATTTCGGCTGTTTCAAACTCGGTGATTTCGGAATCGCGAGGCAGATAGAAAAGACCGCATCTGCACTCTCAAGAAAGGGCACTTTGAACTATATGGCTCCCGAAGTCAACAACGGCAGCCGTTACGACTCCAGAGCGGATATCTATTCGTTGGGAATTGTGCTTTATAAATTGCTGAACAACAACAGAATACCTTTTGTGGATCCATATAAGCAGCTTGTCCAGTACAAGGACAGGATTAATGCGGTTGAAAAACGGATGAACGGTGAACCTTTGCCGCCTCCCGCACAGGCAAGCGACGGACTTTCCGAAGTGATTCTGAAAGCCTGCGCGTTCAAGCCCGGGGACAGATATCAAAATGTAACGGAATTTAAGAATGCCATGCAGTCGGTCATAAATAACGGCGCCCAAAAAAAGTCAGGCAAATCCCGGTTAAATTATTTGCTGATTGCTTTAATTGCAGCTTTTCTGGCAGGCGGAATTTTATTTTCTGTTTATGCTGCAAATAAATTCAGCAGAAGAAAAGAGGAAACGGCAAATGAAACTGAAAAATATACAACGGAGAGCAAGCTGACTTACGGGGCCCCCCATTTTAACAGCATCATCGCTTCTTCGGAATTCGGGCAGCAGGGAGAAGATACATACTCGCCGGAACAAGCAATGGACGGAAACCCTAAAACGGCATGGGTTGAGGGGGTTCAAGGAAACGGAACAGGTGAGTGGATTCAGGTTAGTTCAAATGAAACACAAAAAGTTTCAGCGCTTAAAATGATGATCGGATTTAACAAGACGGAAGATTTATATTACCGGAACAACAGGCCAAAAGAAATTCTGATTGTTTTTGATGATGGAAGCGCAATATCTGAAAAGTTATCCGATGAACACTACTATGGATATCAATATATTTATTTTAAAGAACCTGTTTTTACCAAATCTGTACGAATTGAGATCTTATCAATATATCCGGGCAGTGAATACCATTCTACTTGCATCAGCGAAATTGAGTTTAATTAAGTTTTTACAGAAGATGTTAGACTTCATTAAAACTCAACATTTATTTTAAAGTAATCAGGCAGATTCAAATTAAAACGGCTGAAAATGATATTGTTATATAAATTCAGAGGGATATATCAGCGAATTGGAATTTTAATCAACAGAAGAGTTTCGAAAATTTATTTTCAAGGGGAATAAAATATGAACAGTAATTTCGGTAGTAATGATCTGAGCGATTTGACTGAGGAGGAGATAAGAACTCTTGAGTTTACACGCGGTATGGAAGAGAAATTTTATGATGTTGTGGATCTTTCCGCCTTTCGCGACGAAAATCCCGAAATGATTTTTGAATGTCTTGAAAAACAAATGCGGTTAATCCCATTCGGTGATTATCTGAAACGTTACATCTTTGTCAAAGCGGGTTTTGAAGGCCATTATAATGAAATTGATATCAAAGAATATCAAAGCATAATTGTTGACTCTTTCAGGGAAAACTTTACACCGAAATCTTTTGAGGCAACCACCGCAAAACTGAGCGCGCTTGCAAAAAACTGGCTTACACAGGCGGCAGTTAAACGGAGTGTGGTTTTTCTTCTCGGCTTCGGGCTTAATATGAGCGTTAAGGATGTTTCGGCTTTCCTGGTAAAAGCACAGCGTGAGCGCGATTTCAACTTTAAAGATCCTTTTGAGATTATCTGCTGGTACTGCATAAAGAATAATTGCAAGTTCCCGAAAATGATGCAGCTGCAAAAAATGTATGAGGAAATCGATGCTGAAAGCGGAGGGGCTTTCTTCAGCGACAGAACAATCGGTGTTCGCGACACCTTTCAAAACGCAAAAGATGACGGGACGCTGCTGAGGCTTCTTTCAATGATGAAAAGCGCCGCCGGAAACAGCGAATTCAGCGTTACCGGGCAACAATGGTTTGAGGAATTGTATTTAAAATCAAGGCAAATAATTGCCGGGTGTTATAATGATGACGAGGAAGAGAAAATCAGCGAAAAAATACAAAAATACCGCAGTGAATTAAGCGGTTCGGATAAGTTCTCGGATGAGGAGAAACAGAGACGAGTCAACAAAATACGCTCCGAAAAGAAAACTTGGACAGCTGATGAAATAACGGAAGGCGATATTGAAAAATTTCTATGCTGCGGTGTTCCTGTGGATAATAACGGTAACTTGCTTAAGTTTTCTGTATCAAAACTTGCCAAGCATTTCGGCAACAAACGCTTCAGCAGGCAGCATATTCATGACATACTTGTTAAAAAGACAGCAATTGACAGGTTTGATCTGATCACATTGAACTTTTTTATTTTTTCACAGGATGAAACAATCACAAATAACAAAACCCGTTATATACGGTTTATTGATGATACGAACCGGATATTAAATGAATGCTCTATGGGGGAGCTGTATGTCGCAAATCCGTACGAATGCTTTCTGCTGATGTGTGTGTTATCGGATTATCCGCTGGCTTCATACGCGGAAGTGCTTGAAAAATCCTATGAATCGGCTGAATAATCAAATCAAAAATCTGCAGATAAATAACCGTCCGTGCGTTGCTTGCCGCAACCGTTACGGGCGGTTATTCATTGCTTGAACAATCGGTAAAATATATATTACAGGATGAAAAAGTCAGCGCTTATAATAAAGACAATGAAACGGCAAGACGCGGGACCGGTAAACAAATAGGGGATGTAAAATCCGGACTACGGAAGCCGATTCAGGGCGTATATAATGAAATCACAGGCAAAAAACAAGAGCACAAATTTATATAAAAAATGAAAGGATATGAATATTATGTTGGGAACAGATACTTTGTTTGAAGAAATAGGTTACTTTTGGGGGATGTCAGCACGCAAATTTTCTGCACTGCCGGAAAAAGAGAAAAGACGTTACGAAGAACTTGAAAGCCAAATTGTTGAGTTCGAAACAATAATGGGCAATAACAGAGGAATTGTACAGTAATTATGAAGAGCGGCTGCGAAATTGAAAGCAATAATGATTTCAGGCTTTTATCCTTATTCGATTTTTGGCTTGCGCAAATTAGATGGCTGCTTTTTAAGAAGTAAACAAACAAGCCGTCATATCAATTGCAGGAATAAGGCATCATTCATTGGCAAGATTTGCTTCAGTAAGTTAATCGGCCGAACGCCAACAAAAAATAAATTCAATAATGGAGTATTAATGCAAACAAAATATTAATAACCGCGTGCGCGATGCCTTCAGCTATCGACACAGGCGGTTATTTTTTTTATTTCGAAAAGGTAAAACACAGATTACAGAACAGATTTGAGGATAGCTATAATGTGGTTAATGAAGGAAAAAACGGCAAAGCAATATGCTGCCAAATGGCTGCAAATATTCATTTGCAATCTATGCAGTATAAGAAAGGATTCAGTGCGTAGATGAAAAAAATAAAATTTATATTGAAGGCTGTAATCATGTTCTCGCTAATATCTGTTCAAGAAACCAAAACCCGAAAAAAATCAAAACAATTTGAAATATAGCGGAGCAGACAATGAATTCATTCGGTGATACAGAAAAATGTCAGGAGCATAAAATGGAAACAGTATTAAGAATGTATATAACTTTATTGCCGGCTATTGCCGCGCCGGCTCTCAATATGGTTTGGTGCAAATTTCACTATTTAAAGTTTTTGGAAAAGCCGATTGACAATCATATTGTTTTAAAGGACGGCAAAAGGCTTTTTGGGGCGAATAAGACATGGAAGGGTTTAGCCGGAATGGCGGTGCTCGGTATTATTTGCGCGACTGTTTGGGGTGCTGTATGCGGGAAAAGTCAGTTTTTGTCGATGCATAATTTTATGTACAGCCATTTCAACAACAGTATTCGGTATAACGCGCTTATGGGTTTGCTGTTCGGGCTGGCTTATTCGCTTTTTGAATTGCCAAACAGTTTTATAAAAAGAAGGATGGATAT
>CAYOAW010000025.1:0-10018 GCA_964402095.1 uncultured Eubacteriales bacterium | reverse complement strand
AAAGTATTCCGTAAGAAGCAGCGGCTTGATGGAAGACCTTGAAAAATGTTCTTTCGCAGGGCAATATGACACCTTTTTAAATATCTCCGGAACAGAAAATATTGCAAGAGCAATTATTAAATGTTATCAATCAATGTACAGCGCAACCGTACTTAATTATTTGGCAAACAATAATTTAAGCGCCGATAACCTCAAAATGGCGGTTCTTGTTCAGGAAATGGTCCACTCGGAAAAAAGCGGAGTCGCATTTTCCGTAAACCCTTTAACGGGTGATGATAAAGAGATTGTTGTTGAAATTGCCGAAGGCCTTGGTGAAAATGTTGTCAGCGGAAAAGTTGAGCCGGAAAGATATTACTTCAACTGGTATGAAAATCAAAACAATTACGATGAAAAAAATAAACTGCTTTCGAAATATGAACTGAGCAGTTTGACGGATACGGTTCTGAATATACAGATGTATTTCGGATATCCATGTGACATTGAATTCGCTTTTGAAAAAGGGCAGCTGTATATTTTACAAGCCCGCAGGATAACAAAGATTAAATATTGCAAAATTAATGATCAATGGTCGAATGCGAATTTCAGGGACGGCGTTTCCGCCTGTGTTTGTACACCGTATATGTGGAGTTTGTATGAATATATATGGGATAATACGCTGAAAAAATATATTATTGACTCAAATATTTTAAGAGAAAAAGAAATCCGAAAACTCAGCAATATGTTTTTCGGAAGGCCATATTGGAATATGAGCATTGTTAAGAAAGGAATGTCGGCAGTTCCGGGATACAAAGAAAAAGAATTTGACAGCGAATTCGGGGTGAAAATCACGTATAACGGCGACGGCGAAAAAACAAGAATTACGCCAAAGTCCGTCTGTAAAATTCTAAGAATCGGTATCAGGCAAAAGAATATCTTAAGCAAACAGATTCATTGCACGCAAGCATACAAAGACGAACTGCTGGATAAATACAATAAATATCTTCAAGACAACATACAGCGGTATTCGTTTGAAGATTTTCAAGTGCTTTGGCATCATTTAATAAAAGACAATTATTATCAAAGTGAAGGCACTTATTTCTGGCAAATATATTTAAATACTGTTTATGGCGCTTTATTTAAAAAGAAAATGCTTCATTATGTGGGCAGCAGCGGGTATTTTGATTTAATTGGCGGTTTGGATAACATCTCACACTTAATGCCTTTTTACGATATGTGGGAAATAGGCAGAAAAATTACAGGGAGCGAGAAAGCCTTTGCTTATTGGAAATCATCAAGTGCCGAAGCAATAGAAGAAGATTATAAAAATAATTCCGAATCTGATTTTATGCCCGATTTCATTAAGCTTATAAACAGATACGGATATCATTCCGAAAAAGAGCTTGATGTTTCCTATCCGTGCTATTTTGAAGATCCGGGCAGTATGATAAAGATGTTAAAGGAAAACATATTGCTTGATGAAAGCCATAACCCGGAACTGATCAGAAAAAAACAGAAACTGGCATATGAAGAACAGCTTGAAAAAATCAGGATAAAAGTAAGCACTGAAAAATATAAGAATTTGATAAAAAGTATAGAAAAAATGCGGTCATTGTTATGGTGGAGGGAAGAACTCCGGGATGTTTCAAGTATGTTTCTATATATTGTGAGGAAATATACGATGGAACTGGCGAAAAGGTATACCGAAAAAGGTATCATTGAAACACCGGAGGATATTTGGTTTTTAAAAATGGAAGATATCTTTGAATTTATCAACTGTCGGAAAAACAGCAATGAGCTAAAATCGATTGTTAAGAAAAATAAAGATTATTTTCAGTCTTTCAGAAATTATACCAGCGAAAATGAAATCGGTTCCGCTTTCGGCGAAAAGCCGGCTGAGGCCAAAAACGTTTCGAAAAATATTAAAGGCATAGGCTGCAACAGCGGCATTGTAAAAGGAACGGCGCGTGTTATCGAAGGCGTAGCGGAGATTTGGAAATTGCAGGCGGATGATATATTGATTACCAAGTTTACCGATACAGGCTGGACAAGCAAATTCGCGGCATTGAAAGGAATTGTCTCAGAATACGGCGGGATATTATGCCATTTGGCAATTGTGTCAAGGGAGTATGGGATACCTTGCGTTGTTTGCGCAAACAATGCCACGAAGCAAATTAAAGACGGAAGTACAATATCGGTAAACGGAGAAACCGGAGAAATTATCATATTATAAGAACAGGAGAAATGAAATGTTTGTAGGTAAATATAACAAATCGGTAATAATGACTTACACCGGTGTAGCGGTTTCTGTAACAGGCTTTTTTTTCGCGCTTAATAAAAGTATCAACTACGCAATTCTTTGCTTGATCGTCGCCGGAATCTGTGATTTATTTGATGGCAAAATAGCGAGGATGTGCAAAAGAACCGAAGAAGAAAAGTCGTTCGGCGTGCAGATAGATTCTCTGGCGGATATGATAAATTTTGTCGCTTTTCCGGTGATCATTGCTTACAGCCTCGGGCTCACATCATGGTACCATATCGCCATAGATATTATATTCGTTTTATGCGCAATTTCCAGATTGGGATTTTTCAATATAACCGTTCAAGGCTGTAAAAAGGATGAACCGTTAAAATATTACAGCGGGCTTCCGGTGACCTATGACGCTTTGATTTTTCCTTTAGTCTGGTTGCTGTCGTTTGTCGTTTCATCCGAATTGTTTAAGGCTCTTTATTTATTGGCCATTGCTTTAACAGCGTTGTTTTTTGTGCTGAATATTAAAATCATAAAGCCGAAAGGCGCGGCATATGCAGTGTTTTCCGCCGCTGCAGCTGCGATGATTGCTTTTATTGTGTATACAGGTGTCAGATGATGGAGACTGCCGTATATGACAGAGCAAACTCAAAAATATATATTGAGAAACAATATAAAGCAAAGCAGCTGAATTTCTTATACAATACCGTTTTGGGCAGAATACTTCTGAAATTGATCTTTTCAACAAAAACAGCTTCAAAATTATACGGCGCTCTTAATTCCGGCAAGGGATCAATCAAAAAAATCAAGCCGTTTGCCGAAAAATACGGTATTGACATGTCCGAATACGGCCAAGGCGTATACACTTCGTTTAATGACTTTTTCACACGCAAGATACTGCCGGATAAAAGACCGTTTGCTGCCGGTGAGGATGAGCTGGCCGCTGTGGCTGATTCAAAACTGCTGGTCTGCAAAATCGAAGATGATCTGAAATTAAAAATCAAGAAAAGCATTTATTCTGTGAGTGAACTGATAAAAGATAAAAACATTTCCGATGACTACAGGGACGGGATGTGCCTGATTTTTCGGTTGACCGTCGATGATTACCACAGATACTGCTTTTTTGACAGCGGCAGACTGACCCGGACAAGATCAATAAACGGATGCCTTCATACAGTCGGGCCGATATCTGCTCAGCGGCATAATGTTTACAGCGAGAATCACCGGATTGTAAACAGCCTGGAGACCGATCATTTTGGGAATGTTTTGTATATTGAAGTCGGCGCCCTGCTGGTGGGTAAAATTGTAAACCGCGAAATTACGAATTTCAATAAGGGCGAAGAAAAAGGATATTTTATGATGGGCGGTTCGACGATAGTGATTTTATTCAGAAAAGATACGATTGAAATCGATAGTGATATACTGGCATATTCAAAACAATCGATTGAAACAAAAGTAAGAACAGGTGAGAAAGTAGGTAAAAGAAAATTATGGTAAAAAGACTTCATATTTATTTCAAAGAAATGTTTCCGCTGCCGTCCCGTTTGTTTGTTTCATGTGTACTGTTTTTTGAAATGTACTTCTTAGTAATTCTCACGTATAAAGATGTTATGAAAATGCCGCATATCGGAATACAGGAGTTTGTCGGATGCGTAACAATTTTTGCCTTTCTTTTAAGCCTTAGAATTGCAGATGAATTCAAGGATTTTGAAACCGACAAAGTTTTATTTCCCGAACGTCCTTATCCTTCCGGGAAAGTTAAGACAAAAGATCTGGCAACGGTTTTGGTAACGATCAATGCCACCGCTGTTATATTAAATGTAATTTTTATGCCCCGAAAAAGTCTGATATTTTACGGAATCTTATTGGGCTACGGTACATTAATGTCTTTGTGGTTTTTCAGTAAATATAAAATTCAAAAAAACCTTATACTGGCGTTGATAACCCATAACCCCATTCAGCTTTTTATTAACCTATATATTATTGCTTTTGCCTGTATAAAATATAATATTCCGCTTATCAGTTTCACCAATGTTGTGATTATGTTTACACTGTATTTTCCGGGACTGATTTATGAAGTGTCGAGAAAAACACGGGCACCGCAAGATGAAACCGACTATGTGACTTACTCAAAATTATGGGGATATAAAAAGGCCACAAAATTTATTCTTGCTGTAATGTTTTTTGATATGATAACAAGCTCAATACTGGTATACAAATTATTGCCTGTAGCAGTTGTGACGGTTATTGCAAGTTATTTTTGGCTTGTTAAAAAGTGCTTTGATTTTATGAAAGACCCGACAAAATTCAAGCTGTTAAAAAAAATGGAGATATATGAATATATAACAGAAGGCTCTGTTATTGTCATTGAAGCCGTATATATATTTACAAGGTATATTTTATGAAAAATATAATAATTGATATTACTAATTTCGAAAATTTTCATATCGGCAGCAAAGCACGGAATCTTTTTATTATGAAGAAAAACAGCCTTTGTGTTCCCGATTTATTTTGCATACCTTATGAGTATTTTAACAGGCAGACAATGCACTGCAGCCGGGAAATCAGATCGATTGCAGACAATATTGACTTCAATAACAGTACGAGCATTGCAAACGCAAGTGAAAAACTTAAAAAAATTGCCGGGTTGACCGATTTTGATAATGAATACAAAAAAGAAATCAATGACTATTTGGACAGGAATTTCCAAAATGTCAGGTTGTTCTCGGTTCGTTCTTCCACATCCGTTGAGGACGGAGCAGAGACCTCTTTTGCCGGTCAGTTCGATACCTATTTAAATGTCAACAAGGAAGATATATTTAAATATGCACTGAAGTGCCTGCAATCGGCATTTTCTGTTAATGTTTTAAGATATTGCAAAGAAAAAGGGATCGGTATTGAGGACTGCAAGACGAATGTGATTATTCAGGAAATGGTCAGTGCGGATATCTCGGGCGTGATATTTACGGCCAACCCTCAAGGGCTGCTGAACGAAACGGTTGTTGTTTGCGGAAAAGGTACAGGGGATATGGTTGTTGAGGATAAAACTCAGACGACGGCATATTATTATAATATGACCGACAAAGTATATTATTATGAAAAACAACAAGGATCCCCCGTACTAAGCAGCCGAATGCTTGACAAGATTATTAAAATTTCAATTAAATTAACGGGGATATTCGGGAAATATCTGGATATTGAATTTGCTGTTAAAAGCGGGAAAATATATATTCTTCAGGCAAGACCGGTTACAACAATTCATGACGAAAATCAAATAATTTTGGATAACAGCAATATTGTTGAAAGCTATCCCGATATTACACTGCCGCTCAGTGACTCGTTTGTTTGCGAGATATATTACAGAATATTCCGCGGTTTAGCCTCCCGCTGCCTGAAAAACGAAAAACTCCTTTCGGCGTATGACGGTGACTTGCGCCAAATGGTGAGCAGCGCGAACGGAAGGATGTATTATAAAATCAGTACATGGTATGCGGTACTCGGGTTTTTGCCGTTCAGCAAGAAAATTATACCTGTTTGGCAAGATATGATGGGGGTAGCCGATAAGGAGTATGGCAAATATGATAAAAAAATATCACTGTTTCAAAATATAAGAATATATTTCAATTGTTTATATGAAATTCTGCATGCGGAAAAGGGAATGGAGAAACTAAACAATGATTTTATGGAACTGTACCGGGGTTTTAAGGATGAATATAATTCCGGCTTGCAAGATACCGACCTTATAGGAATATATAATAACACTTCCGATAAAATTTTAAAGAACTGGGACATAACGCTGCTTAATGATATTTATGCTTTCATTTTTACCGGATTGCTGAAGAATAAACTAAAAAAATTAAAAATAGAGAACTATGAGTCTTTAACAAACGAGTATATTACCGGAGTGGCAAATATAGAAAGTATGAAACCTGTTAAAGCATTGCTTGATTTGTCGAGATTAGCGCTTGAAAGCGATAGTTTAAAAGATTTAACAAAACTGAAAAATGATGATGAACAGGCAATGTACTTTAGAAATAACAATTCAGTATTTGCAAAGGGGTTTTTGGATTATATCGAAAAATACGGAGACCGGTCGCTTGACGAGCTGAAACTGGAAAGCAAAACCTTCAGAACCTCCCCGTCGCTTCTGGCAGACAAAATATCAGAGTACACAAGTGACCGGGAAAGGCTTGAAAATATTTCGGATTCAATAAACAGTTCAACAACAATTGAAGATATAAAAAGCAATTTCAATTTTTGGGACAAACGTGTTATTGCATTTTACAGCCGGCAAGCAATGCTTGCCATCGGGAACAGAGAAATTTCCAGACTTAACAGGAGCAGAGTATACGGAATGGTGAGGACACTCTTTTTAACAATAGGAAAGAATATGCGGGAGAGAGGCCAAATCGAAAACACAGAAGACGTTTTTTATCTGTATAAAAACGAAGTGTTCAATAACGGCAGCAGCATCAGCTTTAAGGAAACTGTTGAAAAAAGAAAACAGGAATATTTGATGTACCGTAAACTGCCGTGCTACTCAAGACTTGTTTTTTCAGGCGCTGTTTTTAATAAAAATCCATCCAATATAAATGCCGATGAAATAAAATACAGTACAAGCGACCTTGCGGGCATTCCCTGTTCAAACGGTTGTGTGGAGGGCGAGGTGATAGTCATAGATATTCCCGGTACGGATCTGAATGCCAAAGATAAAATAATAGTAACAAAAATGACCGATCCGGGGTGGGTTTTTCTTATAACACTCGCAAAAGGGATTATTACCGAAAAGGGTTCTTTGCTTTCGCATACCGCAATAATATCAAGAGAACTGAATGTTCCTTCCATTGTGTGCGTTAATAATATAACCAATATTTTAAAAACCGGTGATATAGTGAAAATGGACGGAAACACCGGAAAAATAGAAGTGGTGAGAAAAAATGTTTAAGGCTGTTAAGTTTGATTATGAAAGCAATTATGTGGAGGATTTTTTAAAACTTCCAAAACTGCTCTATTCAAAAAATGAAATAGTTCAGAATGAAAAAGAAGAAAAAGAGCTCCTTCTCGGCACGCATTTATTAAGCAAATATTTTAATCTTTATAAGTTTTTGGTCTACAGCGGCAGCAGCATATCCGCAAGGTGTGCGTTAACCGTTTATCCGAATGATGATATAGCATATATCGGATATTTCGAGTGCGCAGACAATGCGGACTGCGCGAGGGTCCTGTTTGATACGGTTCGCGATTTTGCGGAGCAAAACGGCTATAAAAAGATATTAGGCCCCGTAGATGCAAGTTTCTGGATTAAATACCGGCTCAAAGTTAATAATTTTGAAAGGAGGCCGTACATTGCCGAACCGTATAACAAAGAATATTATTTAAAGCTGTTTCTGGATTACGGATTTTCAGTCTGTGAGGAGTATGCGTCGAATGCGTATGAAAGGACGCCGCTGGCCGGCTATAAAAATAAAAAGAGCGAGGAAAGGTACAAAAGGTTTTTAAAAAACAATTATCAGATAATAACACCTAAAATTAAGGATTGGGAAAAAACAGTCAAAGAGATTTATAAGCTTATAACCGGACTTTACAGCGATTTTCCTGCTTATAAAAATATAAGCGAAGAAGATTTTATCAAACATTTTGAAAGCTATAAATACATTGTTGACTTATCTATGGTTAAAATGGCATATTATAACGGTGAAGCGGTTGGATTTTTTGTCGGTATGCCGGATTATGGCAACACGCTTTATTCGGGAGCTGATTTAAAGACGTATATAAATGTGTTTTTAAAAAAGATAAGAAGCTCAAGGTATATCATGCTGTATATGGGCGTTTCCGACAGGCATAAAGGGTTGGGGATGGCAATGATATATAAAATAATTAAAAGTGTTAATGCTAAACGGGCAACAGCTGTCGGGGCGCTTATCCGGGAAGGAAAAATAACCGGAAAATACAAATCCGAAGGGCTGGAATCAACATATAAATATGTATTGCTCAGCTACAATATTACTGTGTAACAGAGGTTAGAAAATGGAGTTTATACTTGCAAAAACAATCATTTCCGGTTATACGGACGACAACTCCTGGTTTGGCACCAACTATAATATGAATATTTATAAAGGCTGCTGCCACGGCTGTATTTACTGCGACAGCCGCAGCGAATGCTATCGGATCGAGAACTTCGAAGAGGTTCGGGCAAAAAAAGACGCTCTTGCCACGATTGAACGCGAACTTAAATCAAAGCGAAAGACCGGTGTAATCGGCACCGGCGCGATGAGTGACCCTTACAACATTTTTGAAAAAGAACTTATGCTCACGCGCGGCGCTTTGGAACTGATTGACCGGTATCAATACGGGGCGGCGATTGCCACAAAAAGTGCTTTGGTCACAAGGGATATCGATATTTTGAAATCAATTGCGAAACATTCCCCTGTCCTTGTAAAACTGACGGTCACCGCCGCGGACGACCAGCTGTGCAAAAAAGTTGAACCGAATGCTCCTTTTTCATCCCAGCGGTTTGCGGCGGTTAAAAAACTTTCGGAAGCGGGTATTTTCACCGGAATATTATTGATGCCCGTATTGCCTTTTATAGAGGATACAGTTGAGAATATTCAAAATGTCGTGAGACGAGCTCATGAAAGCGGAGCAAAATTTGTTTATCCCGCTTTCGGAGTAACGCTTCGGCAGAATCAGAGAAACTGGTTTTATTGTCAGCTGGACGCGCTTTTCCCGGGCATCAAGGAAAAATATATTAAGCAATTCGGAGATAAATACGAGTGCCGGTCGCCCTATGCGAAGGAGATTTGGAAAGTTTTTGTGAGCGAATGCGGCCAATACGGGATTCTTCATCAAATGTCGGATATTGTTCAGGCATACAGGAAAGGCTATGATAACGGCCAAATTTCATTTTTTTCGTGATGCTCAGCGGGAAAAATGACGCGATACTTCGAAATCATAATTCGGGTAAATATGCCAACTGGCACTATTAACCAAAATACACCGACAGGTACCCCGAAACGTTTACATTCCGGTTGCCGCAAGAGCATTGACCCGGAGCCTGCAAAGAATTAACATATTGTTGATGAAAAAAAGCAGAGACGAAAGGGATGTTTGAGATGTTGTATATCATTGACACCGCAAATCTGGAGGAAATTAAAAGATGCATTGAGTATTTTCCTGTTGCGGGCGTAACCACGAATCCCACCATCATTTCTAAAGAGAACACCGGTTTTTTGGATTTGATTAAGACGATCCGCGGAATAATCGGTGATGATATGATGCTTCATATCCAGACAACCGGCAAAGATGCCGAAACCATTATCAAAGAGGCGGTTATGCTCAGCGATTATGTCGGCGGGAACTTTTATGCGAAGATACCGATTTCACCCGAGGGTATAAAAGCGACGATGAAGCTTAAAAAGCTCGGCATAAAGGTCACGGAAACGGCTATATTCACTCAGCAGCAGGCTATGATAGCCGCAAAAGCCGGCGCGGATTTTGTCGCACCGTATATTAACCGGTTGGACAGTATTGTCAGCGACGGTGTCCATGTGGTATCCGAAATTGTTAAGATGTTTAATGTTCATCACATGGAATGCCGGGTTTTGGCCGCAAGTTTTAAAAATGTGGAGCAGATTCATAAGGTCGCGATGGTCGGCGGTCATGCCGTAACAATCAATCCGCAGCTGTTCGACACTTTGACCTACCATCCTTTAACCGATAACGCTATCGAAGCATTTGACAATGACTGGCAAAGTGTTTACGGGAACACCCAAATCCTTGAAATGTTTCAAC
>CAYOAW010000024.1:14623-26452 GCA_964402095.1 uncultured Eubacteriales bacterium | reverse complement strand
TAGCCGTCATAGCCGTTTTTCTTTAAAATCGAAAGGCATTGGAGAACAGGAACATCACCATGGCCTACAATTGCTCCGCGAAGAAAATTACCCGCCCTGCTGGTAAAAAAGCCCATACCCGGATTGATACCCTGCCCGCTTTTTACATGAAAATCCTTCGCGTGAATATGCTTTGCAAACGGAGCAAGCCTGCCGAACGCTAATTCAGGTGCTTCATCAGCGCAAAGGAAATTCCCCATATCAAGCAATAACCCGAAATTTTCTTTGCCAACGCCCGTTACAAGTTTTTCGACTCTTGTGCTTTCCTGGCAGAAAAAGCCATGGTTTTCCACCATTGTTTTTATACCTTTCCCTGCAGCATATTCCGTGATGCGGCGGCAGCCTTCAACAAGTGTACGCAAAGCCTCGTCAAAACTTTTATAGGATTTTTCAGTGCCCTTAAATCCGCCTGTCGCATCATGGCGCATGCCTTTGGCCCCGAGAATAACAGCGATATCGACTTCGGCCGCAAGACGCGCGACTTCTTCATCAAGGTTTTGACAATTTAAAAGGTCGGCGCCAATGGTATAATTCGCAATAGGCAACTTCCGCTTTTCGCTTTCCTCACGAAGTTCGTAAGCATAATCAGCGGGTTCCATCCCCTTTGGCGGGACAAGATTGGTGAATTCTATCGCATCAAAATCCATGTTTTTAACTTTTTCAATCAAAGTCAATTGAGTAAATTCACCGGAATTCAGCAATTTTTGAAAGCTGTAACTGCTTACGCAAGTTTTCATAACAAATCTCCTTCTTTATGCCATCAAGCCTTTTAAAAACATAACAGCGTTCCTGATATCGGCTTCCGGATTTTCCCCCACTTCACGCTCAATTGTCAGGAAACCTTTATAGCCGATATCGGCAAGCGCGGCAAGATAATTCGGCCAGTCGACCGATCCTTCGCCAAGCGGGACTTCTTCAAATGACGGGCCGGTGACAATAACAGATTTCCTAACACCGTAAACAATCTCAGGATCTTTGTAGAAAAGTTGCTTACCGTCTTTCGCATGCGTATGCACAATATAATCTTTTAAATTATATACAGCCTTGACAGGGTCATCCCCGGTAACCATCACAAGATTAGCAGGATCCAGGTTTACCGCAACACCTCTTGAATGCATACTGTCCAAAAATTGTTTTAGCACAAGTGATGTTTCCGGGCCTGTTTCAATCGCGAAATGCGCTTGTAATGTATCGGCATATTCGGCAAGATCAAAACAAGCCTCCTGCATAACCTTATATCTTTCTTCTTGCGGATCTTCCGGCACAACGCCAATATGGGTTGTCACCACATCAGTGCCGAGTTCCTTCGCCAAAAGAAGAATTTGCTTGGAGTTTTTAATTCTTTCTTTATTTATTTTTCTGTCAGTAAATCCGCCAAGATCACCGCAAAGCGCGGAAATTTTCAGCCCGCAGCTTTCCACCAAATCAACAAATTCGCGCCTTTTCTTTTGTGACAAGTTTTCGGGAGCCATTTCACCGCGTGTTGAGTAAACCTGTATACCCTGCGCGCCTACTTCGGCAGCCTTTTTTACTGCTGTGGGTATATCCGTTCTAAAGCTGTCAATAATAACGCCAACCGGAAAATTGTACATTCTTATTTCCTCCAATAATTTTAGATATCATCATTTAGACATCATCACAAGTTTTTAAAATTATAGCACACACCGCAAGAAGGTTGCAAGCTAAAAACATAAAAGCTGACGCCCGCCAAGAAAAGCCTTGACGGGCGCTGTAAGATTTTTTGTTTATGGGGCAGATTCACTTGCTTAATTAATAAGAAAGGTTACGCAACATAATGTCCGGTTGTTTGGTCGATTGTGCAGATATAATTCAAGGTATTGGTTACAACACCGGCATCCACACCGGTTACCACACCGTCACCGTTGACATCGCCGGCATAACGCAGGTCAGCACGCGATGCCCAGTTATAAATATAGTTTTCCTGGTCAATAATCATACCGGTGTCACCGTCGTCCATATTTCCGTCACCATTGACATCACCGAAAACAATGACGGTGTACGTGGAAAGCATCATACCTTGCGAAACCAATGTGACCTTTGCACCGGTACCCGTACCCATTTCATAGGTACCGTTTTTCGCTTTTTTGATAATAAGGCTCGCACCGCCTACCGTTGTGATCATTCCGTCTTTGAGCCCGCCCTGCGACAAGCCAAAAATAAATTTCCTTGCCGTGTTAATAATCGGTGTTATCGGATTGCCGTAAAAATCCTTAGCTGACTCCGGAATCGGATTAATTGCAGGAGGAAGAATAAATGTAAGACCATAAGTTGCAGCATACAAAGCTTCCGCAGCCGCGTCAACAGTCGCTTGCTCTTCATATGAAAGATTTCTCGCGAGGCCCTGGGCAGCGCTGAGAGCGTCCCTGAGCGCCTGAATACTTTCAGCAGTATATCCGTCCGGAAGCGCAGGCAGATGGGCAAGTGTTTCCTGCGCAGTTGCTATATATACATCAAGCTGCGTATAATCCGAATACGGTATGAAAGCCCTCAAGCCTTTTACAGCCTGGAACAGCTGCTGCCTTGCCACGGAGATTTGCGACTGCCTTATTAAGGACGGATTGGTGATGGCATCATACCTGACCTGCATGGCAAAATTATAAGCACGTGTCCAAGCCGCGTAGCTTGCCGCTGTGTATGTATTGGCAGGCGCATGCAAATAATCCGCGTAATAAGATTTGCCGATTTCTTTTGTGAGCTGGTCGACGCACAGTGTTCCTCTTTTAACAAGCTTATTGTAATAATAAGTTACTCTGTAAGCGGCATTCGTATTCGCGTCAAGATCAAGTGTTTCCGGATCCTTTGTATAAGCATCAATCAAACCCTGAACTTCTGTTTTAGCCTGTTTGTAATTGAAATAATTGCGAAGTTCCGTAAAGTCCTCAGCGCCGAAGAAGTTATATCCGGAGTCATAGTATTCCATATCGGCATTCAAGTTCCTCGGGTTATATGAATCCAAGAGGCTCTGCAAACCTTCAATGGTCACAAGCGGAGAGCCGGCCGGCGCCTTGCGGATATAAGTCTCTTTTGTCCAAATGCCTATAACGCCTGTGGCTAAAGGTAAAAGTGTACCCAACAGGCTGTTGCCGTAATCATAAAGATACTGGCAGAGATTTGTAACCATTGATCCGCAGTTAGCCTTGGTGAAAATTGAATCGATAGTAGTAAGATTCATCGGAAGAATCTCATGGCTGCCAAGCATATTTTTCAGGAAACGGGAAACCGTGTTGAGAATAACCGTTACGACACTGCTGTTAAGTTCCGAAGACGGATTCCGCTTAACAATGCTCATCAAACCGACATAATTAAAATCAAGAATGTTGCCGAGAAGCCAGTTCATTACCAAATATTTTGAACCTGTAAACTCAGCCGGGAGCCAGTTGACCGGGATGATATCAAAAAGAACTTTGTCAATTTTTTGCCAAACGGTGTCAGATGCTGTGAAATCGGAGGTGTCAAACAAACCGCCGTATTTGCTGAAGAACCAGTCAACAATATAATTGAGTGTTTGTTCGAAATTCAATCCCGTCGGTATATCGATCGGGAGCAAACCATTCAGGTAATAGCGCATTAAATCGGCACCGACGATATAAACACCGTCGCCCGCAGGGTTCAATGTACCGGCCGCAATCATCGCGTCATAATCCTTCTCCGGCAGAACATCTTTTGCCAGACCGATCAGGAAATAAGTCACAACCTGCCTGAAACTGGTGCAATTGTCCGGGACATCGGCAAACTCCACATACTCATTCACCAGAAGGCGGCCAAGGTACGCATAACGCTCCGCAGTGGTCATGGCATTTACTTCTGCCTCGGTTTTAAATGTAGTGGTATTTTTCAGAATGCCGAGACCCGGAATAAAGGTCAATGCCAATCCAATCAAATCATTCAGCATATTAACCATAAGATCGGTTACATGAAGCCCGGTATCATCCAAATAAATATAAGAGGATAAACCGCCGCCGATAAACAAATAGTTAATCGTTGCATCCATTTTGGAAAGCGGAGTCAGCAAATCTTCAGGTGTATAAGGAATATCGCCGAAGTATTCAGCAATAGCATCAAAAATCATTTGTAAATATGTTGCGTTTGTTGCGTCACCGCCGGGGTACTCTTCCGTAAATTCAACACCGGCAAGGTTAAGAAGAAGTTTTGAGAGAACAGGAACGATCAAGTCGCTGATACCCGCATTAATCGCATCGGTAGTCAGTGTATAAATGCTTGTTGTATTAATGTTTGTTTTGCCGAGCATGCTTGGCAACGCCCCGTCATACTTGCCGGTAACGGGATCAATATCCCCGATAACCGCTTTGTCAACCATTTTTTGAACCAAGCTGTCAACAGTTGTGCCGGCAGCCGGTTCAACGCCGTCATTGAGTGATTTAAGAATAGATGCCTTCAATGTATCGACTATATTGTGGACCGAATCCGGCACATAGCTCCCTGCAAATCCGTAATCGAATGTATCCGCAATAATGCCGCCGACTCTTCCGGCGTTATCCTTCAAAAAACGGCAAAGGCAAAGAAGCACATCCAAATCGGTCTGGCCTGCAGCCGTTCTGAGCGGGCACTGCTCGATCCATGTCATGTTCATGTCTTCGATATCGGCGAAGTTAAGAAGATCAAATGCATAACCCAAATAACTCCAATTCCAAAAGCTGTCGATGGATGTTGTTGCCTGGTCAATAGACCTCAAGTCAATCGTTTTGCTTGAAATCTTAATGTCAACCGGAATTGTTGTATTATTCTTGGCCAGCATAGCGTCAACCATGTCGAGTACCATGGAAGCAGCCTGCGTCGGTGTGACATAAGGTTCATCCAAACTGTCATACCCGCCTGCCGAAGTGTAATCGGTATGATAAGCATAAACGCTGACAGGCACTGCCGAGATGACCATAACCAAGGCCAATAAAATCGAGAGAATCCTTTTTGACTGTTTCATTAAATTGCACCTCCAAAATTACTGCGGAACTTCTGACTGCGGTTAAATTTTGAACAATTGCTGTTTGCAAAAACGCAAAATACCCTATACTATAAGTCCATTATTAATATATACTAATATCCCGCAATTGTCAATAATATTTATATATTTTTTACTTTGTTGCAGTCATAAACCTGTATAAAATGTATTAAAAAAATGTCTTGATTTTTTGGAATAAGTTGGTTATAATATGCAAGTGTCAAATTTACCGGCATAACTAACAGGGAGAGTTGTCCGAGTTGGTCTAAGGAGCACGACTGGAAATCGTGTAAGTCGCAAAACGGCTTCGAGGGTTCGAATCCCTTGCTCTCCGCCACAGTAAAGAGGCCGCCGAATCATCTTAATGATGCGGCGGCCTTATTTTTCAAGGATGAAGGTGCTTGATTTGGGGGAACTGTTTCAAGCTTATATTGATTCTTACCATCCGGAAAAGATGGTTAATTCAGAATTTATGGAGTGCATTGCCGACCTTTACTGCCGGCCGGAGGTTCAAGGGTTAAAAGAGTTTGAACAGCATCTGGAAATCAACCGCCTTCAGCATATCATAAGCGTTGCTTATTTGAGCTATTATATGTCCAAAAAGCTCAGCCTTAACTGGCGTATTGCCGCAAGGGGCGGGATTTTACATGATTTGTTTTATTATGACTGGCGGGAAGACGATTGGAGCCACCGTCCCCACGGGTATTTGCATCCCGGTTTCGCTTTAAGAAACGCGCGTGAACTGTGCGGTCCGCTTGACAAAAAAACAGAAAATATTATAATTAGACATATGTGGCCGCTGACGCCGATCCCTCCTAAATACAAAGAGGCGTTTATTGTCAGCATGGCTGATAAATACTGCGCTGTCAAAGAACTTTATGTGTCGCTTTCCAAGCATTACCGCGCCCGATTTTACAAATTGATTGAGCCCGGTAAATAACCGGAGCGTTTCAGATGTGGAGTTGACAATGTTTACAATATCACTGCTGGCTTTTTATTATTTTTTTTACAGCGCGTTGGGATGGATGGTTGAATCCATATATTGCTCCATCGGGGAAAAAAAGTGGGTAAACAGAGGCTTCTTGACAGGGCCTCTTTGCCCGATTTACGGAGCCGGCGCCTTAGTGTTTATCGTATGCCTTCAACCGCTGAAAAAATTGCTAGAAACGGCAAATTTATTTAAATTCAATATATTGCCGACCATAGTCATCATTTTCCTGGCAGGCATGGTTTTAGCGGATATTGTTGAATTCATTACAAGCGTTATCATGGAGAAGCTGTTTCATGCCCGCTGGTGGGATTATTCGGAAAAACGGTTTAACATTCAAGGCAGGATTTGTTTGCAGCACACAATGTATTGGGGAATCGCAACCATAGTATTTCTCTATTTAATCCATCCGTTTTTTGAAAATTACGCCGAAAAAATATTCGTCAGAGAAGCACCGAAAGCGCTTTACGCCACCATCATTGTTATACTGATCATCTTTGTAATGGACATTATCAATGCTGTCCGCAACGCTATGGATGTCAGAAAAGTGATGGACAAAGTACGCAAATTAAGCGAATCTGTTACCAAAACAGCTAATGACATAAAAGAAAGTTTCGGGCTGAAAGTTGACGAATTGCAGGCAACTGCCGCAAAAAGAGCGGAAAGATTTGCCGCCTGGAGAGCAGAAATGTCAAAGCAGGCGAACGAAATATTTGAAACTTTCGGTTCAACCATGAGAGAAAAAAGAACAGGCAAAGAAAAAATCAACCGCCTGATAAACGGTTACCCAAATTTGAGCAGGGCCGCAAAAAAGCAGATGGTATCTCTTGAGGAACTGCTGAATGAGATTAAAAGGCGAATAACCGACGATGATGACGAAATGTATTAATTGCCGGTTTAAACCGGGTATTTCAAACAAGTAAATATTTATATAAAAAAGCACGGCAATACACCGTGCTTTTTTGCGTTCCATATTCTAACTAACAAAACCCGCATGGCGGACTTTACATGGAAACAAGCGCTATCTCATCATTTTGAACACACAGTATCAATGCTTTTAAAGGTTTATCGGCGCTGTTTACAATCAAAGACGCAATTTTATCCTCCACTTTACGGCGGATAACATTTCTTAAATCTCTTGCGCCCCTGACACCGTCTGCCGATGCCTTCGCAAGAACATTCGGGACATCATCTTCCCAGCTGAAAGCAATCCCTTTATCTCTTAACGGTTCCACAAGCTCATCAAGCATAAGAACCGCTATTTTTTCCATATTCTGCAGAGAAAGATCATTAAACACCGCAATTTCATCAACACGGCCGATAAATTCGGGACGCAGGAAGTCCGACAATGCTTTCATCACTTTTTCTTTCGAAGCCTCGCCTTTGTTTTTAGCGAAACCAAGCGCGCCCTCCTTCTTGTCACTGCCGGCGTTTGATGTCATAATAATAATCGTATTTTCAAAGCTTACCACCCTGCCCTGAGCATCGGTTATCTTGCCTTCATCAAGGATTTGCAGCAGGATGTTCATAACATCCGGATGCGCTTTTTCGATTTCATCAAACAGAAGAACAGAATATGGCTTGCGGCGAACTTTTTCCGTCAACTGGCCGGCTTCATCATAACCGACATATCCCGGAGGGGATCCGATAATTCTGGAAACAGAATGTTTTTCCATAAATTCCGACATATCAAGCCTGATCAAGGTTTCCGGCGTATCAAACAATTCGTCGGCAAGCCTTTTAACCAGTTCAGTCTTCCCGACACCTGTCGGGCCGACAAAGATGAACGATGCCGGGCGCCGGCGCGGGTTTATCTGAACCCTGCCCCTGCGGATAGCAGCGGCAACAAGTTCAACCGCGGCATCCTGGCCAATAATTTTTTGTTTTAATTTAACTTCCAAATCAGCAAGCCTTCGCAAGTCGCTTTCGATAACCTTTTGTGCCGGTATTCCCGTCCAGAGCTGAATAACTCTTGCAAGGTCCGCCTCCGTTACCGCATTGTCCGCCGCCAATGCCTGAAGGCCCTCCAAGCTGTTTTCAAGGCTTAAAATTTCCGCTTTGACCCGGGCAGCTTCTTCATAATCGACATTTTCGGTATCTTCCTCAAGCTTTTGCTGAGCATCGCGAAGCTCAATAAGTTTGTTTTCGGCAGACTCAAGTTCGCTGATGTGCTTATTGCGCAAATTTGCGCTTGTACAGGCCTCATCGAGAAGATCAATAGCTTTGTCGGGCAGGAACCTGTCATTTATATACCTTTCCGACAGAACAACAGCGCGGTAAACAAGTGAATCGCTGATTGCCACCCTGTGGAATTTTTCATAATAATCTTTAATACCGGTCAGCATCCGGTAGGTATCTTCAATTGACGGTTCCTCAACTTTAACCGGCTGCAAACGGCGTTCAAGAGCCGCATCCTTTTCAATAAATTTACGGTATTCATTAAAAGTGGTGGCGCCGATAATCTGAACCTCGCCCCTTGAAAGCGAAGGTTTTAATATGTTTGCCGCATTCATTGAGCCCTCAGCGTCCCCCGCACCGACAAGGTTATGAATCTCGTCAATGAAAAGAATGATATTCCCCTCCGCCTTCACTTCTTCAACCAGGCCTTTAATACGGCTTTCAAACTGGCCTCTGAATTGCGTACCGGCAACAAGAGCCGTTAAATCAAGCAGCTGAATTTCTTTTTTCGCAAGTTTTGCCGGAACTTCTCCGTTTGCAATACGCAAAGCCAAACCTTCCGCGATAGCGGTTTTCCCTACTCCGGGTTCACCGATCAGGCACGGATTGTTTTTTGTCCGGCGGCAAAGGATTTGAATGGTTCTGTATATCTCATTGTCTCTGCCAATAATTCTGTCAATCTTACCGTTTCTTGCTTTTTCCGTCAGATCCGTACAATAAAGAGGAATAAATTTCCGTTTGTTTTCATCCTCATCTTTATTCTTAACTTTTTTTCTTCCCAACGGGCCGCGTTCTTCCTTCCTGGTGTTGGGCTGCTGATTTGCATCCTCCGGAATTTCTCCCTCAGGTTCGTCGGAGCCGGACTCGCTTGCGTTCATTTTTGGGTTCATAAGCTGATTAAAGTTTTGCAGGAACGGCACCGTACCGGCACCGCCCGGTGTAAAACCGGTTCCTTCATTATTCTCCATCATCTCAGCAAACTGATTGCTGACATCTTCTATTTCGTCCTCCGAAATACCCATACTCTGCATAATCTGTTTTATAGGGCCGATGTTCATATCCATCGCGCATTTAATGCACAGCCCGTCCTGTGTGGTTTTGTCGCCTTCCACACGGGTTATAAAAAATATCGCGGGTCGTTTTTTGCATTTGCTGCATAAGACTTGATTCATTTAAAATTTTTCTCCTTATAAGGGTAGTTTTACCCTGCAACTGTTATTTCTGCGTTTTTTTCTCTTTTGCGTTTTCTTTAAACTGCCGAAGCGTTTCAGGAATGTAGCTGAGCAGCGCAGTGAAAGTCAGCAGCGCCGAAATTACAACTAAAACCATTACGACCCACTCCGGTAATTCGAGAGCGTGATTTTCCGAGTTTCTGACAAATGCCCCGACTTCCGGGCCAAAAGCGATAATTAAAAGCATAGTTCCATAGAAAAAGAATGTGGCGATTTTTCCCCATATTTCCGCCGCTCCCGGCCGAATTCCCTTTGAAAGCATAACGCCTCCGCCGATAACCATAATTCCTTCCTTAAACAAGAAGAACAAAAACACCCAACTGAAAGCTTTCATCGAACTGCTCTCTGCCGCACGGAATTCAAAAAACAGCATGACAGCAATGGTAATTTGAGTAAGTTTGTCGGCAACCGGATCCAAGACCTTGCCGAGTTCGCTGATCTGTTTAAAACGACGGGCTATTTTACCATCCAAAAAGTCACTGAGTCCCGATAAAAAGAGAACAAAAACCGCCCAAATAAAATATCCGTGATAAAAAAGAACGGCAAAAACCGGAATAAGAAATATCCTCAATACCGTAAGTAAATTTGGAATCGTAAGGCAGCCCTTAAAAAGACCTTTCATTAAAATCCTCCTGTTAACTAATAAAATCCGAAAGAATGAAATTGTGCTCGTTGATAATACCTGCAATTTTTGAGGATTCGGCAGCCTGAGCAATGAAAGTATCTTTTCCGAGGCCCGCGGCAATCTCAAGAATAACACAAACCAAATAAACCAGAATCATACCTTTTACCGCACCGAGCAAACCGCCCATAATTCTGTTTGCGGACTTCAGAACCGGCAATTTGAAAATCTTGTCAATTAATCTGACAACCGCCGTCAGAAGCACATAGGCAACCGCCAAAATAACCGCAAACAGAACAGCGTGAACAACCGCTGTGATAACCGGCGCAGCGACATTATCCGCAAGTTCTTTGGCAATATTCGCACCCGTATTGTCAAGGCTGTTGATTTTTTCGGCAATACCGCCGGTACGAATCCCGATAGCAGACGCAATATTCAGCACCAAATCCGGAATAGCCGACATTACCGCGGAAATCTGGTGTGCGGCAACTTCGGCATCGGCAGCGGAGGATAGCTTTGTCTGAATAGCCTCTGTCACTTTTTCGCTTATAAAGGTGTTATAAACGGCCGGTGCCAGCAGCGCACTTAACTGATAAGCGGCAAACAGGGCTGCAAGCATCGCAACCATACCGAGTACGGTTTTTACAAAACCTTTTGCGGCACCGGAAACTACCATTCCGGCGAACAGAATCAACAGAACAATATCCACAGCATATTCCAAAAAAGCGCCTCCCTGCTGCTTAATTATAACATAACACCGGCCTAATTAACAATCATTATTATTGACCGTTATCCAATGCAGTGAAACGATTAATTTTTCCTCCGCCGACCACATAAACCGCATTGCCTTTCAGCAAAATTTTATCCGCGTCGCTGTCAAGTTTTATTGTTCCCGACAGTTCTCCCGAATTATTGTAGCTTTGAACCTTATCCCCAAGCAGAACTGAGGTATGCCCCTTATCGCAGGAAATCCAGCCGACTTCTCCGTTCAAATTCTTTTCAAACAGCAGTTCTCCGTCCGGGCTGAAAACTTTCAGCTTGTTTTTCAGCGTACTGCCAAATGCCGCAAGCACACAAGCTGTTTTTCCGCATTCATTCAAGTCAAAACGGTGAAGCGTACTTGATTCAAACAAAACATCCTGTTTTTCTCCGGTTTTCAGGTTAACTGCGCTCAACAGGCTGTCCCCGACAGCTGTCACCGTTCTTTTTTGCGTAAACCGGACTTTCATCAACACAGTTTCAGGATATATAAAACTCAGCACAGGTTCTTTTTTGTCAAAGTCAAAAATATAAAGTTTTGAGTAAAGTTCTCCGTCTTTTGCGCCGACAACCGCCGCCGCCGCGCTTTTGCCGTTATCCGAGAGAGCGACAGCGGAAATTCTCTCCGCTTCGCACAGCCATGTAAAAATCTGGACTTTGCTTGTATCATAAACATTTAATTCGCTTGTCGCGCTTTTTGAACCGGATGCAACCGCAAAATTTCCTTTTTTGCCAATGGCAGCGGTAAAAATATTCCGTGACACTTTGGAATTAAACAGGTCGCCGGTTCGCCCTGCAACCCGGAAGCCGCCTGATTCCCTGTCATATAAAATTGCCCTTCCGTTGCATACATCGGCAGCCGTGTCCGAAAAAGTATTTTGCCCGGACATCGTTTCACGCGCAGCGGCGTTCAGCACTTTAACCGAATCCCTGTCTGTCATTAAAATGCCCGAACCGATCAAATCAACTGTTGATTTGTCGGAACTCGGGATTTCATAAGGATATCCTTTCCCGGCGCTGAAGGAATAAAGCA
>CAYOAW010000024.1:0-14523 GCA_964402095.1 uncultured Eubacteriales bacterium | reverse complement strand
GGTTTCGGCTTATTTTTTTTGTCTTTTATTTCGTTTTTCAATCAGCTCACCTTTCTCAAGAGGATATATGGTTGCAGAAAGCAGATCCCCTGTATTAATTTTCATTGAAAGGATAAGTCACGCGGTTTAAATACAATCCGTGAGCCTGCGCGGTAATCCCGGCTTTTGAGCGGTCCTTTGACTCAATAATCTGGCCTATAGTGCCGCACTCGATTTTGCCTTGCGCAATTCTCAGCAGTGTACCCACCATTATGCGCACCATATTATAAAGAAATCCGTTTGCCTCAACTGTTATAATGATCTCATCGCCAAACCTTTCAACAGTAAATCTGCTTACCTTTCGCACAGTACTCCCCGGTTTGCTGCGTGCGGAACAGAAAGCGGCATAATCATGCTCCCCCAAAAAGGCTTTCGCTTCCTTTTCCAGCATTTTTTCATCAAGCGGATATTTATAATGCAAAGCATAACCGTTTTTAAACGGATTTCTTACCGGCGAATTCCAAATCTTATAAATATACTGTTTTGAAACACAGTCATACCGCGCATGAAAATCAGGGCTTACATCGCAGCATGATGTAACCGCTATGTCAAAAGGCAAGTTGGCATTGATGGCAGGGATCAGGTGCTCGCATGCCCAATTGCTTTCGGTGCGCATATTAAAGCAATACATATTTGCATGCACCCCTGCATCAGTACGGGAACACCCAATGACATTTCCGCGATCTCCCAAAACTTTTTCAAACGCGTCCTGAAGGATTTGCTGAACCGATATACCGTTTTTTTGGACCTGCCAGCCATGGTAAGCCGTCCCGTCATAAGCGAGCGTAAATAAAAGATTCCTCATGATATCACCGAAGGAAAAAATATATTAAGCATGACAATTCCCGCAAGCAAAGCGGAATTGACCGCAAGCGCGGCAAAATCACGCCATCCGAGTTTCATCTGTTTCATTCTTGTACGGCCTTTTCCGCCCCTGTAGCAGCGGCACTCCATTGCGAAAGCAAGTTCGTATGCCCTGCGGAATGATGAAACAAATAACGGAATAAGAACAGGAATCAACGCTTTCGAACGGCTCAAAAGAGAACCGCTTTCCCAATCGGCTCCCCTTGCCTTCTGAGCATTCATTATCCTGTCAATTTCTTCAATAAGCGTAGGAATAAAACGCAGGGCAAGCGTCATCATCATAGCGATTGTATGGACTTCGATTTTTAATATCTTCAGCGGTGAAAGCAGCCGTTCCAAGGCATCCGTAAGCCTTGTCGGCGTAGTGGTATAGGTTAAAAGCGAGCTGACAATAATCAGGCAAATGATTCTGACAGCCATAAAAAGAGCGGTAAAAAGACCTTTTTCCGTAATTTTAATAATCCAAAAATGTGCCAGAACCGCGCCGCCGGTTGTATAAAAAATATTCAGAACGGCTGTAAATATAATAATGAAGACAATCGGTTTCAGGCTTTTTAAAATCGTTTTCAAAGGCACACGCGAAATCAGGGTTAAAAACACCACAAAGGCCGACATCAGCCCCAGGGAGAAAAAGCTTTTGCAGACAAAAATAATAACAATCAGCGCAAATGTAAGAACAAGTTTCATCCTGGCGTCAAGACGGTGAAGTATCGAGTCGCCCGGGAAAAATTGGCCTATTGTAATATCTTTTACCATTACTCCGCCCCCTTTCCCAGGTACCGGAGCAATTCACGCCTGCCCTGTTCAACCGTAAAAACATCACCGCTGATATTCAGGCCGCGTTCTCGCAAACCCGCGAATATTCTTGTAACCTGCGGAACATCAAGGCCCATTGAAAGAAGCTCCCGGCGCCTTGAATAAACCTCCTGCACGGTCCCGTACATAGCAACTCTTGATTTTTCAAGCACCATTACTTTTGTGACAAGGCCCGCAATATCTTCCATGCTGTGAGAAACAAGCAGCACCGTGCTGCCGGTATTGTCGCGGTATTCCCTGATAAGCCTTAAAATACGGTCACGGCCGTGGGGATCCAGCCCTGCAGTCGGTTCATCCAAAATGAGAACTTTGGGCTCCATAGCCATAACGCCGGCAATTGCAGCCCTGCGTTTTTCGCCGCCCGAAAGGTCAAACGGCGATTTCTGAAGAAGCTCTTCCTTAAGCCCGACAAAATCGGCGGCTTTATGCACTCTGCGGTCAATTTCGTCTTCATCAAGTTTCATATTCTTCGGGCCGAAGGCAATATCTTTATAAACCGTTTCTTCAAACAGCTGGTATTCCGGGTATTGAAAACACAAACCGACTTTAAAACGGGCAGCTTTTATACTGTCCTTACTCTCCCAAATATCCTTGCCTTCCAGAAGAACAGTTCCCTGTTCAGGCTTCAGTATCCCGTTTAAGTGCTGAATCAGGGTGCTTTTGCCCGAGCCTGTATGGCCGATAATGCCGACAAGCTCTCCGGTTTCAATATCTATATTTATATCTTTGATTGCAGCGACCTCAAAGGGTGTCCCCTTGCTGTAGAGATGAGTTAAACCGCGAGTTGATATGACTGGCATTTGCTCACCCTTTCACAGCTGTTAAAATTGCGCTGATACATTCCTCGGCGTTCAAGACATCCTCCGGCAAATCAACGCCGTCGCCGCGGAGCAAAAAACAAAGTTCGGATGCTTGCGGAACATCAAGCCCAACGGATTTGATGCGTTCAACCTGTGAGAACACTTCGCGCGGGCTGCCGTCAAGAATAATGCTGCCGTAATCCATCACAATCACTCTGTCCGCCTGCACCGCCTCATCCATAAAGTGCGTGATATACAGTACCGTTATGCCCATTTGCTTATTCAGGCGGAGAATTGTTTTCATAACTTCTTCACGCCCGCGCGGGTCAAGCATCGCTGTCGGCTCGTCTAAAATAATGCAGGAGGTTTCCATCGCTAATATTCCGGCTATCGCTACCCTCTGCTTTTGCCCGCCCGACAGTTTATGCGGCTCGCGCAGCCTGTACTCATACATGCCGACTTCCTGCAAAGCGGTGTCAACCTTCCTGCGTATTTCAGCCGGAGCAACCCCGAGATTTTCGGGGCCGAAAGCAACATCCTCTTCAACAATTGTCGCAACAATCTGATTGTCGGGATTTTGAAAAACCATCCCTGCCGTACGGCGTATGTCATATATCAAATCCTCATCGGATGTATCCATGCCGTTGACGAGAACTGTTCCGCTGTCCGGTATTAAAATCGCATTTGTCAGTTTGGCGAGAGTGGATTTGCCTGAGCCGTTGTGCCCCAGCACAGCGACGAATTCGCCTTTGCGGATATTGAGGCTGACATCTTTTACCGCCGGCACGCGCACCTTCTCTTCACTTTCATAGGTAAAACTTACATGGTTAAAGCTAATGATATTTTCATCCATATCTACAGTCTCCATATTGACGAGGCTCCGCAGGGCAAAAACATCCCCGACGCGGTAACAGGCAAACAAATTTCGTCGCCGGAAACGCTCCCGCCGAATTTCGGAACAATCAACGACCCCAAAATATACTGCATGACTGACGGTGAAAGTCCGGTTGTATACGAGTTGATAAGAAACAGCGCGGATTTATCGTGCAGAAGTTCCGTACAAAGCCCGACAAGCGAAAAAATCTCGTCTTCAAGCTTCCAAATTTCCCCGCCGGGGCCTCTGCCGTAGGAAGGAGGATCCATAATAACAATATCGTATTTTGCTCCTCTGCGGATTTCACGGCTGACAAATTTGCTGCAGTCATCAACAATCCATCTGACAGATTTGCCCGCAACGGCGGACGATAAAGCGTTTTCCTTTGCCCACGCGACCATACCTTTTGAAGCGTCAACATGCACCACGGCTGCGCCGGCGCTAAGGCATGCAACTGTCGCGGCACCGGTATAGGCAAACAGATTCAGCACCCGTAAAGGTCTGCCTGCGGATTTTATGGTGTCCGCCAGCAAATCCCAGTTGACAGCCTGCTCAGGAAATATACCGGTGTGTTTAAATCCCATCGTTTTCAGGTTAAAAACCAGATTTTTGTAAGAAACGGGCCAGGTATCGGGAATTCGTTTTTTGATTTCCCAACTGCCTCCCCCTGTTGAGGAACGGATATAACGGGCATGCGGGCTGTTCCAAAGCGGATTTTGTTTTTCCGTCTTCCATATCACCTGCGGATCCGGGCGGACAAGGATGATGTCACCCCACCGTTCCAGACGTTCCCCGTCCGAACAGTCAATCAATTCATAATCCTTCCAGTCCGCGGCAGCTCTCATATGTCAGCCTTTCAAAATCTATTGTATAAAATAAATAAAATCAAATTAAATCAGTCTTTCCCGGACGACCTCGGCTATTTGTTCCGCTAACCTTGTGATAAGCTCTTTATCCCTGCCCTCCAGCATTACCCGTACAAGGGGTTCCGTGCCGGAAACACGCACAAGAACTCTGCCGTCGTCTTTCAGTTCATTCTCAGCTTCTTTAATGGCTAATTTAATTTCCTCATCCGTTGCATACCGTACTTTCCCGATGTTGGAAACTTTAACATTAATCATTATTTGCGGATAAATTTCTATCTCCGAAGCCAGTTCGGCCAAACTCTTCCCGGTTATTTTCATAATCTGGAGTAATTTCAGAGCCGTCAGCTGCCCGTCACCAGTAGTCGCATATTCCAGAAAAATGACATGCCCGGATTGTTCTCCGCCGACTCTGTAGCCTTTTTCGAGCATTTTTTCCAGAACATAACGGTCCCCAACCTTGGTGACTTCACAGTTAATGCCATGATCGCGGCAATATTTAAACAAACCCATATTGCTCATAACCGTTACCACGGCAGTATTTTCATAAAGCTTTCCTTTGTTTTTCATCGCTTCGGCGCAAATTGCAATAATTTTGTCGCCGTCGATAATATCTCCGTTCTCGTCAACGGCAAGCAGACGGTCAGCGTCGCCGTCAAAAGCGAAACCGGCCATAAGATTGTTTTCCAGCACATATTTTCTGAGATGCTCCATATTTGTGGAACCGCATCTGTCATTGATATTGGTACCGTCCGGCTCGCCGGAAAGAATACTGCACTCGGCACCCATACGCGTAAAAAGATCGGGAGCGGAAATATAAGCGGAACCGTTCGCGCAGTCAAGGGCAATTTTTATTCCGTCAAAGTTCACATCAACCGTTGAGGCCAAATGCTCGATATAGTCAAAAACAGGCTGTTTGGACCTTGTTATCCGCCCGACTTCTCCGCCGATTTTTACCGGCGGCAGAATAGTCTCATCAAGAATAATTTCTTCTATTCTCTCTTCCAGGGCATCCGGCAGTTTATAGCCGTCAGCCTGAAAAATTTTGATACCGTTGTATTCGCAGGGATTATGGGAAGCGGAAATCATGACGCCCGCGTCATAACGGTACTTTTTAACAAGATAGGCGACCGCAGGAGTCGGCACTTCGCCCAAAAGAAGCACATCAACACCAACCGAGCACAGACCGGCCGCAATGGCCGCTTCAATCATCTCGGAAGATGCCCTTGTATCCATCCCTATCAGCACTTTCGGTTTGCAGCTGACTTCTTCGGTTAAAACCATCGCGGCGGCACGCCCGATTTTCATGGCGAGTTCACAGGTTAATTCACTGTTGGCGATTCCCCTGACACCGTCCGTCCCGAATAATCTGCCCATAGCTCATCCTTCTCCGCTAATCAAATTCATAGTGTTCTTATACATCCAGCCGCTGCTGGCCGTTCATCGGCAGCCCTACATGCGCATATCCTGCAGGGGTAACCATCCGGCCGCGCGGGGTCCGGCTTAAAAAGCCAACCTGCATAAGGTACGGCTCGTACACATCCTCAATCGTAACCGCTTCCTCGCCGATAGCGGCGGCAATTGTTTCAAGCCCGACAGGTCCGCCGTTATAATTTTTAATCATAGATATTAATATTAAGCGGTCAATCGAGTCAAGACCCAAAGCGTCTATTTCCATTCTGTCAAGCGCGTGTTTCGCGCTGTCATGCGATATGATCCCGTTGCCGATAACCTGCGCGAAGTCCCTCGCCCGTTTTAATAAACGGTTCGCAATTCTCGGAGTGCCGCGTGAACGGGAAGCAATTTCAACAGCGCCTTTGTTATTGATTTCGATATTCAATATGCCCGCGCTCCGGTTTACGATTTGCCCAAGCTCTTCCGGTGTGTAGAGGTCAAGCCTGAATATAACGCCGAAACGGTCACGAAGCGGAGCGCTGAGCTGGCCGGCGCGCGTAGTGGCGCCGACAAGCGTAAAATGCGGCAAATCAAGCCTGATAGATCTGGCGGAAGGGCCTTTGCCGATAATAATATCAAGAGCGTTGTCCTCCATGGCAGGGTAGAGAACTTCCTCAACATTTCGCGAAAGGCGGTGAACCTCATCAATAAAAAGCACATCACCGTCATTGAGATTGGTCAGAAGAGCTGCCAAATCACCCGGTTTTTCAATCGCGGGGCCGGAGGTCACGCGGATGCTGACGCCCATTTCATTGGCTATGATCCCCGCAAGAGTGGTTTTGCCGAGGCCGGGAGGGCCGTAAAGCAAAACATGGTCAAGAGACTCGCCCCTTTTGCGGGCAGCCTCAATATAAACGGCAAGATTTTGTTTGACCTTTTCCTGCCCGATATATTCACCGAGAGTCCGCGGGCGCAGGGAAACCTCAAACTCCGCGTCTTCGCCCGTGTATTCGGGTGTCGTGATCCTGTTCTCAAAATCGGAATCCATTGCATTCACCTCAGTTATAAGGATTACTGTTTCGCAAGGTTTTTAAGTGCCTGTTTAATCAGCTGTTCCGTTGTTTGGCCGGCCGGGAGCCTGCTGACAGCCACACTTGCTTCGGATTGGCTGTAACCGAGCATAACCAAAGCGCTTACTGCTTCGCCGCCGGGTCCGGATTCGGAAGCAGCGCCCGCGGCATCCGCTTCGTCCGTGCCTATCCCTCCGGGAAGGCCGGCCTTCATTTTATCTTTTAATTCAAGCACAACGCGCTGGGCCAGCTTGGTCCCCACACCCTGTGCGCCTGTTATTGTTTTAATATCCCCCGTGGCAATACAGAGGGCAAGTTTTTCAGGTTTAAGCTGCGAAAGAATGGCAAGCGCGGCCTTGGGGCCGACACCGGTTACAGAGATCAGAAGTTTAAAACAGTCGAGTTCCGTTTTATCAAAAAAGCCAAAAAGGTCAAGGGCGTCCTCGCGGACATTGAGGTGGGTATATAATGTCGTTTTGCTGCCTATCGGCCCGAGCTGCCTTAATGTGTTAAAGGTGGTTGAACAGCGGAAGCCGACACCGCTGCAGTCGATTGCCACGCTATTCTCGTCGGTATACAATATTTCACCTGTAATGCTGTAAAACATCCGTTAACCTCCCTGCGGGTATTATAATCTCGCACACGCTTATTTTGCGCACATTATCGAACCGCTGCAATGGGCATGGCATATCGCCAAAGCAAGGGCATCCGCGGCGTCATCGGGCTTCGGGATTTTATCAAGGTTCAGCAGAAGTTTTGTCATTTCCTGCACTTGCTTTTTCTCTGCTCTGCCGTAACCGACGACGCTTTGCTTCACCTGAAGCGGTGTGTATTCACAGACATTCAAGCCTTTTTGCTGGGCCGCTAAAATTAATACTCCCCTGGCTTGGCTGACATCAATAACCGTTTTCGCATTGTTGTTGTAAAAGAGTTTTTCTATGGATAAAGACTCCGGTTTGTATGTTTCAATAATTCCGGAAACGCCGTCGTAAATAAGCGCAAGCCTTTCATTAAAAGGCGTGCCGGCCAAAGTCGTTACGGCGCCGTAGTTCAGCACCTTGAAATGATTGTTTTTGTATTCAATGACTCCGTAGCCGACAATGGCATAACCGGGGTCAATACCCAAAATGACCATCAGTCCTGTTCCCTTTCGCGGATTACCATACGCGTAGGCGTTCCTTCAAGCCCGAAAACTTCCCGTATCTGGTTGTCGATGTACCTTTGGTAACTGTAATGAAATAAATCCTTACGGTTGACAAAGCAGACAAATGTGGGCGGCCTTGTGGAAGCCTGAGTAATATAATAAATTTTAAGCCTGCGCCCCTTATCCGTCGGCGGCTGCACACGCGCCGTTGCGTCGGCAAGGACATCGTTTAATTTGCCGGTTGATATGCGCATGGCGTTTTGATTGTCAACAAATTTTATCAATTCAAAAAGCCTGTCAAGGCGCTGGCCGGTTTTCGCGGATATAAAAATAATCGGAGCGTAAGACATAAAGGAAAAATCATTCATTAAACTTTTCCTGTATTTATCCATTGTCTGCCCGTCTTTGTCAACAGCATCCCATTTATTAACGGCTATGATACACGCCTTGCCCTGTTCATGGGCTATACCGGCAACCTTTGAATCCTGCTCGGTAAAGCCTTCAACCGCGTCAATCATAATAACGCAAACCTGCGCGCGCTCAACCGCCATCCTCGCCCTGATAACGGAATATTTTTCGATATCGTCATCCACTCTGCTGCGGCGGCGAAGACCGGCGGTATCAATAAAAATAAATCTGCCGTACTTATTTTCAACATAAGTGTCTGTAGCATCCCTTGTGGTGCCGGCTATATCCGAAACAATCATTCTTTCTTCCCCGGAAATAGCGTTAACGAGAGAAGATTTTCCCACATTCGGCTTGCCTATAACGGCAACCTTGATGGCGTCGCCCTCGGTTTCCTCTTCTCCGTTATCCGGAATTTTTGCCAAAACAGCATCCAGCAAATCACCTGTCCCGTGGCCGTGAACGGAGGAAACAGGCACCGGATCACCGAGCCCGAGATTGTAAAATTCATAAAACTCCGGCGGCAAGTCACCGACCGAATCACATTTATTGACACAGAGAACAATAGGCTTTCCGCTTCTTTTCAGCATTGCCGCAACTTCCTCATCGGCGGGAAGAATGCCCGTACGGATATCCGTGACGAAAATAATGGCGTCAGCGGCGTCAATGGCGAGCTGTGCCTGGCGGCGCATTTGGGCCAGTATAATATCATCTGAAAACGGCTCGATTCCGCCGGTGTCAACCAGAAGAAAGGTGCGCGACAGCCATTCGCATTCGCTGTAAATCCTGTCCCTTGTCACACCGGAGGTATCGTCCACGATTGAAACCCTGGTGCCCACAAGCTTGTTGAAGAGAGTTGATTTACCGACGTTCGGCCGCCCGACTATTGCTATTACCGGTCTTGCCATTATTTATGCCCGCCTTCCGAGAACCGCGTTCAAGAATTCCGCGCCGCTGTTCGGCACGGGAGTGATTTTAACCTGCAGCTGATTTGATAATTCCGCAAGCGTCAAGCCGTCAAGAAACATATCGCCCTCACGCCGCAGGGATACAGCCGGAATAAGAAGCTCTTCGCCGAGATTTTGCGCCGCGAGCTGACAGGTAAAATCAAATCCTGTGAGCAACCCGGCAACCGTAATTTTATCGCCGAAAAAGCTGTTTCTTATTTTTATCGTATTAACCTTTAAATTATGACATTTTTTTAAGGTTTCGTCAACAAGTTCCTTTATAAGAGGAAACGCGGCTTCCCCGGTGGCAACCGTAATTTGCCTTTTTTCAGCCGCAAATCTTCTGCTTTCCGTTGTCTCCGCGCGCAGCGCCCGAAGGTATTCCTCTTTCAGAAGCGCCCAGAGCCCAACACCGTTTTCAAGCTGGGGAAAATCGCCGTAGTCTTCCGCCGGGGGGATTGCCCTGCCCGCTTTAAGATAAAACTCATCGGCGGGATAAGCTATTTTTGTTTTGCCTTCAATCAAAAAAGACGCATTGAATTCATCAATTGTTTTTATTACCCGTTCAGCCGATTCTTTGTCATAAGCCTGAAGCTCGAAGAGGTTTTCCCTGTAACGGGTAAGGCCTACCGGAACAGCCGCAATGCTTTGAACCGCGGGATACATACCGCCGAGTTTATTCAAACTGTACGCAAGTTCATCGCCGTCATTGATGCCGGGACAAAGAACAAGCTGGGTATTCAATTTTATCCCCGCATCCGCAAACCTGCGGATATATTCAAGGCTTTCGCCGGCTGCCGGATTGCGCATCATTTTGCAGCGCAAATCAGGATTCATCGTATGGACGGAAATATTGACGGGGCTGATGTGCATTTCAATAATCCGCTCCGCTTCCCTTTCGGTCAGGTTGGTAAGGGTAATATAATTACCGAACAGAAAAGACAGCCTGGAGTCATCGTCTTTAAAATAGAGGCTCGGTCTCAGCCCTTTCGGCAGCTGATCAATAAAGCAAAAAACGCATTTATTGGCACAGTGCCGCTGTTTATCCATAAGGTAAGTTTCGAACTCAAGACCCGTTTCGTCATACTCGCCTTTTTTTATTTTTATTCTTCGGTCAGCGCCGTTTTCACCGGCAATCTCAAGGACGGGATTTTTTTCGTTGGCGTAAAACCTGAAATCCAAAACATCATTGATCCGGTTGCCGTTGATTGAAACAAGCGTATCCCCTGCCTTTATGCCTTTTTTTGCACAGGGCGACTTTGGCAGAACAGATAATATTTTTACAGGCACACAAAATCACCTCTTTTCAGTGGATAGCGGTTATTGGTTAGTAGCCAAAATATGAGCGTATAATTAAAGCAATGCACAGGAGAGTGCGTGCATAATGTGTCAAGCTCCGACCGACGCGTATGCAGATACGCGAGTGAGTTGATTGGCGCATTAGGTATGCGCTATACTGCGTATTTAAAAACTAAAAGGCAGAGAAGACTGTAGCAATACACTACTCCTCCTCTACCTTTGAGTTCTCAAGCTTACGCCTGCATTAAAGGCTTCATGCTTCCTTTTTAACAATTTGTTTCCCGTTGTAATAACCGCAATCGGGGCAAATTCTGTGTGGTCTTTTCAGTTCTCCGCAATTAGAGCACTTGACCAGCTCGGGCGCATCAAGTTTCCAAACGTTTGAACGCCTTTTGTCACGCCTTGTTTTTGACACTCTTCTTTTTGGCACCGCCATGTGAGCACCTCCTTAACTTGCAATAGAAACATAAACACTTAATTATCCAAAAGCTGCTTTAATACATCCAAACGCGGATCGGTAGACTTTGGGCAGCTGCATTGGCCATCGTTTAAATTCGCGCCGCATTTCGGGCAAATCCCTTTGCAATCGCCGCTGCAAAGGATTTTTGCCGGCAAGGAAAGGAAAATATCCTCCATCACAAGCGGGTCCAGCGCAAAACGCATTTTTTCAATCAGAATGAACTCGACATTTTCTTCATCATTCAGATGAGTCACAAGGATATGTTCGACCGGAACCGTCATTTGTTTTTTCAGTTCACAGGCACACCGGTCACACTCGGTAACCATTTCGACACAAGCTTTTGCTTGAAGCCTGACAATGCCGGTGAAGTTGCCGACCAAACCGGAAACCTTAACCGGTTTCACAAAAGGGCGGCGGCCGCCGAATTCGCAGGATGAACAATCGATTTCATACTCAAACGCGAATTTGCTGCCTTCATTGTTAAAAATCGGTTCCAATTCAATAAACATACTACACCCTAAAAATCGCGCAAAAATTATTATATATTTACACTGACCGTTTGTCAACAAAAAAATCAAAAACGCTTAAAGCTTTTTGCAATAATCAAAAATTTGTTTCGGAAGATCGCTCTCATCCGCGGAAACGGTAAAGGTAAAACTGTTCTCTGAAAGTTTGCTCAGTTCGTCAACTTTCTTCAGGAAAACGGCAAGCTCGTCAAAATCCATACCGCCTATTTTAAGTGTCGCGTCAATAAAAACATCCGTAATATCATAATCACCCGCGCATATTCCGCATAAAAAGCCGAAGAACGCGTCATACCCCTTAATGCCGAAATGGTCCGTTGCTATCAGTCGCGCGCGATGGTTGACATCATGCGTAAGCTTTGTTTCCTTCTCAATGCAAACGACATTGCCGTTTGAGTTTTCAACCGCATTGTTCACCAGTTCAATCAAATGCTTTGTTTTGCCGGAGCCCTTGTTGCCGATAATTAATGAAATCAAAACAATCTCCTCCTGTATTTTTAGTTTATTTGTTTTGCAGTCTGTTTTCAAGTTCCATGCGCAAGTCTTCATAACCCGGTTTGCCCAAAAGAGCGAACATATTGCGTTTGTAGCTTTCGACACCGGGCTGGTCGAAAGGATTAACCCCAAGCAGATAACCGGATATACCGCAGGCTTTTTCAAAGAAATAAAGAAGCCAGCCAAGGTTATACTCATCCATCTTCCCCAGCCGCAGGATTATGTTGGGCACGCCGCCGTCCACATGGGCAAGCACGGTGCCCTCAAAGGCTTTTTGATTGACATACGAAAATGTTTTGCCTGCAAGGAAGTTCAACCCGTCCACATTCTCCGTGTCCTCATGAATAGCAATATCTTCCTTTGGCTCGTCAAACACCACGGCGGTTTCGAATAATATCCGCTCGCCGTCCTGAATGTACTGACCCATCGAATGCAAATCGGTTGAGAAAACTGCCGAAGACGGAAAAATCCCCTTGCCGTCCTTCCCCTCGCTTTCGCCGAAGAGCTGTTTGAACCACTCACACATCATGGTAAAAGCGGGTTCAAAGCTGACAATCATTTCTATCTTTTTGCCGCCCCTGTAAAGAAGGTTGCGCAAAGCGGCATATCTGTAACAGGCGTTGTTTGCCAAATCGGGTTCGGAATAAGCAAACCTCGCGTCGGCCGCGCCGCGCATTAAAGCGTCAATATCAATCCCAGCCGCGGCTATCGGCAGAAGGCCGACAGCTGTCAGAACAGAATATCTGCCGCCGATGTTGTCGGGGACGACAAATGTTTCATACCCTTCTTTGGACGCAAAAGCCTTTAAAGTGCCGCGCGCTTTATCGGTTGTAACAAATATTCTCTTCGCGGCTCCGGCTTTGCCGTACTTTTTCTCAAGAAGTTCCCGGAACACTCTGAACGCAACGGCCGGTTCTGTTGTTGTGCCGGATTTCGAGATAACATTCACAGAGAAATCCCTGTTGCCGCAGATCTTGATAATATCCGCAAGTGCAGAACCGCTGATCGTGTTGCCGGCAAAGTAGATATCCGGTGTATCTTTCGGCAGCGCGTTGTAGTTCTGTGATTTTATAAATTCAATGACCGCCCTCGCGCCCAAATAAGAGCCGCCAATACCGATGACAACAAGAACTTCGGAGTTCTTTTTAATGCGTTCGGCGGCAGCTTTTATTGCGGAGAACTCCGCTTTATCATAATTTACCGGAAGATCAATCCAACCTAAAAAGTCCTTGCCGGCGCCTGTGCCGGAATGCAGCATATTGTGAGCCGCCGTAACTTCCGGTTCGATTGCCTTGAGTGAACCGGGTGAGGCAAAATCACCCGCATAGCTTTCAACTAATGTAATCGCCACTTTAACTTCCCCCGCAACTAAAAACAGATTTGTTTTGATAAGCTTATTGTAAACTATCAAAAAGGTTATTTCAAGTCAGCAGACAGTATTTTAACAAAATAAACACAAATAATTCAAATTGCACCGCCGCGCAAAATTGCCCGGCCTTTCCCGATTTTGCGCCGGCACATAAATTTTCATTGAATAACACAGGCTCTTACGATATAATTTCAAGTATTAAGTGCAGAAAGGCCCGGTTTATGAAAGTTGCGTTTTACACCTTGGGATGCAAGGTTAACCAATATGACACACAGACGATTGCAGAAAAATTCGCGGCAAAAGGTTTTGAAATAACCGGTGCCGAAAACGAAGCGGAAGTTTACATCATCAACTCGTGCACGGTGACCGCCGAAAGCGACAGAAAAACAAGGCAGGCCGTGCGCAGATTTAAAAAACTCCATCCCGGTTCGGCGGTGGTCCTCACCGGGTGCATGCCTCAGGCGTTTCCGAACACAGCGGAAGAGCTGCCACAGGCCGATATTGTGCTGGGCAACCGAAATTATGACGAACTGCCGGCTTTGCTTGAACAATACTTTGCCTGCCCCGGCAGGCTCGTCCGCATTACGCCCCATACAGCCGGGGGGGAATACAACAGCCCCGGGATTGCCGGCTTTGTGCAGCGCACAAGGGCAGATGTGAAAATTGAAGACGGCTGTGACTGTTTTTGCGCTTATTGCGTAATCCCCTACGCCCGCGGCAGAGTCCGCTCGAAACCGCTTGACGAACTTGAAGCGGAGTTAAAAAGGCTTGAAACCGCCGGTTTTGCGGAGGTTGTGCTTGTCGGCATCAACCTTTCGGCCTACGGTAACGACACGGGCAAAACGCTCTGCGACGCGGCGGAACTCGCATGTTCTTTTGACGGTATCAAAAGAGTGCGGCTCGGCTCGCTGGAGCCGGACAGAATTACGGACGATATGATCGAGCGTTTCGCAGGAATGCCAAAGCTGTGCCCCCAGTTTCATCTGTCGCTGCAAAGCGGATGCAATGAAACCCTGCGCCGCATGAACAGGCATTACACGGCCGAGGAATACGAAACCCTCTGCGTAAAACTGCGCGCAAAATTTAAAGGCTGCACGCTGACAACGGATGTGATGGCCGGTTTCCCCGGTGAAAGCGAAGATGAATTCCGCGAATCGCT
>CAYOAW010000023.1:16288-26984 GCA_964402095.1 uncultured Eubacteriales bacterium | reverse complement strand
TGAATACTGCTTCCATTTCTTTGGTATACAAGGATCAATGATTATCCTGTCACCATTTTTCTGAAACCCCAATATATATTCAAGACCTGCTCTGTACATCCAGCCTGCCGCTCCGGTGTACCATGACCATCCCCCTCTTCCGGTATGCGGATGTTCAGAATAAACGTCCGCTGCCATAACATAGGGTTCAACCTTATATCTTGTAAATTCTCTGAAATTGTTAGTAAGATTCACAGGATTAATTAATTCAAAAAATTCCCACGCCTTATCCCCTTCACCTAATTTTGCGAAGGCAATGATAGCCCAAACCGCAGCATGGGTATATTGGCCTCCGTTTTCACGCACACCGGGAATATAGCCTTTGATGTACCCGGGCTCCGATTCGCCGGCATTAAAAGGAGGTGTAAGAAGTTTTATTAAGCCGTCTTCTCTGCATACCAGGAACTCCTCTAAAGAATTCATTGCCTGTTCGGCTCTCAGCGGATTTCCGGCTTCCGATATAACTGCCCAGCTTTGCGCAATAGAATCAATTTTACATTCGTTGTTTTGAGCTGATCCGAGAGGAGCGCCATTGTCAAAAAATGCCCGTTTATACCAGTTGCCATCCCATGCATATTTTTCTATAGCCAGCAAAACATTTTGTCTGATTTCAGAAAATTCAAAAGCATTTATATCATCTTTCCTATCCATGCAGATTTGTGACATTTTGCCGAGAACCGTTACTAAAAACCAGCCCAGCCAGACACTTTCGCCAAAGCCTTTATTCCCGACTGTATTCATACCATCGTTCCAGTCGCCGGATCCGATAAGCGGCAAACCGTGAGCACCGAACTTGAACGCTTTTTTTACAGCCTTAATACAATGGTCATATAAAGATGATTTGGTGTTTGATATTTCAGGGCTTCCATATCTTTCATCTTCGTTTTCATTTAATACCGCATCTTCCAGAAAAGTTATTTCCTCATCCAATATCATCTTGTCACCGGTAATTCTGATATACTCGGCAGTAACATAAGGCAACCATAAGAGATCATCTGAGAATCGTGTTCGTGTGCCTTTCCTGTTCGGATCATGCCACCAGTGCTGAACATCGCCCTGCGTAAATTGATGTTTTGCATGCAGCAATATCTGTGTATGAGCCGCTTCAGGCCAAATATGCGCAATTGACAAGGCATCCTGAAGCTGATCTCTGAAACCAAAAGCACCGCCGGACTGATAAAAGCCTGATCTTGCCCATAACCTGCATGATATAACTTGATACGGAAGCCAGCCATTGAGCATAATATTCATAGGTGCAGCTGGGACGTTTACTCCGATTATATTCAGCCTCTTATTCCAAAAATCTTTTACTTCAGCCAAAGATTTATTAACATTATTAATATTATTATATTTTTTCGAAATCAGATTAACATCTTGAAGCGATTCGCAAGCTCCTAACAAAAAAACAATATCACGGCATTCATTCGGGTATAGACTTATATTAATTTGCATAGCAGCACAAGGATCAAAGCATAACCCAACCGCACCGGAAAGCGCTTCCCGATATAAGCATTCGGGATTCGACAAATCGCCCTTGCCAAAAAACTCCTTCCTGTCACTTGTGACACTTCGTTCTTGAACCGATGAATCAACAAAGCATATCAAGCCGGGATACTCTTCGTTATAAGGATTTTCAATAAGAAGAGTACCGGTTGAATCCAGCCGTGTCCGTATATGCATAGCTGTTATTTGGTCCGTTACACCAAGCACAGGCCGAATATAATACGTCAAAGTAAGATTCCTTTTCTGATCCGATATGTTTTTTAAACTAATAAGGTTAATTTTAATTGATTCATTTAAAGGAACAAATTGTGTAAGCTTTTGCTCAATACCGTTACTCAAATGTTCAAAAATCGAGTATCCGAATCCATGCCTTGCCAGATAAGGTTCCTCTTCTCTGCAAGGCTGGCAGGTTAAAGACCATTGCTGGCCGGTATCAGCATCTGCGATATACAGAATTTCACCCGGCATATCACATACCGCATCATTATTCCATGGAGTTAATTTGTTTTCACGGCTGTTTCCAAACCATGTATAACCTGAACCTGATTCAGAAACTATAAAACCGAATTTTGGATTTGCAATGACATTTATCCAAGGCGCAGGTGTAGTCATTCCTTTTTCCAGCCGAATTATATATTCACGGCCATCCTTACTGAAACCTCCGAGACCATTCATAATAATTACATCCGGGTCTTGAAGGTTTCCTGCCGGATATTCGTGCGAAACTTTTGTGTATACTTTCTTAGGCGGTAATATTATTTCTGATTGTATATCAATTTGTTCTGTCATCGTTCTGCCGTCACCCCAGAATACAACTCTTGAAACGGCATATAAAAGGAAAATATCTTCAACCGGCATTTTATTTTTGTCAAGAAGAAAAGTATCCCCAGTCATTTTAGCGATATCATTAATCTGATTTGATTCAATTATGTCAGAAATCAATCTATGCAAAGGCTGAACATAATCATAGTCTTCATCACTTATTATAACAAGGTCAACTTTCAGATCCATCAACAGCCAATACTCATGAGCTCTTAAAACCTCTGTGAGTATTTCTACTTGATCCGTTTTATTGAGCGATACCAAAATAATTGGGAAATCTCCCGAAATTCCGTACCTCCAAAGTGATGACTGTCCTTTATTATTTTGCACAATCAAGTCTCGATATATTTTTCTTACAGGACTCATGAAAACTATATGCGATATCATTTTTTGATAAAGCTCAATTTCAGAAACGCTGAGATCAAGAAATTTTGTTTCGACTTGACTTTTTGCAAAAGCCAATCTGAAAGCGCCTTCAACAGCCTCCGGGGTTGAATACTTTTCAATCATAGAATACATTAATTCAACACTTTCGCTAATCGATGTTATAAAAGAAATTTTTGCAGTTTTGCCGGGTTCAATTGACACTTTTATCCTCATACACATAACCGGGTCTAAAACCGGTCCTACCGTATCGGATAATTGCTTTCCGCTAACCATTTCCACCGGTTTCTTTGTTGTATTTCCCCTGCCAATAAATCGCATCCTGTCAGTTTCAAACTGAATATCCGCAATTGTGTCTCCTTCAATAACCGCATTATTTGCGCACCATATTGTCTCATCATTTGCTGACCTTGGTCTTCTCATAGCAGTTATACACTTTTTATCAGGGTGAGCCTGCGTTTCAATAAAAAGATTGCTGAAAACCGGATGAGCTACATCTGCAGCCTGTGGCGCAAGAACAGGTTCAAAATAACTTGTTATCTCAATTGTGTATGAATTTTGGCCATAATTCGTTAAAGATACCCTTCTTATCTCAGCATTATCGCCCGAAGCTACTATTACTTCGGTTTTTGTGCCTATATCTCCATCTCTTCTTTTAAAGGTTGCTTTGTCGGCAGTAAATACAACTTCATAATCCTGCGGTTCTGTATATAACGGAGCATATGCAGCCGACCATACGGTATTTTTTTCAATATTCCGAATATAGAAAAACATACCGTAAAGATCTAATGTGCTGTCTTCTCTCCATCTTGTTACAGCATACATAGAATTTTTACTGTATCCTGTCCCCCTGTCTGTAACCATAACAGAATAATTTCCATTTGACAATATGTGGGCATTTGGAAATTCAGTTTCCGGCAGCCCGAAAATTCTGTAAGGTATTTTTTCTTTCAAGATATTTTCTTTAAAAGGCACTACTTTTTCTTTAGCTTCTTTTGTGAATATTAAATTAGTCGGAATTCTTTCTTGAAGAAGCAGTCTTGCCGAATATATTTCAGGATCCGAATTGTATCTTTTTTGGAGTATATTATTATTCAAAAAATTATTCAGCGCAAGCAAACTCATTCCTTGATGATGTGACATAAAACTTTTTACTATTGCACGTTTCGTTTCAAAAGGAAGCCTTCTTTTTGTATAGTCCGCAGCTTCATAAAATCCATACGGACCGTCCAAACCCTCGGATTTTAAATACCGTATATTTTCAACCGCGCCATCAGGATCGATAATCAGCGCCAAAAATGTTGCATATGGCGCCACAACCGCATCCTCGATCAATCCTCTTTTTAAACCAAGCCATGGAACACCAATTGCTTTATACTGATAATCAAGATTCATATCCAAAGAATTAAATCCGGATTCAGAAACACCCCATGGCATATTCCTTTCTTTTCCATATTTTTTTTGGCCTTTTATAACAAAGGAATATGTTTCATCAAGCAAAGTATTTTTATAGGTATTCATTATTAATTGAGGCATCAAATATTCGAACATCGTTCCCGTCCAAGAAATAAGCCCTTCATAATAATCCACTACAGTAAGTATGCGGCCCATCATAAACCAATGTGAAGGTGGTATTTCTCCTCTGGCAATGCAAAAATAACTTGTTTGACGCGCCTCCGAAGCAAGCAAGTCATAATATGAATTCGACAATTTATTGTCATCCAAGCTGTAACCGATATAAAATAAATTTTTCTTTTTATCATAAAGCGGTAAAAATTTCATTTCTGCCAGTATATTGTTTATCCGGTTTATTAAATCATTGATTTTATTAATGAGGTCTTCATTCAAGTTATCTGCTTTTATTATTGCTTCTTCCATGAGATAAAGCCAATCATACTCTTCGGTATAATTCTCAAGTCCGTTTCTTTGAAGTATATCTATAATATTATATATTTTTTCTTTGGTATCTTTGAAAAATGTATGCAAATCCCGCAGCGTTCTATTTTGCCTGAGGTCACTGAGCAATTTATGAACCGAGTTCAGCAATTCATCATTTTTTTCGTTGTCATACGGATACCGCTGAATCCTTTCCAACATTTCAATTTCAGGCATTCTTTCATCAATATCCGTTTTAAAGTTTTGCACCATTTTTTCGAGTTTAATACGCCATACAGAATCCTTAATATTTACAAAGCAATTACCGTTTATCAAACCCGTCAAAAGCCTGTTCCAAAGCAATAAATCGAAATCATCTGTTTCAATAAGTTTTTTCTTAAAAGTACAGTCATCGAACGCAGTTATTGCTTCAATTCCTGCGCAATATACAGTATCCCTGAGCCCGGATAAAAACCGTTTTTCAAAAAGAGGTTTGTTAATATATTCTCTCAGTCCTTGCACTAAAGTAACCAAATAACTTGCAAAATTTCCGCTGTCAACGGTTGATATATAACAAGGATGCAATGTTTTCAAAGTTCTCGTATCATACCAGTTATATAAATGGCCGTTCCATTTTTCAAGCTTCTCAATTGTAGATATTGTTTTATCAATCAAATCAACCATTTCAGGCGTACCAAGATACCCTAAATCTCTTGCGGATAGTGTTGCCAATAATCCAAAGCCAATATTTGTCGGTGATGTTCTCGGAGCAATACCTCTCGGCGGATCAACCTGGTAATTGTCAGGAGGCAGGTAATGGCTTTTTTCATTTGAAAGATCCTCAAAGTATCTCCAAGTTTTACGTGCAATCCTTCCCAACTCGTTTATATCGCTTTCAGAGATATTGTGCCCTTTTTCTTTATCATCTTTACTGACATGATAGGCAATAGCCGGGGAAAAAAACCATAAAACAAAAAATATAATACCAAAAGCAAGTGCTCCCGGTTTGTTGAAAATAAAAGGCAATATTAGAATTATTATAGCGATAATTCCGGAACTTTTCATTTTTATCAAATAGCTTTTCAATGTATTTTTTTGTGTTTTTTCAACATCCGCCGCTGTAACCCATTCCAATAAATTTTTTCCGGTTATCAGCAATCGAACCAATGTGACGCAAATAGCGTTTACCATTGTCCATGCCTGATGCGGTAAAAACACAATTGTCAGAAAGCATTGAAGAAAAGTTGCTTTTAAGCCAAGTATGACAGGTATATAACGTTTTACTCTTTTATTGCCGAACCTGCGCAAAACAGCTGATCCGAATAAGTTAATAATAAACGGGGAAAAGTGAACCAATGCGAAAAAAGAGAGCCAGAAAAAAACACTGCCCGGTAAAAAGCTAAAACATAAAGCAACAAGCTGTATCAGAGACGGTGCGACTAAACTCCTTCTTAAATTATCAAACATTTTCCATTTTGAAAGTGGAGTAACCGGATTTGATATGCTGCCATGGGTACTTTTAATATTCTTTCCAAATATTATAGGCAGCAGTTGCCAGTCCCCGCGAACCCAACGGTGCTGGCGGGCAATAAAGGAATTATATTTTGAAGGATAAGAATCGACTAATTTCAGATCAGTTACCAACCCCGACCTCACAAAAGAGCCTTCTAAAAGATCGTGGCTCAATATAGAGTTCTCCGGTATCGTATCTTTTAATGTTCTTTGGAACACCCTTAAATCATATATCCCCTTACCGGTAAAACTGCCTTCGCCGAAAAGGTCTTGATACACATCGGAAATAGCGTTTGAGTATGGATCAATCCCTTCCTGTCCGGTATAGATTTTAGAAAAAAGTGATCTGTTAGAACTTTCGCTGTCAAAATCAACGCGAGGCTGCATCAAACCATAGCCTTCAACTACAATGCCTTTTTTCTCATCAATTATCGGAGTATTTAATGGATGAGCCATCGTTCCAATCATCTTTTCCGCCATTCCCATAGGTAAAATTGTATCACTGTCAAGAGTAATGATATATTTAACCTTTGAAAACGGAGGATTTTCGTTTGACTTATATACAAAGCTTGTATCTTTTCTGCCCATAACCAAATCATTAAATTCTATAAGTGCTCCTCTTTTTCTCTCCCATCCAATCCATTTATTATTTTTATCATTATATTGGCGTTCTCTGTGAAAAAAATAGAACTTATCCTTACCATTTGAAGAATATTTAATGTTAAGTTCCTTTGTAATACGAATTGCTGTTTCAATTATTTTATCATCGCCTTCCAGTACTGCCTCATCGGCATCTTTAAAGGCGCCCAACACTGCAAAATACAGATTATCATCGCGGTTCGATAAATAATGGCATTCAATGTTTTTCATCAATTCAATAACTCTGTTTTCATCAGGTAGCAAGGTTGGCACAGCGATAATCGTGCTAAGATTATCGGGGATCCCATTTTTGAGTTCAAGCTTTGGGAAGAAAGCGGGTTTAACCGATTTGCAAACAATCCAATTCACTGTATTCATAGAAATCTCAGACGCCGGTATAAGTATGGCAATTGCCGTCAAAATTAAATATATTATATTTTGTGAAAAAACTGCTGAATACCTGACAGCTGTAAACGCTAAAAGCAAAGTGATAAAAACAACAGAGCCGATATAAAGTACGAGAGTTAGTTTGATACCTGATCTTGCGGCAACCGGCATAAACCTGTTTTTTTTCTTTTGCCTGTTATCAAGCCTTTTTAACCCTTTACCGATTAGATAATACCCAACATGCCATGTTCTTCGAACCTCTGTATCGACATCACTTACCGCATCCCATTCAGAATAGGCTTGTTTGGCAAGATCCAGCACCTCACGGGCTATATACAACTCAGATACTCTATAAGTAAAGGCCAGCGCCTCTACTCTGCTCCTGTAATAATTTCTGGTATCAATATCCATATTCGGGTATATCCCGTCAGGATCCATTTTAAGGAGTTGCTCAACATGGCTTGCAGACTCAAAAAGATCTGCCCAGTCCATTGTTGATAACAGACGAAGGCTTGTAATACAGTTAGCCATAGACACCGTATTTACCGAACGTGCAGTATGCTCTTTTTGAGTAACCTGTTCTGTATTTGTGCCAAGCTGCGACAAGTTATTATCTACTACTCTCAGTATTTCGGTATAACTGATACCTGATCTTCTGAGCCTGTAAAACAGATGTTCAATGAATGACATATTCGCTTCATCAATTGTATTGAAACTTTCCTTAAACAATTTAATAAGTTTGTTTGTGTTCAAGCCTTCCTTTAAAATCCATTCGTCAAAAAAATTATCAACCTTATGCCATTCACTTTGTGTGGTTTTTATTTGCTCACAAAGATGCCGTATATTTTCAATCAACGCCAACCTCAGCACCTGAGGTATAGCCCATATTTCCCTGTCAGAAAGAATATTGTTTGTTTGATAAGCCTGCAAATAATCTGAAAGCATTCTTTCATCAATTTGGCCGTCTGTATGCGCAATTAATTCAACAGCCACAGCAAATATTCTTGCATATCCTTTCAGATGTCCGGATTTCAAAACAGGAAGCCTAAAGTAACTTTTTTTATGTAGATCTCTTCTCAAGCCTTTAACTTGTTCTTCAATAATATAAAAATTATCTAAAAGCCATTCTGCCGCCGGCGGAACAGCATATTTATTTCTCACGTCATCATTTAATTCCTTATAAACAGAAAGAATATATTCATAATTCTCATTCATCCTTGGAACCGGCCAATGGAGCAGCAACTGGTGTTTCGTTACCGAATGTTCTATGGCAGTTTTTTTTGCATGGCCTTCCATCTCTTCGGCAGAAAGCAATGCATCTCTCATATTAATTTTTCGCTCATTTCGAAATTTTCTTAACATCATTCTTAATATTATGCTGATACAGACAATAAGTGCCAAGCCTTCAAACAGCAGTTTTAAATACACACTCATGTATTCTCATCCTTTCATCATGTTTTGGATAAAACAACTAAAAGACGATATATAAATGGCTTAATTAAACTGTTTGAAATCGATTATTTACGCTTTTAGGCTAAAACAGCCACAGGCGTTTTCGCCTGCGGCTGTTTAATAAAATTTATAAGCTCTTAATGAGGTTAAGATGACAAAGAGCTTACGCTAAACTGCCGGCAATGCGTTAAACAAAAATCCGGTTATAGCGCGCCTTTGATTTTAATCAGACGGTTAAACCCGTCACCTGATTGATACTGCGAACATAATTTTCAACATCCATAACAATGCCGGCATCCACACCGGTTATATTACCGTCGTTGTTTAAATCACCGGCAATAATATATGCCTTATCTGCAGTTTGGTCCCAGGAAGTAACATAATTTTCAACATTGATCAAAAGCCCGGCATCAATATTATTAATATTGCCGTCCCCGTTAACATCCCCGAAAATTACAATAACGTATGTCTGCAATACTGACCCGGAACTATTATCGACAAGCTGAACCTTTGTACCTGTCCCGAAATTACCGGATGCCGGTGTGTAAACAAGTGATCCGTTTCCCGCGACAGCAACAAAACTGTTTTCAAATTCTTCTCTTGTTATTCCGGCACGAATGCCGTAAATCAAATTTGTTCCAGATTCAATAATTGTTGTTGAACCTGATCTAATTGAAAGAGAAATTTGAGAAGTTCCCCAGACTGCATAGAGAATCACATTATCATTAACAAGGAAATTGCTTACGGGAGCTGCCGCGTTCGGCAGATTTGACCAACCTAAGAAAATATATCCTGATCTGGTAATATCGCCCTGAGCCGGAAGGGCTGCATAACTTTGCGCCGAAACAATTTGATTAGCCGGAACTGTTCCCGCACCGCCATTGAGATTAAACGATACTGTAAACCCGATATTATACCATTGAGCGGTAAATGAAACATCCTGATCGGGCATTGAGGTAGGAATGGAAGGATCCCATCCAAGGAAAATACTGCCTTCTTTGACAGGATTTGGCGGAAGCTGGATACTTGCAGCAAAAGCAGTATGTGCCCTTGAATATTCATTACCGTCAACAATAAATACTGCATCATGCAGATTCGGTGTCCAAGTTGCGTTGAAAGTCAGAGAACCGGCAGGCATCGTTGCAGGAACAGCAAGATTCCATCCTGTAAAAGTATATCCGGTTTTTGTAACGGTTGGTGCATTTATGACAGTTCCATATGCCACAGAAGCACTTGTACCGCCTTTTCCGCCGTTTGCGTTAAAAGTAAGCAAATAACTGTTAACGGACCACTGTGCTGTATAGACTGTATTTTCTGCAGGTGCAGTCGCCGGCACCGACGGCAGCCATCCTGTAAAAGTATATCCGGTTTTTGCAACATTTGGCGCAGATATCGGTTCGCCGTAAACATATGAATCAATTGTCCCGCCCGAACCTCCTCCAGCGTCAAATGTGATTGTATAATGATTTTGACTCCATTGAGCTGTGTATGTAATGTCAGCTGCAGGAACTGAAGCAGGTAATTCCGGTGACCATCCGGTAAGTGTATATCCGGTTCTTATAACCGCAGGTGCAGTCAGTGATGTCCCGAATAATAATGCTCCGCTCGTTCCGCCGGTACCCCCGTTAGCATCAAAAGTAATCTTATAGCTGTTAACAGTCCATTGCGCAGTGTATTTACCACCGCCAACAGGAACAGATATCGGTACCGATGGAGACCATCCGGCAAAAGTATAGCCTGTTCTTGTAACAACCGGAGCAGATAAAGGTGCTCCAAAAGCCATAGAAACGCTTATACCGCCGTTACCTCCGTTCGCATCGAAAGTCACATTATAATCTGACGGTACCCACTGCGCCGTATAGGTACTGTCAATTGCGGGTACTGTTTCGGGGACCTCCGGAGACCATCCTGCAAAAGTGAAACCTTCTTTCGTAACAACCGGTGCGGAAAGCGGCGATCCGTAGACACGTGAACTTGTTGTTCCGCCCGTTCCGCCATTATCATCAAAAGTAACCGAATAGCTGTTAATTGACCATTTTGCTGTATAAGTAGTCGCTGAAGCCGGCGCTGTATCAGGAAGTTC
>CAYOAW010000023.1:0-16188 GCA_964402095.1 uncultured Eubacteriales bacterium | reverse complement strand
ACTCGTTCCGGCAATTGAGGTGACCAGCCCATAAATGTATAGCCGGTCCTTAAAACTAACGGCGGGAGCAGATACTCGCCGGTAATTAAAGTCTGCATGGAGCCTCCGCCGGTACCGCCATTTGCATCAAAGGTTATTGTAAAAGTTTTCAGCCCCCAAATTGCGGTATAAGTCGCATTATAGGCCGGCACAGTTGCCGGAACTTCGGGGAACCAACAAACAAAATCATAGCCATCTCTTGTAACTTCCGGCGGTGTTATTGGTGAATTATAAAGCATCGATGAACTTGTACCGCCAACTCCGTCATTGGCATTGAAAGTTATTATATAACTGTTTCTGCTCCATAATGCAGTATATGTTGTATTGATTGCCGGAACCGTAGCCGGCACCGATGGCGACCAACCCGTAAAAGTATAGCCTGCTCTATACAGGTCCGGTGCATAAAGAGCTGAACCGAATGCCATCATTCCGCTGGAGCCGCCTGAGCCGCCATCCGCTTCAAATGTGATTAAATAACTGTTGACTTGCCATTGAGCGGTATATGACGCATCACCGGCCGGAACCGTTGAAGGCACTGTAGGTGACCAGCCGGTAAAGGTATAGCCGTTCTTTGAGACAACAGGAGCGGTAAGAACTGTTCCATAAACCAAATCTCCGCTCGTTCCGCCTGTGCCGCCATTAGCGTTAAATGTGATATTATAGCTGTTTCTTGAATAATAAAGTTTTAAAATAAGGCTGCCGTCACCCGCAACAAGACCGCTTGATACCGTACCGGCAATTCCGGAATTGTATGTAAAACCAGATATACTTAACGGTACAGCGTTTACCGCAGAGTTGATAGTACCTCCAATTGTCTCTGTTTGGTAAAGTGTGTATCCGCTGAGGTTAGCGTTTTGTTCATAATGCTGAACTTTATAAGTAACGTTAACATTCCCCGAATAATTAAAAGTAATAACATTATCAGTTAATCCGAGAGTAATACTTTTCGTCCCGTTGATGTCACCTGTATCAGGAATATAAGTAAAATTCGGAATTGTTTGATAGGCTTCGGTAATAACAGTCCCGACTGTATTGCCGGTTATGACTTTATCCGCAATAATTTTCACTCCGCTGCATTCATATTCAACAGTATAGCTTATGTCGGTCCTTAGCCTAAGAGCCTGATAAGCAGATGACAGTGCCGAAGCATAAGTGTTTACAGTTGTTTGGCTTGGCAATTTTAAGCCTTTAACAACAGCATTGCAGGCAGTATCCCAAGCAGAAAGAGTGGCGTTTGTATAGCCTCCTCTTGGCAGCCACTTGCCTGAATGAGTTGAGTTGTAATATGGCGGTGCCAATATATTTGAACCGTCGGTACAAGAAAGATTTGTATTGACAGCTGTATAGTCCGCTGATTTCAGTTTTAGATTCTGCCATGCTATTGTAACAGAATTAGCATAGGCATTGATTGTTGACTGATAGCGGGTATCCAACCCGAAAATAACCGAATTCAGAGCAGCTGAAAGTTCAGCGGCACTGCCCTCAAAGGTTGATGCAGAATAAATACCGTCACCGATTGTTGTGCTTAAAGCATTGTAATAATTCGGGTCATTGATATTGTTTGCCCTGTAATACGTTGTCCCGTTATCGACAAAACGGGCAGCATCAATCGCATTATTAACAGCAGTGTAATCACCAACAGAGTAGGAAAGGTCATTATTTGTTACAGCTTTCGTGGTATAACTGCCGTCAGCTTTAAGGTTAAAAACACGAAGGCCCGGATTGCCGTCATTATACGAATTTAAAGTTGCTGACTTTGCATAACCAAGATCTATTCCATCATCAGTAGTAACGACAAAACTGTTTTTATGATCATGCCCGACATAACAGCCAAGCATATTCCCGTAATTAACCCAAGCTTGGTATGCTGTTAAACTGCCATATGCAGAAGATGATTTGTGAGACGAGCTTTCATATGTTGACTGATTTGGCGGGCAAGGAGGTTCTTTATAAATTTCAGATAATGAAGTCCCGCCGGATTTTGCCCAATCTATTCTGTTTGGGGTAAGAATCCAAGCATTGCTGCTCCACGGAGAACCATTGCCCGTGAAAGAATTTGCAGTCCCGGAATCGACAGTGGTCATCCCTTTTGTATAATATTCGCAAACAGGAATATGCATATACCAAAGTGAAGGTACAGTTGGATATGTTTGGCTTCTTTGAATATAATAGTCAATTTGGTCTGAATAGCAACAATCATAACCGGAAGACGCACCATCTCCCGAATCCATTACATAAAGCTGATAGGCAGGTGTACCGCTTGTTTGACCGTAAGGATATATGGGTATAACACCGTTGCCGGCACCCGTTAATGAATCGACATCAAAATCAACGGCACAACTGCCGCCATGAGAAATATAATAATTATATTGAGTATCTTTTGAAGGCGCAATTCCCTGAGCATCATGATTCCCGAAAGTAACAGCAAATTTTGTCCCGGTGTTAATCAGCGGTGCAAGGAATTCGTCAATTGAACTTTCAACCGAAGACTGAAGCATACTGCCTGAAACATTATCACCGGTTAAAATAACAAGGTCCGGGCTGTAGCGTGATATAGCTTTTGTAATCATAGAAATAACTGTATCATCAACATCGGCATTGTCCTGAATGTCCGATATTTGCATAACGGTAAAATCCCCGGCACTGTCAAACTGGAATGTTCCGTTATAGGATGCCGAAGAATTGATTGTTGATAAAGGCACTATTGTCACAATCATAGCTGCTGCTAAAAATAAACTTAAAAACCTAAATCTCTTTTTCATTAAAACGACTCCTCACAAAACTTCTTAAAGCCTCTGTTCATTAACCGATATTGAAAATTGAAGTTAAATAATATCATATTTATCGACAATTCATAACTAATGTTAGTATAGCAAATATATTTTAATATTACAATAGTTACATAAATTATTTGTTTAATTTGTTAAATGTGCCATATTTGCCTATATTTCTTGTTTTAATATTCCATCTTAAGATTTTAATGGTTCTAATTATTAATTAAATAAACCAAATCTGATGAGTCTTATTGATATTACCAAGTATTAACAATTTAATTTTCATAAAAAACAGACAAACCATAAATTGATTTGTCTGTTTCTCAATTAATTTATTGAATTATAATATTCTTCCGTTTCCTGTTTTACTTAAACCGGCAGCTCTGTGTCTTTATTACTCATTAAATTTAGCGTTTTATTACTTCACTGACAGCAACCGGCCGGCCTTCCGCAACAGATTTTTTAGCGGCAAGAGCCACAAGCAATGAGTTGAGCCCATCTGTACCGGTTGTAGGCGTTGGTGTATCATTTTTTACAGCATCAACAAATTGAAGCATTTCATCCCTGAAAGACTGCATATACCTCTCAAGGAAAAAGTATAAAGGTTTATCGCTTACAACACCTTCTTCGCCCATAAATTCAACGTTTGTTGCAGTATCGTTGGAAGCAACAGCAGCGCCTTTATTGCCGAAAACTTCTATTCTCTGATCATAACCATATGCTGCGCGGCGGCTGTTGTCAATAACACCAAGCGCACCGTTTTCAAACTTCAATGTTATAATTGCAGTGTCAATATCACCCGCTTTGCCGATTTCAGGGTCGACAAGACAGGCCGCATTTGCATAAATTTCCGTAACCTCGCTATCAGCGAGAAAACGCGCCATATCGAAATCATGAATTGTCATGTCAAGAAACATCCCACCCGAAACAGCAGAGTATTTTGCCGGTGGCGGAGCAGGATCCCTGGAAGTGATCTTCACAATATGAACATCACCAACTTTACCTGAATCGACCATGCTCTTTACATGAGCAAAGTTATGATCAAAACGGCGATTGAAACCAACCTGAAGTTTAACACCGGCCTTTTTAACGGCTTCAATAACAGCCTGAACTTTTTCCGGTGTCAGATCAACCGGTTTTTCGCAAAAAATATGTTTGCCGGCATTTGCAGCATCAATGGCAATGTCCGCATGCGTATCGGTTGATGAGCAGATAAGAACGGCATCGATTTCTTTATCCGCAAGCATCTCTTTGTAATCAGCATAAATTTTTTCAATTCCCAACTTTTCCGCGAGTTCCGCAATCCCCTCTTTGTTAACATCTGTGATACCGAGAACTTTTGCGGAAGGCACATTATAAGTAATTGATTTTGCATGAAGCGAGCCTATTCTGCCGGCCCCTATTATTCCAACATTCAGCAGTTTCATTTTTTCCCTCCTAAATTTTGCAAATACTTTTTCATGAAAATTAATATAGCATACAGTAAATGATTATTCAAGTAAAATAATTGAAATAAAAATGAAAAGTAATTGTACAACATAATCTTTTAGGCTTGAAACAAATTGTTATATTATGTATAATAGTTAAAATATGTTAGTTGTAATAAATATATGCGAGAGGGGTACGATTATGCCTTGCAATTGCAGCGCCAGCGACTTATCTCTGATGAATGATATCATCGAAAAATACCGAAAAATACCGGGCAGCCTTATTACAGTTTTGCAAAACGCCCAAGAATGTTACGGTTATTTGCCCCAAGATGTCATAAGGCATATTTCAAAAGAAATGAATATCCCGCCCGCAACAGTATTCGGAGTTGCTACATTTTATACGCAATTCCGATTTAAACCTGTTGGGAAATACTTGATTTTACTTTGCCAAGGCACAGCGTGCCATGTAAACGGTTCCCAACATATTGAACAGGCCATCAATGATGAATTGGGGATTTATGACGGTGAAACCACTGAGGACGGCCTTTTTACTCTAAAAAATGTTGCATGCCTTGGCTGTTGCAGTCTTTCTCCCGTGATGATGATTAACGAAAACACCTACGGTACTTTAACACCTGATAAAACCAAAAAAATCCTCAAGGAACTTAGGGAGGCTAAGGTATGAAAATAGCAGTTGGTCAGGGAAGCTGCGGAACAGCCGCGGGTGCAGGGAAAGTATTTAGCTTGCTGGAAAATGCTATTAACGAAAACGGATTTGATACCGAATTGTCTATAACAGGTTGCATCGGAATGTGTTTTTTAGAACCAATTGTTGATATCTACACAGATGACGGAAATTTAAAACGCCTTGTTAAAATATCAGAAAAAGATGTTCCTGCTATTATAGAGTATATTCAAACCCGAGATATTAATAAAATTATCAATCTTGAGGTTAGCCCCGAAGACAATGAATTTTTATTGAAACAAACCAGAATAGCATTGCGGCACTGTGGAATTATCAATCCTGAAAAGATTGAGGATTATTTAGCTGATGAAGGTTATATGGCATTAAAAAAGGCCCTGACGATGTCCCCCGAAGCAGTTATCGAGGAAATCAAGTCATCCGGGCTTGCCGGAAGAGGCGGCGCCGGTTTCCCGACATGGTTTAAATGGGATGCGGCGCGCAAGAGCCAGGGAGATGTAAAATATCTTATATGCAATGCCGATGAAGGAGATCCCGGCGCTTTTATGGACAGAGCGGTTATCGAAAGCGACCCGCATAATTTAATTGAGGGTATGCTCATCGGTGCTTATGCAATAGGTGCTAAAAATACTGTTGTCTATGTCAGAGCCGAATACCCTCTTGCTATTTCCAGACTTAATAAAGCTATTAACCAGGCTAAACAATCAGGCTTTTTAGGCCAGAATATCTTTGGAACAGATTTTTGCTGTGAATTCACCATAAAAGCCGGTGCCGGTGCTTTTGTGTGCGGTGAGGAAACCGCTTTGATCGAATCTTTGGAAGACCATCGCGGCATGCCAAGATTAAAGCCCCCCTTCCCTGCTCAATCCGGTTTTTGGCATAAACCCTCCAATATAAATAATGTTGAAACATTTGCAAATGTACCGTGGATTATGATCAATGGCGGTCCGGCTTTTGCCTCAATGGGAACAGAGGACAGCAAAGGTACAAAGGTTTTTGCTTTAACAGGTAAAATCAAGCGCGGCGGGCTTGTTGAAATTCCGATGGGTAAAACACTAAGAGACGTTATTTTTGATATAGGCGGCGGAATCAGAGATAACAAAAAATTCAAAGGTGTTCAAATGGGCGGTCCTTCAGGCGGATGTATCCCCGCAGAGCTTGTTGATACAATTATAGATTATAAAAAGCTTAATGCAACGGGTGCCATTATGGGATCGGGCGGTATGGTTGTAATGGATGAAAGCACCTGTATGGTAAGCATGGCAAAATTTTTTCTCGATTTTACCGCAAAAGAATCCTGCGGAAAATGTATTCATTGCCGAATCGGCACCAAAAGGCTGCTTGAAATTCTTGACAGAATATGCTCCGGCAAAGGCAAACAAGGTGATATTGAGTTGCTTGAGGACCTATGCAACGAAATTAAAAACGGTTCACTTTGCGGGCTCGGGCAAACTGCGCCAAACCCTGTTTTATCCACCATAAGATATTTCAGGGACGAATACGAAGCACATATCAACGACTGCAAATGCCCCGCGGCAGACTGTACCGAACTCCTGACTTTTGAGATTGACACTGAGAAATGTACCGGCTGTACACTTTGCAAAAGGAACTGCCCTGTTAACGCAATATCGGGTGAAGTGAAAAAAGCTCATATAATCAACTCGGATATATGCATTAAATGCGGTAAATGTAAACAGGTTTGCCGATTTAACGCCGTCAGAGTTTTTTAACAGCAATTCGATTTTTGGAAAGGGAATTATAATATGACTGAATATTTAAAAATTACTATAGACGGCCATGAAATCCAAGTGCAAAAAGGCATAACTGTTCTTGAAGCAGCCAGAACCAACGGTATTGAAATCCCAACTCTGTGCCATGATAAAAGAGTTGAAGTATATGGCGCATGCGGGCTTTGCGTTGTCGAGGCAAACGGCAGTCCAAAACTCCTGCGAGCCTGCGCAACAAAAGTGAGCGAAGGGATGAGTATCCTTACAAATACTCCACGGGTTATAAGTTCACGTAAATGCGCTTTAAATTTATTGCTTTCGGATCACGTCGGTGACTGTAAAGCTCCGTGCTCACTTGCTTGTCCTGCCGGAACAGATTGCCAGGGTTATGTAGGGCTTGTAGCTAACGGTGAATACAAAGAGGCTGTTAAACTTATAAAGCAGAAATTACCGCTCCCCGCATCCATTGGCCGTATCTGCCCGCATCCATGTGAAACTGCATGCAGAAGACAGCTTGTTGAAGAGCCGATCGCAATAGCCCAAATTAAAAGTTTTGTTGGTGATATTGAACTTTTAGATGAGAACAAATATATCCCCGAAATATTGGCTGACAGCGGTAAAAAAATCGCTGTAATCGGCGGCGGTCCAGGCGGGCTAACAGCTGCTTATTTTCTTCGTCTGAAAGGCCACAGTGTTAAAATATATGATATGATGCCTCAAATGGGAGGTATGCTTCGTTACGGTATACCCGAATACCGGCTTCCTAAAGAGGTCTTGGACAAAGAGATTGCTGTCATAAGAGACCTTGGCATTGAGCTTATTAATGATTTTAAGATCGGCATCAATGCGTCCCTGGAAGATTTGAAGAAGCAAAATGATGCGGTTATAGTCGCAATAGGTGCTTGGAAAAGCAGCAAAATGCGTGTTAAAGGCGAAGATTTAAGGGGCGTTATCGGCGGAATTGATTTTTTACGTGAAACCGTACTCGGTAACCCACCGAATATCGGAAACAGAGTCGCCGTTTGCGGCGGAGGCAATACAGCAATGGATGCCTGCAGAACAGCTGTCAGACTCGGCGCAAAAGAAGTTACAATTATATACCGCCGCACACGCGATGAAATGCCTGCGGCAGCTATTGAAATCGATGAGGCCGAGGAAGAAGGAGTCGTTTTTAAATTCCTCACGAATCCCGAAGAAATATATGGAAAAGACGGCAAAGTTACCGGGATGAAATTGCAGATTATGGAACTGGGGGAACCCGATTCAAGCGGCAGACGCAAACCGGTACCGGTTGAAGGCGCTTTTGAGCGTATTGATTTAGACACGGTTATCATGGCAATCGGACAACAAGTCGTACCGGAAGGGCTGGAAGGATTGGAATTGACAAAATGGCAAACCATTATTGCCGATGAAATGACCTTCAGAACATCAGCCGAAGGTATATTTGCAGTCGGTGATGCAACAAACAAAGGTGCTGACATCGCAATATCAGCCATTGGAGAAGCCCACAAAGCTGCAGGTGTTATTGACGGTTATCTCAACGGGGAAAATACACCTTATAAAAAGCCGTTTTTTGTTGAAAAAACAGTAAAAACAGAAGATTTTACCGACAGAGAAAGAAAGCCAAGAGCCATTATGCCCGGGCTGACTCCCTTACAGCGCAAACATAATTTTAAAGAAATTACTTTCGGTTTTTCAGAAGAAGTTGCAAAATCAGAAGCATCGCGCTGCCTTGAATGCGGCTGCAACGACTTTTTTGAATGCAAACTGATTCAATTAGCCCATGAATATGATGTTAATCCTGCAATATTTGATGGCATAAAGCGTAAAAAGCATGTGGAGATATCACATCCGTTCATTGAACAAAATGCTGAAAAATGCGTTCTTTGCGGCCTTTGCGTGCGTGTTTGTGATGAAATGATGGGGATTACTGCGCTTGGGCTTGTTGATAGAGGTTTTGAAACTGTTGTATCCCCTGAATTCTGCGTACCGTTAGCCCAAACAAATTGTATTTCATGCGGCCAGTGTGTCGCTCTTTGCCCTACCGGTGCATTACGTGAACGCACACAAGGTGTGAAAAGTGTCCCCGTAGAAGAAACCGTGACACGCACAACTTGCCCGGGCTGCGCAGTCGGATGCCAGATAGACCTGTGCAGTATCGGCAACACCCTGGTACGCGCTCTGCCTGCAGGAGAATCAGGTTTGTTGTGCGCTGAAGGCCGATTCGGATATGGTTCTGTTCAAAGCAAGGATAGAATTGTCAACCCGATGTTAAAACAAAACGGCAAACTGATTAGTGCCGGATTTAACGAAACATTACAAGCATTTACTGAAAATATAAATAAGATCATCAGCAGGTTCGGTTCCGGTGCTATCGGTATAGCTATATCAGAAAGCTTGACAATTGAAGAAGCTTATTTAGCCTTTAAATTTGCGGAAAACATTTTACAAACGAAAGATATTTTCACATTCGGTATTAACAAAAAACGCATTGTTAACTCGCTCGGAAATTCAAAAACCGATGATATTTTTACAAAGATGTTCGGTTCCGCTTTTCACCAAGGCATAAACAGTTACGGTTTGAGGGAAATGTTAGGTATACAGCAACGCGATGACATAAGTAAATATAAGGCACTAATTGTTTTCGGTGACGAGTTGCCGGCTGAAATGCCTGTTTTTGAGTTTCTTGCTGTGATCGGAACAACAATAGCAGGCAATGCTTCGGATGCAGATGTTTTCTTCCCTGCATCCACCTTTGCCGAAACAAACGGAACATTCTTCAGCTCACCCGGCAAAGTACTTCAGGTTAAAAAAGCTATCCATTCCAAAACCGTTATGGAAAATTGGCAGCTTATTCAAAAATTTGCGGAGTCAGCCGGTGATAATTCCTTTAACTTTAATAGTGTTGAATTAATCAATAATGAATTGCTTAAATTATAAAAGAAAGAATACGGGGGTATTCAAATGCATATCAAAGGTCCTGCGCAATTTCAAAACGGATTCAATCAAATAGCGGCAATCAGCGACAAGGAACAAAATTCCATGATGGATTTCGGAATTCTGCGGCTTACCGCCGGCGAAAGTTTTACCGAAGCACAAAAATTAGAAAGGGCATATCTGCTTATTAAAGGCGTCGTAACTTTCAGTTGGTGCGATACAACACAAAAAGTGAGCAGAGAGAACTGTTTTGATTTTTCGCCTTGGGTTCTGCATGTGCCAAATGATATTAAGGTGACAATAACAGCAGCCTCAGATTCTGAAATCGCTGTTCAAAGAACCGAAAATGAACGAATTTTTCCCGACAAATTATATTCACCTGATGAATGTGCAAGCGAAAACCGAGGTTCAGGCACCATGCGGGAAGCATCCACAAGAATTGTCCGTACGGTTTTTGATCAATCAAACGCGCCCTATTCCAATTTAGTTTTAGGTGAGGTCATAGGATTTCCGGGTAAATGGTCCAGCTATCCTCCGCATAATCATCCGCAACCGGAAATCTATTTTTATAAGTTTCTGCCTGAAAACGGATACGGTTTTGCCGAACTTGATGAGAATGTTATAAAAACTCACCACAATTCAACAGTTTTTATTACCAAAGGTGAAACCCATCCGCAAACAACAGCGCCCGGATATGCTATGTGGTATTTATGGGTAATCCGCAATTTGGATAATAACCCGTACATCAAACCGCACTTCATACCGGAGCACATATGGGTAACTGACAAAAATGCAAAGATTTGGCCATATGAAAAAGTATAACAAGAAGAGGAGCAGTTCACATGAAACTCACTATGGCTCAAGCACTAATCAAATTCCTTGATAATCAGTATGTGTGTTTTGACGGCAAAGAAGAGAAATTTGTGCAAGGTATTTTCGGCATTTTCGGTCACGGTTGCGTTGTTGGAATCGGGCAAGCGCTTGAACAGGGCGGGCACAATCTGCGCTATTACCAAGGTCACAACGAACAAGGTATGGCACATGCTGCTATTGCTTATTCAAAACAAAAAAACCGCCGTTCGATCATTGCCTGCACATCTTCCATCGGACCCGGCGCGCTTAATATGGTTACAGCCGCAGGTACAGCAACCGCAAACCGTATACCTTTGCTGCTTTTACCCGGTGACACTTTTGCCTGCCGGCAACCGGACCCGGTTTTACAGCAAATAGAACTGCCAACCGGATATTCAACCACAGCCAACGATGCATTTAAGGCTGTTTGCCGATATTGGGACAGAGTTACCCGGCCGGAACAATTGATGACAGCTATGCTCAACGCAATGCGTGTTTTAACTGACCCGGCCGAAACAGGCGCTGTCTGCGTTGCCATGCCGCAGGATGTTGAGGCTGAAGCTTACGACTACCCTGATTATTTTTTACAAAAAAGAGTTTGGTATCTTGACAGAAGACCTGCTACACAACGCGAAATTGAAACAGCTGCCAAAATAATCGAAAGCTCAGAAAAGCCCCTATTAATAATTGGCGGTGGTGTAACCTACTCCGAGGCATGGGAAACAGCGCAGTTTTTCGCAGAAAGATTTAATATCCCGGTTGCAGAAACACAAGCCGGCAAAGGTCAAATCCGATGGGATCACGCATTAAATTTGGGTGGAATCGGTGTTACCGGCGGAGCTGCTGCCAATATAATTGCAAAACAGGCAGATTTGATTATTTCTGTAGGCACACGTTTAACCGATTTTACCACAGCATCAAAGTGGCTTTTTAAAAACCCTGATGTCACATTATTAAGTATTAATATTTGCGCATTCGATGCTTTTAAAATGGATTCGGTTTCAATAGTAGCTGATGCGAACTCCGCACTTCTTGACTTAACAGGAGTTTTGAGCGAAGCAAATTATAGGTCCGGTTGGAATGACGAAATCCTTAGTGCAAGAAACGAATATATTGCCGAGGTGGATTTTGTTATCAGCCAAGATTTACCGGAAGGCTTATCACAGACAAAAGTTCTTGGTGAAATAAATAAATTAATCGAATCCGATTCAATAGCCGTCGGTTCTTCCGGCAGCCTGCCGGGTTGCATGCAACGCCTCTGGCGTTCGACATTGCCAAAGACCTACCATATGGAATACGGTTTTTCCTGTATGGGTTACGAAATTTGCGGTGCATTGGGCGTCAAACTTGCAGAACCCGGGCGTGAAGTATATGCAATGGTCGGTGACGGAAGCTTTTTAATGCTGCACAGTGAGTTATATACCGCAATTCAAGAAGGCGCAAAAATAAATATCATGCTCTTTGACAACACAGGCTGGGGATGTATTGAAAACCTTCAGAACAGTCAAGGCACCAAGACTTTCGGCACCCGCTTTTTAGCCAGAAACAACGAGACCGGATTGCTTGACGGTGATGTTGTGCCTGTCGATTTTGCAAAAATAGCTCAGGGATACGGCTGTAAAGCATATCGCATTGAAAATATTGTTCAGCTTCGTGAGGCTATTGAAGACGCAAAGTTGCAAAAAGGCTGCACTCTTTTTGATATTAAAGTTGAACACGGGAGCATGAGCCATGGTTATGACGCATGGTGGAGAGTCGGTGTGGCTGAAGTGTCAGAAAGTGAAACAGTTCAGTCTGCATACGAAAATATGAAAGCTGAAATTGAAAAAGCAAGACTTTACTAACAAATAATTAAGCGGATGATTTCCGCTTACAATAAAAAAACGGAGGAAATGAAATGTTAGACAGCAAAAAAGTCAAACTCGGAATTGCTCCGATCGGCTGGACAAACGATGACATGCCCGACCTAGGTGCAGAAAACACTTTTGAACAATGTGTCAGCGAAATGGCACTGGCAGGCTTTAAAGGTTGTGAAGTCGGCAACAAATATCCAAAGGATATCGCTATACTCAAACACAAGTTGGAAGTAAGAGGATTGCAAATTTGCAATGCCTGGTTTTCCTCTTTACTGCTTTCCGATGGCTATGACGCGACAATGGATTCTTTTGTAAAACATATGAATTTTTTATATGAGATGGGCGCAAAGGTTATAGGCGTGTCAGAACAAGGCAACAGCATTCAGGGTAAGCCTGTCAGCATTTTCAAAGATAAGCCTGTCTACACGGAAGAACAATGGGATTTGGTTGCAAAGGGATTCAACGACATGGGTAAGCTTGCGCGTGATAAAGGAATGTATTTCACCGTTCACCACCATATGGGTACCGGTGTGCAGACAGCTGCTGAAGTCGATAAACTTATGGAAATTACTGACCCGAACCTTGTCTATTTGCTTTTTGATACCGGCCATTTTGCTTTTGCCGGTGAAGACCCCCTTGCCGTATTAAAAAAATATATCAATAGAATTAAACATGTTCATGTCAAGGGTATTCGTTACTCGGTGCTAGAAAAGGCAAAAGCAAACAATTATAGTTTTCTTGATGCTGTGCGTTATGGCAGTTTTACTGTCCCGGGTGATGGAGACTATGACTTTACTCCTGTTTTTGATATTCTTGCCGAAAACAACTACGAAGGATGGATAGTTGTTGAAGCGGAACAGGACCCGCAAATAGCAAATGCATTTGAATATGCCTGTCTTGCGAGGAAATATATCCGCGAAAAGACCGGATTATAATTACTAGGACGGTTATCTGTATTCAAACACAAATAACCGTCTTGCTTATTATGAACAACTTGCAATATTTACCGCGGCAGAAACACAAATATAGGTTTTTAAGGGAGAAGCAGCATGAGCAATGAACTGAAATTTTATCTTGTGACCGATATCCATCATTATGCATTAAAATCACTGGGCTTTTCCGATCACGAGGATCAAAAATGCCTGAATGAAACAGGAGCTATTATTGACGCTGCTTTTGATAAGTTCATTGCACAGGACGACATTAACATTATTCTGATAGCCGGTGATTTGAGCAACAACGGTGAAAGATCGAGCCATACAGAACTTATTGAAAAACTTAAAAAACTCAAAGCCGCAGGAAAAAAGGTTTATGTTATAACAGCAACACATGATTATGGCCTGCGTGAATTGAATAGCAGTAATAATGATAATACGGACAATGAAAAAGCATACCGCAGTGAGCTTAGAGAAATGTACTATGAATTTGGATTTAATGAAGCTATTGCAGAATATACCGATCCGCTTTCCTATGTTGTACAGCTTTCTCCGGGATATAGGCTGCTATGCCTGAATGACGACGGTAACGGCAGAAGTTTTTGCGGATTTGATAATGACCACCTCGCCTGGATTTTATCGCAGATACGCGCAGCACATGATTCCGGCAACTATATCTTCGCAATGACTCACCATCCGGTTCTGCCGCCATCCCCTATTTATCCGGTTTTCAGCAAACGCGATATGCTGGGTGATTATGAAAACACTTCAACAATTTTAGCCGATGCCGGTCTGCAGTTTATTTTTACCGGTCATTCCCACATGCAGAATATTGGCTTTAAAACAACTGAAAAAGGAAACACTCTTTGGGATATCAACACAGGTTCATTATGCGGTTACCCCACACCTATGAGGCGTGTCATACTTAATAAAGATAAAATGGAAGTGAATACCGAAAGTCTCGAATCCTTCGAATGGGATTTTCAAGGCAAAGAAACTCAACAATACATGCGAGACCATTTTGACCGCCTTATCGTTGATATCTTTGATTCTATGGCAACCGATATTGAACACTTTGCAGATCTTGCAGGGGGTTTCAGTATGGAAAGAAAAACAGTTTATAAACTGAAACGACCGATTAAGATAGCCGGGAAAATAATGCAAAAACTTACTATCGGGAAAGCCGGGAAACTGCTCTGCGTCAGCCGTCAGATTGATAAAAGTGTCAAGGATATTCTTGTGAAAGATCTGCTTGTTGAGATTGTCCGGAACGTTTTTTCCGGTAATGAAATTTACTCGCCGGATACCCCGATATACAAAGCTATTATGGCAATAATCGGCCGAATCGCCCCGATTGCCGGGCATTTTATTAAAGAAAACGAAATTGTAAATAATATGCCGTCGTTTGTAGCAAGTATTATCTATGATGACACGCCGGATAACACGGCAACAATTCCTATTAAGAACCATAAATAAATAGTTTATATATAGTTAAGCACTCCGGAGCATATAATTCCCGGGGTGCTTTTTAATTTTGCTATAGCAATAGTTTTAATAGTCCGCAAAACGCAAACAGCTTCTTTTAATACTTAAGCGTGTTATACAATAGGAGCCACCTCTAATTGATTCATCAGACTTTCAATCAGCCCCACTTCCATTTTTGCTTGTCCTTTTGAGGGATATTTTTCCGCTACTTTGAGTGCTTTTTTGCAGCATATCAAAGCTTCTTTATTATTACCGAAAATACAGTATTCATAGTAAGCTTTAATACGCAGACCGTTTATATCATGGTCATTCCTCAACAGCTTTTCTGCTTTTTTATAGTATCTATTCGCTTTATCGGCATTATTAGCAATACAAGCCGAAAAACAAAGTTCGTAATAAACCGCAGGCAGCGAAATACTCGAAAATGCGCCGATATTTTTCTCTATCAATTCCGAATAATTTATAAATTTTTCTTTGTTGCCTTCATCAAGTGCTTTAAAATATTGATAAAGCAAAAGGATCATATCAAAAGAATCCGGCTTTTCAGTGTTGGGGCTAACATTAATCGGGATATCCCGGGGGCGGGTACCCGATGAACGCTGAACAGATATTCTGTTAAGGCATATCAATTTTTCGGTGAATGGACTTTTTATCAACATACTCCAAATCAATTTCCCGTCAGTGGGGTTATTACCGATAATCAGAGGCAATAAATTAAATCCTGCAAGAAGAACCCAGCAAAAAACCGAATCAAGAAAAAAAGAGTTCATTATTTCCGGCATCTTTGCAAACGCAGCATAAATAACGGCAAGTGTTGACGCCGATAATGTATTAAAGAAAACACCGCCGGCGTAATACATACCATATTGGTAATTAGTCAGATTTTTATTTGGCGGCATCATGGAGCATAATCCACCAAAGCCTTTGTTTTTCCTAAAACAAAAACGCATAGATCCGTTTTCATTCAGCCACGTAAGAGGCCCTATTGAATATGATATTAACTTATACCCGACAATTTTGCCAAAAACCACATGGCCAATCTCATGAATATTAACACCAAATGCAAGCGCAATCATCAAAAAAACAATATCCGTCATTATGCTCTTTAAATCTGCCCATTCACCGGTAAACCATGAACTGAGAACAGCAATCCCAAGCAGGATTGCAATCACGGTATAAGCTATTATATTAAAAAGCTTAATTCCCGAAAATCTTTTTATTTTATTTGCGGTGTAATTCTTCATATTCTTCCCTTATAAACAAATTGTCTTAATGTTTGTGTTGTCGATTATATCATATTTTATTGATTTTTTAAAGCTCAGTCAAGCGGTTAATATTTCAATTAATATATAAAAACGGAGCTTCAAGCACCAACGCCAGAAACTCCGTTAACAGTATTATTTTAATGTTGTCATTACCAAAAATCGTTTAAATTCCGAAAGGATTACCA
>CAYOAW010000022.1:25538-27737 GCA_964402095.1 uncultured Eubacteriales bacterium | reverse complement strand
ATCTATTCCCCCGCCATTCTGCGCGTAAACCGTTTAAAAAAGGTTATACCTTCCGGCAGGATGGAAACGGGCGCCCGCTCGTTTGTCGCATGGGTACACATCAGCAGATTGGTATCAACAACAAACGGTGCGAAACGGTAAATATTGCTGCAGATCGGCTCATAAAAATAGGCATCGGTACCGCCCATAACAAGGAACGGCGCAACGATATTATCCGGATTTGCCTGCATGCAAAGCTCTTCAAGCACTTTGTACGAGCGGGAATCGGTCGGTGAAAACCCGGAGGCTTCCTTGCCTTTGAGCATTTTAACTTCGATCGCCTTATTCCTCGACACTTTCCTGATATGATTCTCAACATCCTTGACAGTTGTTCCGGGCATTTGCCGGAAATTGACCGTTACAGACGATTTTTGCGGCAAAACATTAGCCGCCGGGCTGCCCTGAGCCATTGTCACGGCTGTGGTGGTCCTGATTAAAGAAGCGGCCGGCGGTATTTTTTTCATAACAGCCTTCAAAACCGGCTTCAGCAGCCAAAGGTTGCAAGTCACAATCCGCGCCGGATAACTGACATTGCGGCCTATCTTGCCGAACAGGTCCATAATGAACGGCGAAAGTTTTGATTTAAACTGGTGCGCCTCGATATCTTTGATGACATCCGCCAGCTTGCCCAAACCCGTATGTTTCGGCGGCTGAGAGGAATGGCCGCCTTTTTCAAGAACGCTAACCTCATAATCGACATACCCTTTTTCCGCAATTCCGACGCCGGCCAGATATTTATTCATGATACCCTTGACTTTAACCGGCAAAATCGCGCCGCCCTCATCAATAACACATTCAAGGCGAACTCCCCTGGATTTGAGCGTTTCCATAATGGCAAACGCGCCCGCGTTATCAGAACCGACAACCTCCTCGTTATGGCCAAAGCACAAATAGATATCGCATTTCGGTTTAAAGCCTTCAGCAAGAAGATCCTCAACGGCTTCCATCACACAAACAAGGTGATTTTTCATATCCAGCGCGCCGCGCCCCCAGATAAATTCCCCGTCGTTAAAGCCTTCAAACGCAGGATGCGTCCAATCCTGCTGCGTACCGTCGGCTACGGGAACAACATCCATGTGGGAAAGATATGCAACGGCATCCAAAGCCGGATCGGCGCCTTCCCAGCGGTATAAAAGGCTGGCTTTATCGATAACCTCGCGTTTGAGGTTCTTTTTAATAAGCGGATAAGCCTCATCCAGGAACGCGTGAAACCGCTCAAACTCTTGCCAGTCAATCAGCTCATCTTCGGGATATGATATGGTTTTTATTTGAATCGCTTCGGCAAGGTGTTTTTCTGCCCGTGCCCGGTCTACATTTTCAGGCGCCGGCTTGCCGTAGTCTTTTTTCTTCGGAACAAAAAACGCCGCCCTGACCAAAGTAATGCCGATAAATACCGCAAGTAAAATGAGGATGGCTTCGATGACTGGTTTGAACATATCCGTTTTCTCCCGTTCGTTATTTAATATATTTTAATAAACAGCGCAGTTAAACAAAAAACTTTCTGCTGAGCCAAGCTCTCAAGCGGCGGTTTTTTTTGACAGATATAAAAAACAGAATAAGCGCGAAACAAGATAAAACAATAATCAGCGAAACGGAAAGCATAAAGCTGCCGTTAATGAATAAATGCAGCAGAAGGTCGGCGCAAATGCTGTATAAGCTTATTTCAGCCAATACCGCAATGGTAATATCCGGCCAATCCCGTTTTTTCTTTCTAAGCCAGTAAGTCATGAATAAAAGGATTGCCTCCAGCAGCAAAAGCAAGGGCATTGCCACTTTGAAAAACCAGCTTTTTTCATCATTGCCGACAGCATAAAAAACATAAATATAAAACGCAGCGGCGACAGCATCAATTGCAATAATCGTATAGGGATGTATTTTTTTCCATAAAAACGGATGAATAAACAGCACCCAGGCAAGCGCGCTTGAGGAGATAACATACACTGCCCAGATACCGGTTGACGGAAACAAAATATTCGTTAAACCGCAAACAATATTGGGGATAAGCACTGCCATAGAAAACAAAAAAGCAACATAGCGGCGGCGCACCCCTGCAGGCAAAACCACTTTGTCCGGGTACGGGAAAGGCGTTTGTTTCCTCGTTTCAAGCTCGGACGGATTGATAACGGGCGTACCGCAAAGGGCACATTTTTCAGCGCTCTT
>CAYOAW010000022.1:0-25438 GCA_964402095.1 uncultured Eubacteriales bacterium | reverse complement strand
GCGCCGACCCGCGCTCCGTTGAGTTTCCCCGGGCCCGTCATTAAAATATAATGCTCAACATGTTTCCGCATTTCATCCGGAATATCCACTTTGCCCAAATTGGAAAGAAGCGTGCTCGTCCTGCGTTCCCCTGTCAGGAAAAACGAAATGCCGATACCGATTTTTTTTATAAAAAGAGGAACGCTTCGAAGCAAAGGATTGGTTTCAAGCTTCAGGTTGGAGGACATCATCGCGTTAAGTTCCTTCGGATTGTTGATATACCGAAGGTAAAGTGATACCTGCTTGAGTATTTCTTCAAAACTGTATTCGCCCATATTCGGGTTAATCCGCACATCATAGCAAAGGGAAAAATTACGAAGTGTCGTTGACGGAAAAGAGTTCCTGAGGTTTACCGGGATTTGTACGCTTATTTCCTTTTGTTTTCTTTTTTCATTAAGCTGTTTGCGGTAAAGCACATCCAGCAGCATAGCGGCAACAAATTCCGTAATGGTTACCCCGTATTGTTTTGCCTTGGCTTTGATTGCATTCACCGGAATGTAGCCGGTTGTAATGTTCATGGTATGCGCAGGCATTTTTCTGCCTTTCGCATGGTAGGTATACCCTTCACGCCTTTTCGGTTTAGCTTTTGATGTGCCGAAACGCTTGAAGGAATCCTCTAATTCGGCGGAGGTTGCTTTTTTACCGATATCCAGCACACTCCCGCCCGCCGGTATTTCGACCCCGGACAGCCTCAGATATTGGGCGGTAAGCGTCGAAATAAAGCGGGATGCTCCATACGCATCAGAAAGCGCGTGATAAAAATCGACCGAAATTTTTCTTTCATAATAATAAACTCTGAAAAGGAAATTCTTGTTCTCGTTCCAGCGGATACGGTAACAGGGATTTTGAATATCCGGCATAACCGGAGGCATTGCATGATTATGTTTTTCCAGATAATACCAAAAAAAGCCCCTGCGCATCCTTACATTAAAGCAAGGAAAACGCGGAATCGTCTGTTCCAGCGCTTTTTCAAGTATCTCCGGTTCAATTTTTTTGTCCAGCACAATTGAAAGGCGGAAGATATTGGACCACTTAGACGAATTTTGCCCCGGGAAAATTTTTGCGGCATTGTCAAGCTTAAACCAAGTCTTCTGCTTCGAAGTGTGCTCTGTTTTTATTGACATAGTTTTATTCCTTAAGAATTCAAGTCAACATTGTGCTGCGTTTTCAAATTGCCTGTTTTTTGGCTGCGTTTTTCAAGTTCCTGTGTAATTTCCTGCGGTGTTATCCCCTGATTGACCATTAAAACAGTCAGATGATAAAGAAGGTCGCTGATTTCAAGCACAGTTTCCTTATTGTCTCCGTTTTTAGCGGCAATAATCGTCTCCGCACATTCCTCGCCGCATTTTTTTAAAATTTTGTCGAGCCCTTTTTCAAACAGATAGGAGGTATAAGAACCATCCTGAGGATGATTCCGTCGGTCAACAACAGTCGCATATAAATCCAAAAAGGCATCTTTCATTTTTCAGCCTCCGTATTGATAATTTTTTCCGCTTCCCAAAGCGTTTGAAAAAAACAGGATTGATGGCCGGTATGGCAAGCGGGTCCGGTTTGTTCGACTTTGATGAGCAGTGTGTCATAATCGCAGTCCGCCTTGATACTGATAACCCTTTGGGTATGACCGGATGTCTCCCCTTTATTCCAAAGCTTTTGCCTTGACCGGCTGTAAAACCAGGTATATCCGCTTTCCATGGTTTTTTCAAGGGATTCCCGGTTCATATACGCCAGCATAAGTGTCTCACCGGTTTTATAATCGTTGATGACAGCCGGTATCAACGCACTTTTTTGAAACAATAAATTTATATCCACATTCATTTCCTCACATTATTCGCATATTGCAACTGCCTGCGCGAGATCCAAAGTACCTTTATAGATTGAACGCCCGCAGATGGCCCCGTAAATACCGCTGTTTTTCAGTGTTTTGATATCTTCGATATTTGTTATGCCGCCGCTTGCTATAATCTTGCATTTAACCGCGGCATTAATAGTCTCAAGCTGCTGAATGTTGGGCCCGGTCAGCATACCGTCCCTGCCGATATCGGTGTAAATAATATATTCGACCCCTAAATTTTCCATTTGCCTCGCAAGCGCGATATAGTCAAGCGCACTCACCTGAGTCCATCCGGCAGCAGCGGCTTTTCCGTTTTTCGCATCAATTCCCACCGCGATTTTTCCGCCGTGCTTTTTCACAGCATCCTCTACCAAAGACGGGTCGGAAATTGCAGCCGAACCGAGGATCACCCTTGAGATACCGTTATCCAGATAAAAATCAATATCCTCCATTTTACGAATTCCGCCGCCGAGTTCAACCGACAGCCCGCTGTTTTTGGCGATATTGATTAATATTTCGCTGTTGACTCTTGCGCCCTGAAAAGCGCCGTTTAAATCAACGGTATGGAGCCATTTTGCCCCCGCGGTTTTAAACGCTTTCGCAGTCTCAAGAGGATCGCCCGCCACTTTTTCGGCCGAGGACATCTCTCCCCGGTAAAGCCGCACACATTCGCCGTCCTTAATATCGATTGCGGGGAGTATAATCATCAGCCTATAACTCCCTTCGTGGAAAGCACGCCGTCGCCTTTCAGCTTAACCGCATCCCCGACAGCGTGCGCGGCAGCTTTGAAAAGAGCCTCAATTTTATGATGCGCGTTTTTTCCGCCGAGCGTACGAAGATGAAGGGTTATCCCGGCATTGAAAGCAAACGCTCTGAAAAATTCTTCACAAAGACATGTTTCAAATTCACCTGTCCGTTCATCTTCGAACACCGCATCAAATACAAGAAACGGCCTGCCGCTGACATCTACGCTCGCAAAAGCCAGGGCTTCATCCATAGGGACAAAGAAGCTGCCGAACCTCGCAATACCGCCCTTATCGCCCAGTGCTTCCGAAAGAGCTTTTCCGAGAACAATACCCGTATCTTCAACGGTATGGTGAGCGTCAACATTCAAATCTCCCACAGCATCGACAACAAGGCCGAAACCGCTGTGGACGCCGAAAGCGGTAAGCATATGGTCAAAAAATCCGATACCGGTATCAATCTTTACCTCACCGCCGTCAAGATCTAAGCTGATTTTAATATCGGTTTCCCTTGTTTTTCTTTTAATATCGGCACTGCGCATAATCAGTTCCCCTTCAAATCATTATTCCGGTCCAATCAGGTTCCTTTGTAAAAGCGTTCAATTGCGCTGACGACCTCAATGTTCTCAAGATTTCGTCCGGCTGTTACGCGCAGATAATCTCCGAAACAGCGCACAATAATACCCGAGTTTTTCAATGCCTCAAAAAGCGCGGATGCATCGGCCGCTTTTGTGTATACAAAATTAGCATCGGCTGCAACAGGAAAGATTTTACCCGGCAGTTCTGTTTGGAGCCGTTTAAACTCGGCAAAAAGCATATCCCTGGATGAGTTGATACGCGTTACCGAATGTTGAATATAATCCTTGTGGGAAAAAACGGCGCAGCCAATAGCCTGGCTCACAGAGTTGACGTTATAGGGTGATTTTGCTGTTCTGATTAAACCGGCAAGTGTTTTATTCGTAATGGCCAAACCAAGCCTCACAGATGCCATGCCCATTGCTTTTGAAAGTGTTCTTAAAACGATGAGATTATCATAATCTTCTGTTTCCTTAACAACAGACCGGTCCGCAAAATCCATGTATGCTTCATCCACAATCACAAGGGCATTGACACTGCGGACAATCTTCCTGACTTCATCCGCACCGAGTAAAATTGATGTGGGGTTGCATGGATTTGAAAAGATGACAAGCCTCACATTTTCGCTGTTGGCGGTTTTTATTGCGGTATCAACATCGATTGTAAAGTCATCCCTTTTCGGCATTGAAATGCAGGAAGTTTCAATAAGTCCGCTGTAAAAAGAATACATCGAAAAATCCGGTGTAAAAGTCAGAATTTTATCGTCCCTTTGTGTGAACGCGTTCATACAAACCGAAATAAGGTCATCCGAACCGTTGCCGGCAACCACCTGTTCGGGTTTAACGCCGTAATAATCAGCGGCCAGCGCGCAAAGTTCGGAAGCTGCCGGGTCAGGGTAGCGGTTGAAATGAAGCGCGTCAATCGCCGCTTTGATATCATCCATAACCTCGTCAGCAGGTGGAATGAAGGATTCATTTGCATCAAGCCTAATGCGGTAACTGCCCGTAATCGGCTCATAAGGCTCAATTGATTTCATTTTTTTGTTGAGTTCAAACGGCATTTATGTTAAAACCTCACCTTAATAGAATTCGCATGCGCGGTCAGCCCTTCGGCGTTGGCAAGTTCGATGATATTATCCCCGGCATTGGTAAGATCCGACCGGGTGTAATAAATAAAACTTGATTTTTTTATGAAACTGTCCACTGAAAGAGGAGAAAAGAAACGGGCGGTTCCGCCGGTCGGCAATACATGGTTTGGCCCGGCGTAATAATCTCCAAGGCTTTCGGGAGAATAGCTGCCAAGGAAAACGGAACCGGCATTGTCAATAGACCCGATATACTCAAGCGGATTTTTTACGCAAATTTCAATATGCTCCGGCGCAAGCTCATTGGCAAAATCGATAGCACTGCTTATCTCATCGCACAATATGATTGCGCCGTAATCTTTAAGGGATTTTTCAATGATATCCTTGCGTGAAAGAGCTTGCACCTGGGCGGAAAGCTCACGTCTTGTCGCCTCGGCTATTTCAGGCGAGTCTGTCAGCAAAATAGCGCTTGCCAAAACATCGTGTTCAGCCTGTGCCATTAAATCAGCCGCCAGGAATTTCGGATTCGCGGTTTCATCCGCAACAATCAGGATTTCGCTCGGGCCCGCTATCATATCAATATCCACTGTTCCGTACAGCAACCGCTTTGCCGTTGCTACATATATATTGCCCGGGCCGACAATTTTGTCCACCTTCGGAATTGTTTCTGTACCGTATGCAAGTGCGGCAACCGCCTGGGCCCCTCCGACCAAAAATACCCTGTCAACACCCGCAACGGCTGCCGCCGCAAGTATATTTCTGTTTGGATTGCCGTCTTTTAATGGCGGTGTTACCATGATAATTTCATTCACGCCGGCGATTTTTGCCGGGATGGCGTTCATCAAAACCGATGAAGGATATGCCGCTGTACCGCCCGGGACATAGATACCCACTCTTTCAAGCCCGCGGATACGCTGGCCGAGAATTGACCCGTTTTCAAGGGTGTTAAGCCAGCTCTGCTGCTTTTGGCGTTCATGAAAATCCCTGATGTTTTCCGCTGCTTTGTGAAGTGCGTAGACGAAATCGGCGCTGCTGTTTTTTAATGCCAATTCCATTTCATACCGGGATATTTCAATGTTCTGCGGTATCTGTCCGTCAAATTTCCTTGTATATTCGGCAACGGCATCATCGCCGTTAAGCCTTACATCATAAATAATATCGCTCACCGTTGCGGAAACCACACGGTCAACCTCACCGCTTCGAGATTTTATCTGGTTGAGCAGCGAACGCTCAGCAAAGCCATCCGCCTTTGTAACCGGTATCATTCGATTATCTCCTTTGCTATATTGACATCACTCAGAAAACTTTCGATTTCCTCTTTGCGAAGCTTCATACTGGCTATGTTAACAATAACCCTTGCGGAAATCGGCATAATTTCCTCAATCACTTCCAGGCCGTTTTCTTTGAGCGTCGTACCGGTTTCCACAATATCCACGATAGCGTCGGCCAGGTCAAGCAAAGGCGCCAGTTCAACCGAACCTTCGATTTTGATAATTTTCACATCCATACCCTTGCCCTCAAAAAACTTGCGGGCAACATTCGGGTATTTAGTGGCCACCACTTTTTCAGAATAACCGCTATAGAAATCCGAACCTTTTTTGCCGGCTAAAGCAAAAAAGCATTTGCCGAACCCTAAATCTGTCATCTCATAAACCTCGGCGCCGGTTTCAACAATGGTGTCTTTCCCGACAATGCCTATATCGCAAGCGCCATGCTCAACATAGGTAATAACATCCGCCGCTTTTGCCAGAACGACTTCGTAATCTTCAACGGGAACAATCAGTTTGCGTCCCTTCCCTATTAATTTTGAGCAGTCAAATCCCATTGTCTGGAAAAGGCTTGTCGCCCTTTTTTCCAGCCTTCCTTTTGTAAGCGCAATTCTTACAGGTCTCATTTTGCTTCCTCCTTCATGATGACAAATAACGGTTTGAACTTCTTTGGGCCTCTTTTCATTTCCTCACGGCAAAGCGCCGCTGCCAAACAGCCGGTTTTATATTTTGCAGGTTTTTACACCTTTGCCGTTTACAATATCAAGACGCTTGATTCCCCTCATTGCCGCATAGGCCCTTGCCGATTCCTCATTTTCCTCTGTACAGTTTTCGCAGACAAGTTTCATTTTATTAAGGTCTTTGGCGTGGGCAAATGCCTGCATTTCGAAACCGTCTTCACCGAAAACCAGCACGTCGGAAGGTTTTGCGGGCGGGATGGCGCCTCTGTTCAGCATAGCGTTTGCCAGCACATCAATTTCGACGCCGAATCCTGTTGCCGGCAACTGCCTGCCGAATTCACCGATAAGCATATCATAACGCCCGCCGGAAAGGACCGTAAGCCCGGAGCCTTCGATAAATCCCCTGAAAACGACACCTGTGTAATAATTATTGCGATGGACAAGCCCCAAATCAATATTGATCTTTTTCCCGAGGCCTAACTGTGCAAGCTTTTTATACAGATCGCGCAGATAGCTTATTGCCGAAAGTTCGTCTTTCCCCGTGCAGATTGACTGAGCCTCGTCTAGCACCTCCGTATCGCCGAAAAGACGCGGCAGATTCCTCATAACCTTGGCGGATTCGCTGTCGCCGAGCGTATCCAGCAAATCATTCAAAGCCGCATAGTTTTTCGCTTCAATAAACTCGCCGATTTGCGCGCATATTTCGCCGCTTGTATTGAGCGCTGAAGAAAGCGCTTTAAAAAACCCGGCATGGCCGATCTCAATCCTGAAATCCGGAGCGCCGCAGGCAGTCAGCGAATCAATCGCTGTTGTTATAATCTCCAAGTCAGCCCGTATCCCGGTGGCGCCGATGAGTTCTATACCGCTTTGAGTTGTTTCATCACTGTGGGCGGTAAAGCTTTGGCAGCGGTGAAACACCCTTTGATTGTAATAAAGGCGAAGAGGATAACGCGCATCCTTCAAACGTGTCGCCGCTATACGCGCGATCGGAAGTGTACTGTCCGGGCGCAGAACCATCAAACGGCCCGTACAGTCATTCAGGCTGTACAGAGATTCCATTTCAAGCCCCGATGACTCTCTGTTGAATACATCGAAATATTCCAATGTCGGCGTGATTACTTTTTTATATCCTCTTGCTTTGAACAGGGATGACAGTTCTGATTCCACTTCCCTGCGGGCATCGCATTCCTCAAACAAGAGGTCTCTGGTACCTTCCGGCGTTATTTTTGAGTATTTGTTCATGGTGTGCCCCTTTTCGGTAGATATACGCTAAATCAAATATGACGGCTGTAGCCGCTTTAGTGTGCTACCATGCTACCACACTAAAATAATTATGTCAAGCTTAATTTTAAAGTTTATCAAAAAAACTGATTTGTGTACTTTGGTTCAGCCCTGCCAGCGCCCCTGCAGTTTCCAGCGCGGCAATAACGGTTTTTGATACGCCGGATCTTCGCTGAAGATCCTCGACAGACATGAATTCGCCTTCGCCGTCTTTTCTGGCCTTGCCGAGGGCATCTGCGGCATTGATTCCCGCTCCGCCGAGAGATGAAAACGGAAGGCGTATTTTCCCGTTTTCAATAAGATATTTTTTCGAATCGGATTTGTACAAATCAACCGGCAAAAATTCAATTCCCCTAGCCATCATTTCATTGACGACCTGCATGGATACCAGAATATTTTCCTCTTTCTGAGACAACTTGTTGCCTTCCACCGAGGTCAGTTTATTTAACAGGGCTTTCACCTTTTTCCGCCCGCCCATGATGGCGACAACATCCAAATCCTCGCCCCGCACCGTCATATATGTTGCGTAATACTCAATCGGTTTATAAATTTTATACCATGCCAGGCGCAAAGCTGCAATAACATACGCCGCGGCGTGAGCCTTCGGAAACATATATTTAATTTTCAAGCAGGAATTGATATACCACTGCGGCACATTATTTTCCAGCATAGCCGCTTTATGTGCTTCCGTCAGCTTTTCTTTTGCTTTGCCTTTTCGGACAATTTCCATTATTTCAAATGCCATTCCGGGTTCAAGGCCTTTGTGAATCAAATAAACCATGATGCTGTCCCTTGTACCGATGACATCCGAAATGGTGCATGTTTTATTTTGAATCAGTTCCTGCGCATTGCCAAGCCAAACATCCGTGCCGTGGGAAAGGCCTGAAATTTGCAGAAGATCTGAAAAGCATTTCGGCTTTGCGTCAAGAAGCATCTGGCGGACAAAAGGGGTCCCCATTTCCGGGATGGAAAGCGTGCCGGTCTCGCATTCAATATCTTTTGCTGTTACGCCCAAAGGTTCCGGGCTTAACATCAGCTCAAATATCTTGGGGTCGCATACATCAACATCCGTAACCTTGATACCCGTTAAATCTTCCAGCATTTTATAAAAAGTCGGTACATCATGGCCGAGAATATCCAGCTTTAAAATCGTATCATGCAAAGCGTGAAAGTCAAAATGTGTGGTTTTTGTCCCCTTGTCCGCATCGTCCGCAGGGTGCTGAATCGGCGTAAAGTCTTCCGCTTCCATATAATCCGGGACAACAACCATTCCGCCCGGATGCTGGCCGGTGGTGCGCTTGACACCCACACAGCCTTGGACAAGACGTTCCTCTTCCGCTTCCGTAACGGTTTCGCCTTTTATTTCCAGCCATTTTTTCACAAATCCGTAAGCGGTTTTATCGGCAATGGTACCGATTGTTCCTGCCTTGAAGCAATTTGAAGAGCCAAAAATCTCTTCCGTAAATTTATGTGCCTGTGTCTGGTATTCACCGGAGAAGTTTAAATCAATATCAGGCTGTTTTTCTCCTTTGAAACCCAAAAAAGTTTCAAACGGAATATCGTGCCCGTCCCTGAGCATAACTGACCCGCATACCGGGCAGTTTTTTGCCGGCAAGTCAAAGCCCGAACCTACCGAACCGTCAAGAATAAATTCGCTGTGTTTGCAGTTTGTGCAAAGATAATGGGGTTCAAGCGGATTTACCTCGGAAATGCCGGCGGCAAACGCAACAAAAGATGAACCTACGGACCCTCTGGAACCTACATAATACCCGTTTTCTTCGGAATTTTTAACAAGTTTCTGAGCGATGATATACATCACGGCAAATCCGTTTTTAATAATCGATTTAAGTTCCTTTTCCAAACGCTCGGAGACATAGTCGGGAATCGGATCGCCGTAAAGCTGTTTGGTTCTGCAATGGCAAATCTCTGTCAGGTCTCTGTCCGCGCCTTCAATCTTCGGCGGATAAGTCCCGTCTCTGATCGGAATTATTTCCTGTGTCATATCATTAATCTTATTCGGATTTTCAATGACAACTCTGTATGCCGCTTCATCGCCTAAGTAACTGAATTCATCAAGCATATTCTGAGTTGTTCTGAAATACAGCGGTGCCTGCTCGGACGCGTCCTTAAAGCCCTTGGCCGTCATCAGAACTTCCCTGAAAACTTTGTCTTTCTCATCCAGGAAATGCACATCGCCGGTCGCGACAACCGGCTTCCCCAGCTTTTCTCCCAAGGCGAGAATTTCCAGATTGATTCTTTCCAGATCTTTTTCGCCTTTTACAATTTCTTCCCTAATCAAGAATTGATTATTGCCTTTCGGCATAATTTCCAAATAATCATAAAACCGCGCGATTTCGAGCTGTTCCTCAAGGCTTTTCTTGTTTAAAACAGCAGTAAAGAGCTGCCCCGCCTCGCATGCACTGCCAAGAATCAAACCTTCCCTGAATTTGACAAGTTCACTCTTTGGAATTCTCGGTTTGCGGTAGAAATAATCCAAATTTGATTTTGTAATAAGTTTATACAGATTTTTAAGGCCTGTAAGGTCTTTGACGAGGATGATCAGGTGATAGGCTGTCAGCTTTTCAAATTCCGTTCCTGTTTGTGAAGGATCCATATCATCAACGAAATATGCTTCCATGCCGTAAATGATTTTTATTTTTGCAGCTTTCCCCGCCATTGCCGCTTCCGGAAAAGCCTGCACAACGCCATGGTCGGTAATAGCAACTGCTTTATGCCCCCAGGCAGCGGCCCTTTTAATCAGTTTTTCAGCGCTTGAAACGCCGTCGAAGGATGACATGTTGGTATGTAAATGCAGTTCAATGCGCTTCTCCTTCGCATCGTCTTTTTCGGCAATGACATCGACAAGGGTAACGGAGCTAGCTTCGATATAATACCCCTTAATATATTTATCGCTTGAGATATCGCCCTTGATAATTACAGAAACGCCATTTTTAAGTTTCTTTGAAAGCAGCTTGCAGTCGGCTATATCTTTGAAGATTTTTACGGTATAGGAGCCGGTATAGTCGGTTATTTTAAACAGAATAATTTTCTTGCCGCCGTTCTTCGTTGTTTTTTCCGAATGAGAAAACACCTCTCCCCAAACAACAACGTTTCCGTCCATATAGCTGATATCCTTGATAGGGGTCGGTTTACGGCGGATCATACTGCCCAGCAGAGGCTGCGCGTTCTTTTCACAGATCGGCAAATCAGCGAACATCCTGCTTTTTTCCGCAGCCTTTTTGGGTTCCTTTTTCTTCTCCGGTTCAGCTTTGTATTGCGGTAATATACTGACGCTGTGCAAACCGACAGCGTTTTTGATACATTCGCAGGATGCTTTTATTACTTGAGAATCCACATATGCCGGGAAAATAACATCCATTTCCAAAGTACGCAGTTCGTCATTTGCATTGATATTTGTTATCTCGCCGCCCTCAAGTGCGGTGAGCAAGTCTTTTCGCGATATATATTCGCCCATTAATTCGGTTAAGCTCCGGTTTTGCATGATTTTACCTCTCTGAAATGCTGTGACAGCTATATTTATAACAATTCAATTTCCTTCATCAGTTCGGAAACGATTTGGTTTTCCGGGATTTTTCTGACAATTTCGCCTTTTTTAAAAAGCATGGCGCACCCGTCACCGCCGGCAATCCCGATATCAGCCTCTTTCGCTTCACCGGGGCCGTTGACGACACAACCCATAATCGCCACTTTAATCGGTTTTTTACAATCAGCCAGACGTTTCTCCACTTCCGCAGTCAAAGATATAATATCAATTTTTGTTCGTCCGCAGGTTGGGCAGGATACAATGGAAGGCGCGTCTTTTTTCAGCCCCAAAGCCTTAAGAATATCAAGCCCCGCAGCCACTTCTTTCAGCGGATCCTCCGTCATGGAGACCCTGATTGTATCACCGATTCCCCGAAGGAGAAGAGAGCCCAGGCCGGCGCTTGATTTGATAAGTCCCATATGATATGTACCGGCTTCCGTCACGCCCAAATGAAGAGGATAGCTGCAAAGCCCGGCAATAATTTCGTAACCTTCCACCATTGAAGCGACATCGGACGACTTAATAGATATGACAATATCTTCGAAATCATATTTTTCAAGCAATTTCACATGATGCATTGCGCTGTCAGCCATAGCCTGGGGAGTCGGGCCGCCGTATTTTGACAGGAATTCTTTTTCGACCGAACCGGAATTAACACCGATTCTTATCGGTATTTTTTTCATTTTGCAAGCATTCGCAACCGCTTTTACTTTATTTTCATCACCGATATTGCCCGGATTTATCCGAATTTTATCAACGCCGGCGGCTATGCTCTCAAGCGCAAGCTTATAGTCAAAATGAATATCCGCAACAATCGGAACACCAACCGACTCCTTTAAAGCGGGAATAAGCCGCACCGCCTGAATATCCGGTACGGCCACCCTGATTATTTGGCATCCTGCCGTTTCCAGCTCTTTTGCCTGTTCTATATTTGCAGGTACATCCTCTGCAAGACGGTTGAGCATGGATTGTACGGTTACCGGCGAATCGCCGCCGATATAAACGCCGCCGGTGCAGACCTTGCGGCTTACCCTGCGTTTGTTCACGATTCTCAGCCCCTAATCATCACAATGATATCTTTCAGCGAAATGACAGCCATAAATGCGAGCAATATGATCAAACCGGCAGCATGAATCCAGCTCTCATATTTATGCGGCACGGGTTTTCTCCTGATCATTTCGATCAGCATAAAAAAGAGCCTTCCTCCGTCAAGCGCCGGGACCGGTAGCAGATTAAAAATCCCAATATTAATAGAAATCAATGCCATAAGGCTTAAAATCGGAGTTAAATCGGTTTTTTGCGTATGCTCGGCAGCTTGCGCTATGAATCCTACAACACCGATAGGGCCGGATATATCATTGAAGGAAAACTGGCCGGTAACCATATCAAACAAGCTTATCCAAACCATTCTGCCCATTGAAACCGTTTCCAGTGCCGAATACTTGACGACTGAGCCAAACGAAGGCTTTACGCCCTTGATAATAAAATCAAATATGATCGTCTGCTTGCCTTCGACTTTGCGGGTTTTCAGCGTCACATCTTTAATTTCAAGTTTTTCTCCGCCGCGTTTTACCCCGAAGTCCATGACTCCGTCCTTATCTCGCATCATTAAAAAACTGATATCAAACTGTGAATAAACTCTTCTTCCGTCTATTGATACTAATTTATCGCCTTTCATAAGCCCGCCGGCAGACGCAGCGGAATTCTCATAAAAATCCTTGATTTGAGTGGTACCGATTATGCTGTCCTGCCCGAGCATAACCGCAACGATCAACAGCCCCAAAATCAGATTTACAACAGCACCGGCGGCAACAATGATAAAACGCTGCCAAACCGGCTTGCGTGTAAACGACCTTTCGTCTTCGCTGTCCTCATCCTCGCCTTCCATGGCGCAATAGCCGCCGATAGGAAACAAACGAAGCGAATACGATGTCTCTTTTTTGCCGAACTTAAAAAGCGGAGGGCCCATGCCGATAGCAAATTTGTTGACCTTCACTTTAAAAAGCTTTGCAAAGATAAAATGACCGAATTCATGCACCATAATGATAACGCCAAAAAAGAGTATCGCTATAAGAATCGGCCACGCCTTGCCCCATACCGCGGAAATGACGGTTGAAATTGACAGGTACATAAGAGTACATCCCTTCTTTATAAAACCCACATGCAAAATAATATTAATACAGGCCATCCGGTATCAAACCGGGATTATTAATCGCAAAAAAAATCAGCAAACACTTTTCCGGACAAAATTTCTGGCAAAACAATCGGTATCCAAAACATCCTGCAATGAATAATCATTTGACGGGAAAGTCTCGCTAATTATTTGTTCAACGAAATCCGCGATCTGCAGAAATTTGATTTTCCCTTCCCGGAACAGCTGGTTTGCCGCTTCATTCGCGGCATTTGCGGCCGCAGGGTAAAGCCCGCCGAGATTAATTGCTTTGCGGCAATGATTGATGCAGGGAAAAGTTTCGGTATCGGGACTTTCAAAAGTAAGTTTGCCCCATTCCTCCAGCCTGAGTTGTTTTACGGGGGACACAAACCGGTCAGGGTATGTTAAAGCATACTGAATCGGGATTCTCATATCCGGAATGCCCATCTGGGCGATGACCGAATTATCCGTATATTCGACAAGTGAATGTACAATGCTTTGCCGGTGCACAAGAATGTCCACCATATCCGGATGAACACCGAAAAGCCAAACAGCTTCAATAAGTTCCAAACCTTTGTTCATCATCGTAGCGGAATCAATCGTAATTTTCGCGCCCATGCTCCAATTCGGGTGATTCAAAGCCTGCTCAACGGTAACATTTTTAAGATCGGCGGTTTTTCGCCCGAAAAACGGACCGCCCGAGGCTGTCAGGATAAGTCTTTTTATGAATTTTTTGTCCGGGCAGCCCTGCAGCGCCTGAAAAATAGCTGAATGCTCGCTGTCGACCGGCAAAATTCTGACACCTTTTAGGGCAGCGTTTTTCATAACCAGACCTCCAGCGGCCACCAGCGTCTCTTTATTGGCAAGGGCAATTTCGTGCCCGGCTTCAATAGCGGCAAGTGTCGGCATCAGGCCTGCCATCCCGACAATACTGTTAAGCACAGTATCCGAAGCGGCACGGGCACATTCACACACGCCCTCGATTCCGCTCAAAATTTTAACATCAGTATCGCCAACCCGTATTTTCAAATCGGCTGCCGCCTTTTCATCCATCAATGCGGCAAGCTTCGGTTTAAACTCACGGATTTGGTCTTCCAAAACATTGACATTTGAGTATGCGGCAAGCGCTATGATATCAAAGCCCCGAAGCCTTGCAACCTCGAGAGCTTGAATTCCTATTGAACCGGTTGAACCCAGTACAGATATTTTTTTTCTCATCATCAGATTCACCCGCAAGCTTTAAGCCTTTATCCGTTATTTTAAGTCCATGGTTTATTTTATAGCCTGAGTAAATAAAACAAACGCGTAAATTGAAGGCATAACAAACAGACAGCTGTCAAACCTGTCCATAATTCCGCCGTGCCCTTTCATAATTGTGCCGAAATCCTTCTCGCCGTAATTCCGTTTAATAACGGAAGCGGAAAGGTCACCAAGCATCCCCATCACAGACAAGACCATTGAAACCGGAATCAGCATCCAGTAAGACATAATCGGGGTGTCAAAGAAAAAGCGGTTAAAAATTAAAAGAGTAATCATATTAAATATAACCGTTCCCAAAATTCCGCCTATCGCACCTTCAATTGATTTCTTCGGGCTTATTAACGGAGCCATCTTGTGCCGGCCGAACTTGCTGCCGACAAAATAAGCAAACATATCCGTAATCCATGCGCATACCAAGCCTAAGAAAAACAAATAAAACCCTTTTGACTGCTGCTGAAATGTTTGGGGAAACGTTTTGTAAACATCCCTGACAAGTGTAAAGGTCGAAAGCCCGTAAGGGACAGCAATCGAAGAAAAGACCACTATCGCAATATGTTCGAACTTCGTTTTCTCGTAAAAAGCCAGCATTAATACCAGCAATATAAATATGTACAAAACAAGAATTACCGCAAGAGGTATGTGAAATTTAAAAAGCGTCAGCAAATGATACTCATTCACGAAAGGAACTATTCCCGCAAAAATCATGCTGATCACGATAACAGGAATGTTTTTAACCTTAGCGACTTTTTCAATTTCGTGAACAGCGATAACGGAAAAGACAGAAATAAATATGCCCATCATCGGGGAATATAAAAAAACCAAATTCAGAATCGCTACCATGCCCCAAATCAAACCGGTTATTACTCGCTGCTTCATTTTTAACCTTCTCTTCCGATTATTTATCCGCCGCAATTTAAAATTCAAAAACCGGCAGGTTCAGCACAATAAAATAGCTGTTCCTCATATCCCGCCGAAACGCCTGTTCCGTTTGGCATATTCATCCAAAGCTTTATCAAAATCCTCCGGTGTAAAATCAGGCCATAGTATTTCCGAAGTCCAAAACTCCGAATACGCTGTCTGCCATATCAGAAAGTTTGAAAGCCTGTATTCACCGCTTGGCCTGATGACTAAATCGGGATCCGGCTGCCCCGCTGTGTATAAACCCGCAGCAACGTCATCAATTGTAATATCTTCCGGCTTTAACCGGCCGGAAGCTATTTTATTGCCGATTTTACGGATACTCTGCAAAATTTCCTGCCTGCCGCCGTAATTTACTGCAAGATTTACAGTTGTTCTGCCGTAATGCAAGGATTCCTGCTCTGATATTTCAATAAGCGAAATAATATCTGCAGGCAAGCCTTCCCTTTCTCCGATATATTTCAGGCGGAACCCTCTTTTGATATTTTCTTCCTTACGCTCCTCAGACTCGTGAAGATAATCGCGAAAAAGGTCCATAATAGCGGACACTTCTTCAGGGGGGCGATTCCAGTTTTCGGTTGAAAACGCATAGAAAGTCAGATACGGGATACCCAAATCCGCCGCGTATTCACAAATTTTTCTGAAAGTTTTAGCGCCTTGTTTATGCCCTTCCGAACGCGGCAAGCCTTGCCGCTTTGCCCAACGGCCGTTTCCGTCCATGATGACCGCGACATGAACCGGCATTTTGGAATTATCAGGCATCTGTTTGCCCTCCTGAACTAAATTTCCATAATTTCCTTTTCTTTGGCCACTGCGATTTTATCAATATCAACGATAAAACTGTCGGTAATTTCCTGCAGTTCTTTTTCGCCATCCTTTAGGTCATCTTCGGTTATTTCCGCGGCTTTTTCCATCTTTTTTAGTTTTTCAATGCTGTCCCGCCGAATAGAGCGCACTGCTATCTTGGCATCTTCGGCTATTTTATGTATTTCTTTAACAATTTCCTTGCGTCTGTCTTCGGTTTGCTGCGGGAAAACAAGGCGTATAATACGCCCGTCATTCTGCGGATTTATTCCGAGATCTGAGGATTGAATCGCCTTTTCAATCGAATGAAGCGTGGTTATATCCCATGGCTGAATATTAAGGATCCTTGCCTCGGCAACAGATATAGCAGCCATTTGGTTGATCGGTGTCGGCACGCCGTAATAATCAACTCTGATTTTATCAAGAACCGCGGCATTGGCTCTTCCTGCCCGAATAGATGAATATTCACTTTTCAAAACGCTGACGGTTTTACCCATTTTTTCTCTTGTTGCAGCAAACACTGTTTCCATCAATTAGCCCTCCTTAACAATTGTTCCTATTTTTTCGCCGCAGACAGCGGCAATAATGTTTTGGGGATTTTCAAGATTAAATACCAGAATCGGTATTTTATTATCCCTGCACAGGGAAGCCGCTGTACTGTCCATAACCTTTAAATTCTTACTTAAAACATCGCTGTAAGTAAGAGTTTCGTATCTTACGGCATCCGGGAACTCTTTTGGGTCTTTATCATAAACGCCGTCCACATTGGTCGCCTTAAAAATAATTTCCGCACAGATTTCAGCCGCACGAAGCGCCGCTGCCGTATCTGTTGTAAAAAACGGATTCCCTGTTCCGCAACCGAATATTACCACTCTGCCCTTTTCAAGGTGCGAGGTTGCTTTGTTGCGGATATACGGCTCCGCAATTTGCTGCATGGTGATAGCGGTTTGAACCCGGACATGCACATCAAGCTGTTCCAGCGCATCCGCAAGGGCAAGCGAATTCATCACCGTTGCGAGCATCCCCATATGGTCAGCACGAGTCCGGTCCATTTCCCCGCTTGAACGGCCGCGCCAAAAATTGCCGCCGCCAACAACCAAGCCGACTTCAACACCCATTTCCGTACACTTTTTTATTGCCGAGCAAATATTTAATACCGTATCGAAATCAATACCATGGCCCAGTCCGCCCGAAAGCGCCTCGCCGCTTATCTTCAAGAGTATCCTTTTGTAGACCGGCTCCATCCAACAACCCCCCTATATTTCGTCTGTTAATATTTTACTTGATTTAAAGAAAGGTGTAAAGATAAAACAATAAAATTCATATAAAGTTTATATGAGGGATTGCAAATATACCATTTATTACAGCGTGAATGTAATTCCGGGCATATCGGAAAACAGATGCGAAGTCTCATTGGAATATGAAAGCCTTGCTTTATCGTCTAAAAAGTATTTTATTTTTGTAAGCCCTGTATTTTCCTGGCAAAAATTAAAGTCATTGGTATTATCCAAGCCAAGCGCCGCCCTGATGAGGTATGTGTTAAAAGTGCCGTGTGCAACAATAAAAATGCTTTCTCCTTTATAAAAACGGCTACGCAGATATGCAATGCAATTCTCCGCCCGCTTCATATGTGCTTCCCGTTCATCCAGTTTTTCCATTGAATCCCAATAAGAAGCGCTTTGAATACTGCTGTGCGAAACAACACAGGGGAAGCGTTTTTTTGTTTCATCCCAAGATACTCCCGGATAATCCCAAGGCGTACCGGCTTCTCTCAAATCACTGATCAATTCAATCGGGACGTTGCCTCCGGGCTGAAGAGCTGATGTTTCAAACGCCGTAGAAACAGCCCTGACCAAAGGGCTCGAAAAAATCGCGTCGAATCGCTTCAGGCTGAGTCTTTGCCCGAGAAGCCGTGCTTGTTTTAATCCAAGCGGTGTAAGCTCCGGATCATGCCTCTCCCGCTCGGTTCTTTTATCTTCTCCCGCACCCTGCGGGGGCGGAAGGTTCCCCCATGTTTCCCCGTGGCGTGTCAGGTAAATCTGAAGCTTGTATTCATCGGGCATTTTCAGCACTCTCCGTATTTATTCGTCTTCACAGCAAATCAAGAATGTCCTGCGTTGATTTGTCGGCATTATACAGAACTTTTTCGATATCCAGCGATGTGTACTCGCCATCCTTATAAAGCACTTTTCCGTCAACCATAGTAAGGCATACATCACTGCCTTGAGCGGCAAAAACCACATTATTGAGCATGTCATGGACAGGATGCATATGGGCAAGCGCAGTATTCAGGACAATCAGGTCGGCTTTCGAACCGGTTTTCAGGGCACCGCAATTCTCTCTGCCCTGGGCTTTTGCGCCGGCAAATGTAGCGGCGGTTATTGCCTGCTTGGGTGTAATAGCCGCCGGATTGCCTGATGTGCACTTGTAAAGAACCGAAAAGGCATGGATATCTTTAAATAAATTCAGATTGTTGTTGCTTGAAGCACTGTCGGTTCCGATGGTTACTTTCATTGCGCTTCTGAGCATTTTATCCACTTTGCTGAAACCGCCGGCCAATTTCATATTGCTGACAGGGCACGCGGCTACGGTAACGCCGCTCTCGCGAAGGATGTCAAAGTCTTCCTCCTCAAGCCAAACGCAGTGGGCAGCAGTTACCGGATTTGCAAAGGCTCCCAAATCGTAAAAATATTTTGCGGGCGTTTTACCGTTGCGTATTTTGCAGCCCTCGTGTTCTTCCTCGGTTTCGGACAGATGAATATGCAAATTAAGACCCGCCTGCAACGCATGCTCGGCTACGCCTGCCACAACGCGCGGTGTGGATGTATATTCCCCATGAATGCTTAAATCGACTTTAAACCGTCCTTCGCCGGTGTTGTGCCAATTTTCTATCAGCGCACAGGATTCACTGTAAACCTTTAAGGATGTATAATCCCGCTCGTCAAAGCATGTTACGCCGTTGCTGAAATTGCATTTGATTCCGCTTTCTATAACTGCCCTTGCGATATCTTCACCCATATAATACATATCTGTAAAAGAAACCGTCCCGAAACGAAGCATCTCGGCAATTGCCAGCATTGTACCGTTATAAATATCATTACCGGTTAATTTCGCTTCAAACGGAAAGACTCTGTCATGCAGCCAATCTGAAAGCGAAAGGTTTTCCGCATATCCCCGGAGCAGGGTCATAGGTGAATGGGTATGGGAGTTGTACAAACCTGCCATCAGCAGTTTGCCTGTTCCATCGTATTCCTCACCGTAATTTTTTTCCGGTTTTTCGCTGCCGATATAATCAATAATGCCATCGGAAATTCCCACAAACTGATCTTTTTGGTGGTTTAATTCTTCGTCGAGTATATCAATTCTGCTGAAAAGCACAGCTTTCACCTCTCATTATTAATTTTAAAAAAGCGCTGCCGAAGCTTTATCCAAAAGAAGTGTCCAGTCGCTGTGGTTCTTTAGTATGGTGGCAGGCACCAGATTCGTCAAATCGTTATTCATGGTATCCGCGACTGCTTTTGCTTTTACGGCATGAGGTACACAGGAGATAATTTTGCCGCACTGCATTATTTGATGAACAGACATAGAAACAGCTTGCTTAGGCACCTCGTCGACATCGGCAAACCATCCCTCCCCGACCTGCTGTTTTTTACAGGTATCGCTCAAATTAACCAGAATATAAGCATCCTTTGTTTCGAAATCAGCAGGAGGGTCATTAAATGCGATATGTCCGTTTTCGCCAATGCCGATAAGCCCTAAATCAACAGGCTTTTCAAGCAGTTTTCGGGAGAGAGCCTGAATGCTTCCGGGATTTCCGTCAACAAAATTTACCGCAAGCAAATTGACCTTCGAGACGAAGCGTTCTTTCAAGTATTTGCGAAAACTTGCCGGATGGCTCTCCGGAAGGCCCGCATATTCATCCAGATGGAACATTTCGACTTTGCTCCAGTCTATATCCGAAGCAATCAGCGCTTCAAAGGTCTCAAATTGGGAAGACCCTGTTGAAACAACAATTCTCGCATAACCTTTTTTTGATATCAGACCGTTGAGATACTCCGCGGCTATTCGCGCCGCAGTTATGCCGAGTTCTTTCGGCGTATCGGAAACAATAACTTTCATAAACTCAACCTTCCGTCATTATTTTATATATTTTACGACTACAGGCATTAATCTTTTTGCCGCAAACGCACCTGCGATACAAAGCAGAATATCTTTCGGCAATGGCATAAAAAAGCAATTGACCAGCAAATACCATGCACTTACATCTTTGCCAAGATAAAAATGTGAAATCAGCCAGAAATAAACAACGCCGGTTGCATATACGGCTGCCAGGCCGGCAAGACTTGCCAAAAAGCATTTCTTTACTGTTGCCTGTCCGGCCTTCTCCGCAAATTTCCCGGTAATATAAGCACCGAGAATAAATCCCGCAACATACCCAAAAGTCGGTTGAAGGACATAACCGATACCGCCGCCACGAGCAAAAACAGGTAACCCGGCAAGACCGATAAACATATAAACGCTTGCGGAAACCGCACCCCGCCAGCTGCCGAGTATTAGCCCGGAAAGCAAAACAATCTCCATTTGCATTGTCACCGGAACCGGATAAAACGGAATTTTAATAAAAGCACCGGCGGCGATAAACGCCGAAAACAGTGCGCAAAGAGCCATGTTGTTTGCGCTGAACCTTTTCAAGCTGTTCCTCACATTTCCAAAATTGTTATACTTTACAGCCTGACTTCAAGACCGCTGGCGGCTGACTGATATATTGCGTTTAAAATTTTAATCATATCCAGTCCCTGCTGAGGCTTATAAATCGGTTCGCAGCCGTCAAGCAAAACATCAATAAAGTGCTTCAGATTATTCTGATGACCGTTGCTTTTATCAAACACAGGGTTAATATCGGTCAGCACACCGTCATCTTCTGAAAAGATTTTAAGATTGCCGTTTTTCCATGAAAAGCCGGCTTTTGTACCGCGGAGCTCCACAAAAGCAGCTTCACTTTCGATATTGGATGCCCAGCTGAACTCAATCTGCAGGCAGGCTCCGTTGTCAAAACGAATGAACCCGATCGCCAAATCCTCAACATCAAAGATACCGTCAACCTGCTTTTCGCCGAAATTCGAGTGTTCGGAATTGCTGATATCGGTTTCGGCAAATTTGCAGTAAGTGCTGCCGGAAACCGATACGGGTGTCGGGTTGCCCATAAGCCAAACCGCAAGGTCTATCATATGTACACCTAAATCAATCAAGGGTCCGCCGCCGGACAACTCTTTCGTTGTAAACCAGCCGCCTTTGCCGGGAATTCCCCTGCGCCTGATCCAACCGCAACGCCCTGTATAAAGGTCGCCGGCTTTGCCTTCTTCAATAAAGCGCTTCGCATATTTTGACGCATCAACAAAACGGTTGTTGCGCATAACCATAAGAAGTTTCCCGGATTCTTCGCTTGCTTTTTTCATCTTAAGCGCTTCTTCGGGGCTGACAGCATCAGGTTTTTCGCAGAACACATGTTTTCCGGCTTTAAGGGCGGCAACAGCTATACGGGAATGCCAGTAGTTCGGTGTGCAGATATCAACCGCATCAATATTTTCATCGGCAACAAGATCATTGAAATCAACATAAGTTTTTGCCTGCGGGTTATATGTTTCTTTTGCTTTTACGGCACGGGATTCAACTATATCGCAAAACGCGACCAGTTCAACCCGTTCATCTTTTAAATATGCCGGAACATGTGCTCCGTTGCACATACCGCCGCAGCCAACCATACCTATTCTGATTTTATCCATATTGTTCATCCTCCGGTTTATTTTTTAAGTTATTATAACATAGCGGATAACACAATAAAATAATGTTTTCTCTTTTTTAACGATTTTTTTCAAACTTGTGCTCAATTGTTTTTTTTGCTATAATATTTTAATCGGACTGCGCTGAGCTGACCGGAAGGGATGATATACAAATGCATGATTTAATTAAACGCAATACTCCGAAAATCGCTCTTTCTTTTATCACCGAGCTTATTGAAAAGAAGGACGGCAAGGGTATTTATGAAATCGAAGCTTGTAACGGGAAAATATTGCTTCGGGGCGACTGCACCATCAGCATTGCTATGGCTTATTACCGTTATTTAAAAGAATTCTGCGGTGTAAACCTGTCCTGGTGCGGAAACACAAGGCTTCAAGTCGATTCCGCACCGCTTCCCCTTCATAAAATAACGCATATCATCGAGCAAGATAAACGGGTATACATGAACTGCCGTGCTTTTTCCTATACAGCCTGCTGGTGGGATTGGGAAAGATGGGAACGTGAAATTGACTTTATGGCAATGAACGGCATCAATATGCCGCTGTCGCTTGTCGGCACAGAAGCTGTTTGGTACTATGCGCTGAGAGATTTAGGTTTCAAGGAGCCTGACGTTCTGCAGTACCTTTCCGGCCCGGCCTATTGGAGCTGGCAGCTGATGACCAACCTTGACAGCACGCTTGCATTAACCGATATAAAATACATTGAAAGCCGTTTGGAGCTTGGCAAAAAAATAATTAAACGGGAAACGGAACTTGGTATGTCCCCTATCATGCAGGGATATTCCGGCCAGGTGCCGCGAAGCATTATAAGGATTTTCAGGAAAGCAAGATTAAGGCATAATCCGTCCTGGTATAATTTCCCGACAACATACCAAGCAGACCCTTCTGATCCGCTTTTTAAAAAATTAGGGAAAATCCTGCTTGAAAAACAGCTGCGCCTGCTTGGAGCAAATCATTATTACCTATGTGACCCGATGCATGATAATCCCCCAAAGAATAGAATCGGCGGAGAATACTTGAAAAATATCGGCAAAGCGGTTTTTAACCTTTATGATTCTTTTGACAGTGAATCTGTCTGGGTAATGCAAAGTGATTCGCTGAGTGATAAACTTGTCAAATCGGTCCCACGTGACCGTTGTTTAATTCTTGACCTGGACGGCAGCAAGCATATTGAGAGCAACGGGTTTTGGGGTTACAATTTTATTTTAGGCACACAAAACAACACCGGCGGCAGAAATACGCTGCACGGCAGCATAAAGTCCCTCGCGGACAATCCATATATGCAGGAAAAGCAAAAATATGAAAATCTGTCAGGAACCGGTATATTCCCGGAAGGAATGGAGCAAAATCCCCTTTACTTTGATTTGGCATTTGAAATGCTTACCGAAAACAAAAAGATAGATTTGGACGAATGGCTCCGCTCTTACGCGGCAAGGCGGTACGGGAGCAGTGAACCCTGTCTGGCTGATGCTGTTTTAGGATTAAAAGATACCTGCTATTCCGAAAAATGTACCGGCAGCGAAACCGGTTCGGTTATCTGCGCACGCCCCTCAACGGAACTGACCCATGCTGCGATCGGCGACACTATGGAACTCCGATATGACAACAAGTGCCTTTTTGATGCCGCCGACGCTCTTTTATCGGCAAAAAAAGCAGACAAGGACGGTTACATATATGACGCCTGCGATATCGTCCGCCAGGTACTAAGCAACCATGCCCGCACTGTTTATCAAGAAACCATGGATGGTTACAACAATAAAGATGTCCGGAAGTTTGAAATCAATTCAAATGCTTTTTTAAGGCTGCTTGATGACATTGACAGTCTGCTTCAGACCAGGGAGGAACTGACATTATCAAGCCGTCTCAGCGACGCGCATTCCGCCGCGATATCCGACAACGACAAACAAAACTTTGAGATTAATGTTCTAACCCAGCTTTCCCTTTGGGGCCCTCTTAACAATACCGTTCTTTATGATACTGCATGGCATGAATGGGGAGGACTTATAAAAACCTTTTACGCAGCCCGTTGGCGCTCGTTTTTTGAACTGCTTGCAGGCAACTTTAAAGGAATCAGGCGTATTTCAACTGTGACGCAAAAACAGCCATATGGCAGGAATGATTACCGGGGCAGCGGCTTTTATAAAAACCTTGAAAGAATTGAACGCAACTGGATAGCAACTTGCCATCCCGAGGATCCATCGGGTAACGATACTGTAAAAGTTGCTTCCGAATTGCTGGAAAAATACAGAAAAGCAATCCTTGAATAATTGAATTAATCCAGTCAATATAATCTAACCCTTTATTAAACCGGCCTGATGTTCAGGCGCCAAAATCCATATATCAAAAATTTTGCTTGACTTATGGTTACTTTTTCAATTAAGATTAACAAAAATCACCGAAGAACCATGTTCCCCGGTGATTTTTTCTTTCTTTAGTCCTTTATACTGCTGCCATAACTATCTGAGTATCCGGCCGAATTAACGGTTATTGTTCCACCCACATTGCTGGGCGCGCTCCGAACAATTTATAACTGACATAGAGTTCATTGTATACAAGGCCGTCATAATTGACATAACCGGCATCATAAGGGTACAAACCCGGAGAGCGAAGCCACCAGCCGCTGTTACCGGCGTACAAGCTTTCTTTGACAACCTTAAGCCCGTTCTTCTTTGCAAACGCTGTTCCTTTAGCCTTGTAAGCATCCTGATTTTTTAAATACTTTTTTGCCTCGCCGAAGCTCAAAAGGAACAGTTTATCCTGTGTATCATTGCCTCCCGGTGTGCCGTATTTTGGATTGTCGGAATTTTTAACCGTTGTTTCAATAATTGATTTCTTTTCTTTTGATGTAAAAGCGCTGTTGAAAAAGTCCTCATTAAGCCATTTGCGCAAAGTGCATTTTTCCCAGGTAACATTCACCTTTTTTACGTTATAAGGTTTTGCTTCCAGTACTTTTTCGGAAATAAGCAAAGTTTTTCCATCTTGTACGGCAAGCACAATCCAGGAAATGCCTTCTTCTCCGTTATCGGTTTTATTGTCTTGCTCGTATTTGCCGATAACCACTTTGTCCCCGACTTTCGCCGTCGAAACCGCATCTGTGCCCTTAGCGTTTTCTTCCTTCGTGCAGCCTGCAAACGCAGACATGGCGAAAAGCACAGCAATTAAAATTGCCGAAATTCTTTTCATTGACAACCCCTCCAATAAATATACTTTCCGCACAAGTTAAAACAAATCGATATCTTCAACCTGTCCAAGAAATTTAAATACGTTGTATATGATAGCATTTTTTTCGGCACCTGTCTATCTTTTAAGCAAAATTAATTTTGTCTGCCGCTGTTGGTATACAATACATATTGGACAAAGCAAAAAAAGATGCGAATTAAGACGACCTGAGGTATAGTAAGTTTGTCACAACAAAACTTTACCGAAAGGAAGTGCCTTAATCCGCATGAAAAGTATAACA
>CAYOAW010000021.1:23714-28061 GCA_964402095.1 uncultured Eubacteriales bacterium | reverse complement strand
ATAAGTTCACAGACAAGCTCGGTATAACGAGCGGGGTCCTCCACCGGCAGCCCTGCTATAAGAAGCGCTTGTGCGTATAATACTTCGGCGTATTTAGCCGCTTTCTCTTTATCGGCAGTCCAAGTATTTTTAAGGGATTCAAAACTTTTATGGTCGGCGTTCAGTTCCAGGACTCTTTCGGCTTTCGGTTTTTCAGCGCCGGGAATAGCGTTGAAATATTTTTCCATTTCCAGGCTGACACCGCCGGTGCTGGAAAGGCAAACTGCGTGTGTCTTAAGTTTGTGTGAAAGCTTGACTTCCGCGACAGCCCCGCTCAGGGATTCTTTAACGAATTCCAAAAGTTCTTTATTGTCTTCGGCTTTTTTCTCGGTTTCCTTCTTTTCGTCTTCCGATTCGAGGTCTAAATCCGCTTCATTGACAGAAAGGAAATTTTTGCCTTCAAATTCTCTTAAAATATTCGCTACGAACTCATCCTCTTCATTAACAAAACAAAGCATATCATAGCCTTTATCTTTAACTTGTTCGGCTTGCGGAAGAGAGCTGATCTTTTTTACCGTGTCACCGCAGGCGTAATAAATATGTTTTTGATCCTCGGGCATTTTATCAACATATTCCTTAAGTGTTATGAGCTTGTTTTCGTTGGAGGAGTGGAATAAAATAAGGCCGCTGAGTAAATCCTTATGTAAACCGTAATCGCTCAGAATTCCGTACTTCAGCTGACGGCCGAACGCATCATAAAACTTTTCGTATTTCTCTCTCTCGGCTTCAAGCAGTTTCTTGAGTTCTTCGCCGATCCTTTTTTCCAGGTAGGTCGCAATAACCTTCAGCCGTTTGTCATGCTGCAGCATTTCCCGGGAAAGATTGAGCGAAAGGTCCGCGGAATCTACTATGCCGGTGACAAACCGAAAATAATCCGGAACAAGGTCTTCGCATCTTTCCATAATCATAACGCCGTTTGAATAAAGCTGGAGGCCTTTTTTATACTCTCTGGTGTAATAATCATAAGGCGCTTTTGCGGGGATGAAAAGCATGGCTTTATAAACCACATTTCCTTCCGCGCTGATGCGGATGACTTTAACGGGATCTTCCTGGTCGTAATATTTTTCCTTGTAAAAAGCAATGCAGTCGTCATCGCTGATCTCGGCTTTTGTCCGCTGCCAAATCGGCACCATGCTGTTGATTGTTTCTTCTTCGATATATTTTTCGTAACTGGTTTTTTTCTTGCCGTCTTCGTCTGTTTCTTCCGTCTCAACGGAACGGCTTTTTTCGATATCCATTTTGATCGGATAGCGGACATAGTCGGAATATTTTTTTATAAGTCCGCGCAAGCGGTAAGTTTCTAAAAACTCACCATATTTTTCATCCTCGGTATCAGATTTAATTTTCAATATAATGCTTGTGCCGACTCCGTCGCGCTGTGCTTCGTTTATAGTATAGCCTTCAGCTCCGTTTGATTTCCATTTATATGCTTTGTCGGATCCGTAAGCGCGTGATATGACGGTTACCTCTTCACTGACCATGAAAGCTGAATAAAAACCGACGCCGAATTGGCCGATAATATCGATATCGCCTTTCGCAGTTTCTTTGCCTTCCAAATTCTTTTTGAAATCAAGAGAACCGCTTTTTGCGATGATGCCGAGGTTCGATTCCAAATCCTCATAAGTCATGCCGATGCCGTTATCCGTGACAGTTAAAATCCGGTTTTCGCTGTCAGCCGTAATTTTAATAAAAAAGTCACTGCGGCTCATGCCGACTCCGCTGTCTGTCAGCGAGAGATAGCAAAGCTTATCAATCGCGTCGCTGGCGTTTGAGATTATTTCACGCAGGAATATCTCCTTGTGTGTGTAAACCGAGTTTACCATCAAATCCAGCAGCTTTTTTGATTCTGCCTTAAATTGTTTCTTTGCCATTGCCAAATCGTCCTTTCAAAATATATTGCATTTATTATGCTGTGACTCCGGGCTTTGACGCCTCAAAGTCTCACAAACCAAATTATGCCGGCCGGCAGACGGTCCTGTATGGAATAACTATGTAAAATGAAAAATGCTGCCGTAACATTTCCCCCGGATTTGCTGTAAAACAGCGGACGTTAGCACTCGCGCTGCAAGAGTGCTAACTAAATATAAATATACAACCGGTGTTTGTTTTTGTCAATCGTTCAATTGTAAACACTTTGTTAATGTTTGCGGGATAATTATCAATCGGGCTCTTTTGGCCATGGAAATCAACCAAAAACAAAATACACTTGCGGGTGAATTCATTAAAAGTTTACATGATACTATTGTGTGTATGCATAAAATATTGTATAATTTATAAGGAGACAGTTTGCAATTTGTATAAAATTAACTGCATTTTTATCAACAAATAAAGTATATCCATCGTAACGGAGGTAACTTCAATGATATCAAAAAAAATAATATCGCTGCTGACAGTGGTCTGCTTGATTATAACGCTTCAGCCGTTTAATACGAAATACGCTTACGCTGCGGTGAGTGAGCTTGATTCGGCACTGAATATTTCGGGCGGCACATTGGCTTTTATTAACGATTCCTCGCATCCCTGGATTGCGGACAGTACAACCGATTCCGGCAGAATATCGGCAGCTTCTAATATCTGCGGATTAAGCGGCACAACAACAACTCTTACGCTGAATGCCGGAACTGTCAGCAAAAACAAAGTTTTGGAATTCGACTGGAATATCAGCAGTGAGAATGACAAAGATGTGCTGTATTTTGTTGTGAACAACACTCCATATGGGAACATCAGCGGCCAATCGGGAACATGGGAAACATTTAAGTATATTATTCCAAGTACGGGTTCATATACCTTTTCCTGGGTATACAGCAAAGACAACGCTGTCGATGGCGGCAAGGATACCTGCTGGATAGATAATGTTGGTATTATCGATTATGTCCCGGCAGATTATGTTGTAGTAACACCTCTTAACTCTGATGTTAATATCAGTTTTACCACGCAGTTATTTGCTTCAATTTTACCTGAAAACGCGACCTATAACGATGTAACTTGGTCAAGTGATGATGAATCAATCGCAACCGTAAACGCTGCAACAGGGGTGGTTACCGGAGTATCCCAAGGGTTGGCGCATATTATGGCGACAACAAAGTATGACGGAGGAATTGTCGGCGAAGCCAATGTTAATGTGTTGCCTCCGGTTGCGACAACGGGTGTTTCCCTTGATTATGCAACAGGGAAACTTCTGGTCGGAGATACCGGCACACTGGTTGCAACAATAACCCCGGCGCTCGCCTCATACAGAACAATCACCTGGTCTACCAGCAGTTCTGCGATTGTATCGGTAACAACCGCCGGGAAGGTTACTGCCAAAGCAGAGGGTACAGCTACAATTACCGCGACGACCCAAACAGGAGGATTCTATGCTCAGTGCGTTATTACGGTAGTAGCCGAATCTTCTCTTCAAGATCAAACTCATTTAATGTATACTCCTGTCAGTGTCAATTCAACGACACCGGTAACGTTAAGCTGGCAAGACTCGAGCTATATACTATACAGCCGGCCGCCGTTGATCCCGTCGACATCGGCAAGAGGATTCAGCATATATCTTGAGGCAGGTCAGAAAATAAGCTTTAAAACCGGAGGAACGGCAATTATTGACACTTATTTAGACCTGTATGACGCAAGTTTTAACCGTTTGGCTTATGATGATGATGCGGGTGACGCAAGTTACAGTTTCATAGATACCTATTTTGCTCCATATACGGGGATTTACTATTTACTTGTCAGCGGATACAGTACAACTTCAAAGGGAAGTTTCAGCCTCTATGTGAGCGAGGTAGCGCCTATACCGGTCACCGGCGTGACTTTCCGTGATGACACTTTTTCGGTTCCTTTGGATCATACACTTCCTCTGGCATATTCGGTTTTTCCCGGAAATGCGGATTACCCGGGTGTAACATTCAGTTCAAGCAATGAGAATTCGATAACGGTTAATTCGGCTGGCGAAGTGACAGGTGTCGCCCCCGGCAGTTCGGTTATAACGATAACAACAGTACAAGGCGGATTTACAGACACCTGCATTGTAAGCGTCGGTTATACGCCGGTAACAAGTATATCCTATGACACAGACGCTGTTATGATTGGGTTAAACAATACCAAAACTCTTCAATATACAATAGCGCCTGCCACAGCACAGCTTCGCGGTGTTACATTCAAATCCAGCAACGAGAATGTTGCCACAGTTAATTCCGCAGGTATTGTAACAGCAAAAGCTTTGGGGAGTGCGGTTATTACGGTAACAACCGATGACTGCGCAAAAACAGATACTTGTTCGGTTGAAGTGGTTGCGGTAAATGAATCCACATGTGCTTC
>CAYOAW010000021.1:22040-23614 GCA_964402095.1 uncultured Eubacteriales bacterium | reverse complement strand
CCAATACCGGATGCAGGCCACTATTTCTTAGCTTGGAATACCCCGCCGGTTGGGACGGTGATTAATGAAAACCATTCGTTCAGCGCAACTTTCCAAATCAGTACTTATACGGTTACTTTTAAGGACTGGGATAATACGGTGCTGAAAACGCAGACGAATGTAACATACGGAACCGCTGCTGCGGCACCTCCGAATCCAACCCGTACAGGCGGATATAACTTTGTCGGCTGGGATAAGGATTTTTCCTTTGTGACTGGCAATTTGACAGTTAAGGCTCTTTATGAATTTGAGAAATATGCGGTTAATTTGCCTGCAAGCCAAGGATATACAATTTCACCTGAGGGAACTTCTGCTTCACCGGTCAGCCGTGGCGGGAATTTTACATTCAGAGTGATTCTTGCTCCTAATTACAGCCATTCAACCATTGTTGTCAAATCAAACGATGTTTTACTTACGCCGGTTCAGGGCATTTATACAATATCCAATATAATTGAAAATCAAACCGTAACAATTGACGGAGTGGTTTTAAATAAAGCGGTTTACACAGCTCTGGATGCCGCAATTTCTTTAACGCCTGATTATGAGGATGAATACTACAAAGACAGTTCAATCAACAATTTTAATAATGCTGTAACCGCAGGACAGGGGATAGACCGCAACTTAAATGTGCTGTCGCAAAATATAGTTGACGAAGCAACAGATGCTATTGTAACGGCTTATGAAAATCTCGAACTGAAACCGGCTGTTTATACAGTTCTTGACACAGCTCTTTTGCTTACGCCGGTTTATAATCATCTGTATTATACAGAAAGCAGCATGAACTTATTTACAGCCGCAACAGCCGCAGGAAATGCGATTTCGCGGTCCCTTGATATAACGAAGCAGTCTGTAATTGACAATGCGGCAGCGGCGATTAACTTAGCATATGCAAACCTTGCACTTAGGCCTGACCCGACACAACTTGATTTAAAGAGCACGTCTAACCTTCTAATTGACCGCACGAGCGGCGCTGCCAGGATAACCGGCTTGAGCTTACGAAGCAATAATGCATCAAATATTTTATCCCAGTTTTCAAATTCCGCAATCATTACCATTGAAAATATCAATGGGGTAACGTTGAATTCTTCGGATTTAGTCGGCACGGGATATGTTATTAAATTGTTCAACAAAGACGGTGTTGTAGTTGATCGTGTAACTGTGATAGTGTATGGCGATACCGACTGCAACGGTGTTGCGGATGGCAACGACGCAACAATAGCAAGTCTTATCGTTGGCGGCATGCTGTCGGCAGCCCAAGCAGGAGAGTTTGTTTACCGTGCTGCTGATGCTAATAATGACGGTGTGTTGAACAACACCGATGTCGATCTGCTCCAACAGGCAGGAGCATTCTTGATTGATATAAGCTGATTTCAATATCAATCCTTCATATAATTCCGGAGAATTCATGTTGTGATATATTATTTCAGCTGCGTACACCAACTCCGCAAAGTCTGTATAATTCAAAGCCGGCAAGCAGAAAACAGCTTGCCGGTTACTATTTGCCAACAATGGATACGCTGTTTATAATGCAAAAT
>CAYOAW010000021.1:20090-21940 GCA_964402095.1 uncultured Eubacteriales bacterium | reverse complement strand
CATGCTCAATAGTTAGCATGAAAAAACCGGGATGCTTTTTTCAAAGCGTCCCGGTTAAACTGTTTAGTTTTGGAATTAGGTTCTTGCTCTTGTGCACTCGGGAACAACGCCGGTTTCTTCAATATGGAAGTTGTAGATAACCGCATTATTTTCGTCGAAGATAACCCAAGTCTTTGTAAGTCCAAGTTTCTTCAATATCGGAGAGTTCTGGCCAACACTGACACTCATCAAGCCGTAAACCTTAGCGTTGCCGCAGAAGAGAGCTCCGTCCATGCCGCCTGTCGGATAAGGAATCGCAATTGCAAGATCTAAAGGCATGTCTAAAGTATACACTGCTGTATCTGTCTGAATGAACGCTGTAACTTTGATGCCAACACCTGCTGAGAATTCAGCATCGACAAGCATCATAACACCTGTAAGTTTGATTCCGAGATCAAGACCGACTGTGAAGCGGACATCAGCCATAATGTCATATGTTTGATCGCCGTAAGTTGTTTCATTGATTAATTTAACTTTATTGTTGACAATTTCAATACCTTTAACATTGCTTGAGGATATTGTGATTGAAATCTTGCCGTCAACACTGATGCAAAGGTTAACGTCGAGAGCAATCGAAATAGCCGGGCAATTCGGGATCGGAACTTCGAAACTGAAAACAGTGATCTTATTGCCGCCGCCGGGCATTAACGCAAGAGCGCCGGCTTTTGCAGCAGTCATGAAATCAACAGGAGAACCGTCGGGAAGTTTGCTTGGATCAACGGCAACAGAAGTTGCATATGAACCGGTAACGGTTGTGATGTCTTTCAAGTTATAATCTGCACGAAGATAAGCTTCTTTAATGTTATTCGTTACGATATTGCCGTCAAATTTGGTGGCAACATTAAGATTGGAAACTTCAAATGTTTTGGCGATTTTGACTCCGTCGCAAACAGTTGCGCCAACACCAAGATTGAAACCGGTGTCAGTAACTTTCAACTTAAAGTTGAAACCGCTGAGGCTGAAGCTGACATCAAGTTTTTGAAGCAAGCTGGCGATATCTATTTGGGATTCGGTTATTGCGGTTTCGCCGTCAAGAGGAACATAGGAGTTTTGAAGAACAGCGCCGTTTCCTGCAGTGATTTGAGCAACTTCAAGTGCAGGCTCAACATCGCCGCTGAATTTAATTTCATCCTGTGTAGCCGCTTCAACTGCGGGTTCACCGTAATTAACACTTGCCCAAAGTGCTTTTACTCTGGCAAGAAGGTCCTTAGCCTGCGCAATAGTAATGGTTTTGACTGTATAGTTTCCGAAGATGTTATAGCTGAGAAGTCCGGCTGCAACCAGGATTGCGATTGCTTGATCCGCATCGGGAATGCCGGTCCATGTGTTCGAATTCAATCTTGCGGCTCTAACAAGTGTTGTTGCGACAAAAGCGTTGGTTACAGGCAGATTAAGACCTGCTGCGTTGACGATGTCTTTGTCGAAGTCTGTGATTATTTCGCACTCATATGCTCTTTGAACCGTTGCGAAATAGGTGTTATCTGCGGTAATGTCGCCATAGTGGGGAACTGCATCATAGGTATTTTGGTCCACACCAAATTGCTCGTTCAGCATGACGAGCCAGTCGCCAACCTTGATTCCGTCAACTGATTTGACGAATCCGGGGAAAAATACCCCAGCCAAGGCCATAATTGCGGTCATGATCCAAGAAGTGAGTTTCAACCATGTCTTTGATGTCATTTTTTTTCCTCCTAATTTTTATTGAAGCGTCATGAGTTATTGCCCGCTTCACGGCAATTTTCTATGACATGTATATAATATATTATAACAAAAGGAATTGCAACAAAAATTTGGAAAATATGAATTGAATA
>CAYOAW010000021.1:17791-19990 GCA_964402095.1 uncultured Eubacteriales bacterium | reverse complement strand
GCAAAAGCGTTTGTTACAGGCAGATTAAGGCCTGCTGCGTTGATCGTATCTTTGTCAAAGTCTGTGATTACTTCGCTTTCGTAAGCTCTTTGTACCGCTGCGAAATAGGTGTTGTCTGCTGTAATGTCGCCGTAATGAGGAACTGCATCGTAGGTGTTTTTGTCCAAACCAAACTGCTCGTTCACCATAATCAGCCAGTCGCCGACTTTCATTCCGTCGACCTGTTTCAGGAGCCCCGGGAAAAATACCCCAGCCAATGCCATGATTGCCGTCATAATCCAAGAAGTGAGTTTAAGCCAAGTTTTTGAAGTCATTTTTTTCTCCTCCTAAATTTTATATTGAAGCGAAAATTCAGTTGTCCGCTTCCCTGACAACTTAATTTTATAGATATAATAATATCCTAAATGTAAAAATAATTCAATCTAATAAACAAAATTTTATGTAGAAATATTTATTAATATTTTATTTATAATTGTGCAAAATAAACAAAAATAGATTATTTTTAATAGTTATAGACAAAATAAATTTAATGAACTATTATAAAAAAAACGGCTGTATTGCTCATTGCAATTTAGCGGATTCCCATGTATAATCTGGGCAGATTGAATATTAAGGCAAAGGATTGATTGAATTATGAAAAATACCGAACGTTTTGATAAAGTGCTTTCTTTTTCAAAAGATTTAGACCGCCTTCCTGTCATCGAATGGGCAGGCTGGTGGGACAAAACCATTGATAATTGGCGTGCTCAAGGTCTTCCGAAAACAGCGAAGACAAATGAAGACATCAAAGCATTCTTTGGTCAGGATAATCTCCACCAATTTTGGCTGCCGGTCCGTGATAACGATTGTCCGCGCGCTCAGTCACATGGCGCGCCGATAATTATAAATGAGAAAGATTATTCGGAGATTAAAAAATATTTGTTTACCGGCAAGTTGCTTGCTGAAATCGAGAAGAGTATAAAAAAATTTCAAAAAGAATATTCAAACAGTGATTTTGCTTATTGGATAACTTTGGAAGGCTTTTTCTGGTTTCCCCGTACACTTTTTGGGATTGAAAACCATCTTTTTGCGTTTTACGATTATCCGGAATTGATGCAAACCATAAATCGGGATTTGTGTGAATATCATAAAAAATGCATCGAAGTTGTATATTCATTGATTACACCGAAATTTATGACATTTGCTGAGGATATGTCTTACAACGGAGGCCCTATGCTTTCGAGGGAAGCATACAACGAATTCGTTCTCCCTTACTACAATGAGCTTGCGCCCGGTCTTAAGGCGAAAGGGACCAAGGTGCTTATTGATACGGACGGATTTGTCGAACCTCTTATCCCATGGTTTCTGGAGGGCGGAATTCAAGGTATTTTACCGCTTGAGCGAATGGCGGGAGTTGATGTTAACAGAATTCGGAAAAACTTTCCGGATTTAATTATGATCGGCGGTTATGATAAAACTGTTATGCATAAGGGCGAGGCTGCTATGCGGGCTGAATTTGAAAGGATACTGCCTGCAATGCGTTCAGGCGGTTATATACCGGGTGTGGACCATCAGACTCCGCCGGATGTATCGTTAAACGATTACTTTCTGTTTAACAGGCTTTTAAAAGAATACAGTGAATACAGCTGCAAAATTCAAGGATAACAATCCTTTCTTTCATTGGAAATAAAACAAGGAAGACCCCGCAACCGATAGGCTTGCGGGGTCTTTATACTACTATATATAGTATGCTAAATACATTTTAAAAATTGTCGGTATCATCCTGAGTTTCATTTTTTTCAGGCTCCGAATTTTTCTTTGGGGTTTCCGCAAAAACGCTCAGAATGACAGCAACGGCGATCAGTAAAACTGCAACCGCAGTAGCAATAATTTGTTTTACCCCGGTTGTGTTATTTGCTTTTGTTGATGGGTTTTCCGTTTCATCGGAGAAGATGGAGCTTTCGATTGTTGCCGTTTCGTTTTGCGTTGATAGAATGCCGGGTTGTGATATGCTGCTTTCGTGAATACTTTCTGCCGCAGATGAAGTGATATGCTGATGACTGACATGAACAGTGGAAGTGTTGTATATTTTTGTTTCAGCAGCATTTGACGGAGCAATGGTTGACATGTTAACTGCTGCAGTATTTTGTTCGGCAGTTGCGGCAGCTGTTTGCACCGTTAAAGGCATTTGATACGTTTCGGTTGCTGTTTGAGCAGCAG
>CAYOAW010000021.1:0-17691 GCA_964402095.1 uncultured Eubacteriales bacterium | reverse complement strand
GCTGTTTGCACCGTTAAAGGCATTTGATACGTTTCGGTTGCTGTTTGAGCAGCAGGCGCTTTGGTAGTGGTCGGTTTTGCGGTAGTAGGCGCTTTGGTAGTGGTCGGCTTTGCGGTGGTAGGCGCTTTGGTAGTGGTCGGCTTTGCGGTGGTAGGCGCTTTGGTTGTGGTCGGTTTTGCTGTGGTAGGCGCTTTGGTAGTGGTTGGTTTTGCGGTGGTAGGTGCTTTGGTAGTGGTTTCCCTTTTTGTAGTGGTAACTTTTTCGGTTGTTGTTGCCTCGGTGGTGGGTTCAACAGGCCACTCATAATAATTGGATGGCTGCCCATAACCGTCAACAATTTGCATTCCCGGTACGGCTTTTTCAGGAATGCCGTATTTAAATCCGATTCTGATTTCGGCAGTAAAATCGTTATTGCTGCCGATAGATACTATTGACTCAACGTCATAAGCATTGATATTATATTCGCCGGTTCCGGAAGGGGTGCAGGTAATATAATCATTTCCTTCAAGGGTAAATCGTATTCCGGCAAGGGTATTACTTGGTTCAAGAATATCGGCTTGTTTCTGAGTTGCCTGAAAACCAAGATAAACTGCTTGTTTGCTGTTGTCAATTTTAATTCTCAACATGGCAAAATCAATGCTGCAGTTGGATGATGCTCCGGAACTTATCAGAATATATTTTTCGGTGCCTTTCCATTCAACATTTTCCATTACTCCGTCAACAGTCACCGCGGCAGCGGCCGAGGGAAGAATCAGCAGTACAAGGAAAGCTGCAAAAATCAAGAATACAAACTTTTTGAAATTTGTCAAAACATCCCGACCTTTTTGTCAAACTTGTTATATAATATTATAATATGAAATTTTTGACAAGGCCTTTTAGGATTATTTTCTTTTTTGCTTGTTTTTATTTTTGGATATGATATAGTAAATAAGGCAATGGGATTGCCGTTATGAATATAGTTCATATTAATGAATTTCGGAGGCTGATTTTTATGAGTGTTTTGGGTATAATGACAAAAGTTTTTACAAAGCGTTTTGCTGCCGGCGGTGCCAAAATGGCGAAGAAATCTCCTGCGCCGGCTTTGCCGGAAGGTGTTTTTGACAAAACTGATGAAGCAAAGTCGGTTTATTTTACCGCAGGTTTCGGTAAAACCGATGTTATGCCCCCGGATATTGATAAGAAAAAATATTATATTGCGGGTTACCGCCCATGGAACCCGGCGCAAGGGGTTCAGGATCCGATGACGGCAAGCGCGGTTTGGCTTGATGATAATTCCGGCAAAGGCGGTATTGTTTTTGTTTCTGTGGATGATGTGGGCATGGTAAGCGCCGATGTCATGGCAGCCAAAGCTTTGCTGTCCGACTTTGTCAAACGTACAGGCTGCCGTTCCATAAACATATTAAGCACTCACAATCACGCCGGTATTGACACCATGGGCATGTGGGGCAATTTACCGTTTTCGGGAAGAAACGAGAAATTTATGCAAATAATATTCCGCGGAATAAAGAAAGCGGTTGAAGATGCTTACGAGGACAGGCGTGAAGGCACGCTCTACCTCGGCAGCCATGATGCCCCCGATATTCTCAGGGATTCGAGGCCGCCGATTGTATTTTCGGAAACACTGACTCGCCTGCGCTTTATGCCGAACGACGGCAGCAGGGAGATTTATTTTATCAATTTCGCATCTCATTCCGAATCGATGCTCGGTAAAAATTCTTTGGTCAGCGCCGATTTTCCGCATTTTTTGCGTGAGGAGATTCGGAATGAAAAAGGCGCCGAAACCATTTATTTCGTCGGTGCTATCGGTGGATTGATCAGAATGAAAGAGTTGGATGAAGACAATGTAAAATCAACGAAAATTGCCGGCAGAAAGCTTGCCGAAGCCGCTTTTTCGATTAGTAATGAGATAAAGCTATCACCGAAAATAAGTATGATAAAGCAGGAGTTTTATGCGGAGGCACAAAATTTTGCGCTTTTATCGGCAGCAAAGTTCGGTATATTAAATGCGAAAAAACAAGCGGTAAGTACGGAAAAATACACAGGCTATGTGCTGAAAACCGAAATGACTTATTTCGAAATCGATTCGCTGAAAATGCTTTTACTGCCGGGTGAAATATTTCCAGAACTTGTTTATGGGGGATATATGAGCGCGGAGGAATCGGCTGAAGGCAAGGTTCCCGAAATCAATCCGACACCTTTGACAGAGATCGCCGGTGATAAAAACCTGCTTGTATTCGGCCTTTCCAATGATGAAATTGGTTATATAGTGACTCCAAACGACTTCTTCCTTGACCCGGTGTCTTCATATTTTGACGGCGGCAAAGACAGCAGCGGCAGAAGGCACTATGAAGAAACCAATTCTTTAGGCCCGAATACGGCTTATAAAATAGCCGAAGTATTTACCGGTATGATAGCAAAGGTTAAGGCAGCTAAATAAATACAGATTATTATGGCTTTATTTTCGGTTCATAGACCTGCCGGATTGTTGCTTTTTGACGGTAACCATCAATATTGGGATTAAAATTATAAATCAATCGGTGAAGGTATTTATCCTTCACCGATTGAAATTTTATGTTCTGTATGTTAAACTAATCAGGAATTTTATATACAGGAGTGAATGCTTTGAAAACTTTTATGTCACATGATTTTTTACTTGACAATGACACAGCGAGCCGGCTTTTCCACAATTCGGCAGAGAAAATGCCTATTTTTGACTGGCATTGCCATATCTCACCCAAAGAGATCTATGAAAATAAACAGCCGGAGGATATAACAGCATTATGGCTGTCCGGTGACCATTATAAATGGCGCGCGCTTCGATCTTTCGGGATAGAGGAAGAGTATATAACCGGTTCGGCGTCAAGTTATGAAAAGTTTAAAGCATGGGCTAAAGTTATGCCGTACCTAATCGGCAATCCGCTCTATCATTGGACACATTTGGAACTTCAGCGTTATTTTGATATTTATGAGCCGTTGAATGAGAAAACAGCGGATGATATTTGGAAACGGGCAAATGCCAAAATTGCAGCCGGCGGGTTTAAACCGCGCGAATTGATGGAATCCTCAAATGTTGCCTGTATTTTTACAACAGATGATTCTGCGGACTCCCTTGAATATCATAAATTAATAGCGGAAGATAAAAGCTTTAAATGCCGTGTTCTCCCGGCTTTCCGCCCCGATAAAGCGCTTGGGATTGATCTTCCCGGGTTTCTTCCCTGGCTTTCAAGCCTTGAGCAAAGAATCGGCGGCAAAATAGACAGTTATGCTTCCCTCGTTAAAGCCTTGAAAGAAAGAATTGAATTTTTTGCATCAATGGGCTGCCGCGGCAGCGATCATGCCTTTGCTTATGTACCATGCAGCAGAGCCGATGAAAAAGAGCTGGAAATTATATTTAAAAAGGTTCTTTCGGGTGAAAAACTCAGCACCGATGAAACAGATAAATACCGCACGGAACTCATGAGAGCAATGGCCAAAGAATATGCCCGTTTAGGCTGGGGCATGGAGATTCATATCGGAGTTATCCGGAACAACAATACCGCCATGTTCAGCAAACTCGGGCCGGATATGGGGTTTGATTCAATGACTGACCATGAAATAGCCGACAGGCTGTCGCACTTCTTAGACAGCCTTGCGGTAGAAGGCTGTCTGCCAAAAACAATACTGTTTACCTTAAACCCCAAAGACAACTATGTTTTAGGGTCAATGCTCGGAAACTTCCAAACCTCGGAGGCAGCCAGCAAAATCCAATTTGGCTCTGCATGGTGGTTTAATGACAACCTTGACGGAATGCGTGAGCAAATGAAAGCACTTGCAAATCTTGGCGTTTTAGGAAAATTTATCGGTATGGTTACCGATTCCCGCTCTTTCCTTTCTTACCCGCGCCACGAGTATTTCCGCCGTATCCTTTGCGGATTGATCGGTGATATGGTAGACAACGGCCTTTACCCGCCGGATACAGATATTCTTGAGCAAATAGTCAGCGATATCTCATACAATAATGCTGCCGCATATTTCGGCATATAATTTGTTTCGCAGGGCAGCCGCATGGTTACGCTGCTTTACTCAATGCTAATCAACAAATAAGAGAAGGCTGATTATTTTGGATTTAAAAACACCGCTATATGAGATACATTTGAAATACGGGGGAAAACCTGTTCAGTTTGCGGGTTATCTTCTGCCGGTTCAATACCCGTCAGGCATTACAGCCGAGCACATGGCGGTCAGAACAGCGGCCGGTATATTTGATGTTTCTCATATGGGCGAAGTGATTTTACAAGGTCCGGACGCTTTAATGAACGTCCAGATGCTTGTTACAAATGATTGCTCCGCTATGGCGGACGGACAGGTAAAATATTCGCCGATGTGCAATGACAACGGCGGAATTGTTGATGATCTGCTTATTTACAAAAAAACTGCGGATCACTATATGCTTGTTATCAATGCCGCCAATCATGACAAGGATACGGCATGGATGAAAAGCAAAATAAAAGGGGACTTGGCATTTAAAGACATATCTGCAGAGATTGCTCAGATCGCTATTCAGGGACCGAAGGCAAAGGAAATTTTGACTAAGCTTACAGAAGTTGAAAGCCTGCCGGTAAAGTATTATAGCTTTACAGATGAAGTATCGGTAGGCGGAATCAGCTGCCTTGTTTCGAGAACCGGATATACCGGCGAAGATGGCTATGAATTGTATACCGCCAACGAAAATGCTGTTAAACTTTGGGAATTACTGATGGAATCAGGCGGTGTGTGCGGTCTTATACCCTGTGGGTTAGGTGCTCGGGATACTTTGCGCTTGGAGGCTGCCATGCCTTTGTACGGGCATGAAATGAATGACTTTATAACTCCGTTTGAGGCCGGAATCGGTCAGTTTGTTAAAATGAATAAAGACGATTTCATCGGCAAAGCGGCACTTGCCGCTAAAGTCAATGCAAAACTGAAGAGGATCGGATTGGAACTTGAAGACAGAGGTATAGCGCGAAATGCTGACAAAGTTTTTTCAAACGGAAATGAAATCGGATATGTAACATCCGGCACCATGTGCCCGTTTATTAAAAAAGCTGCAGCGATGGCGCTTGTCGATGCCGCGTATGCTGCTGCCGGTGACATGCTTGAAATTGAAGTCAGGGGAAAATACCTAAAGGCGAAAGCAGTCGGATTGCCTTTTTATAAACGTTCTTTATAAGCGCATATTATTCAATAGTATAAAAATATATAATTATTACAAAAGGAGAAATTATAATGGAAATTCCAAAAGATTACTTTTTTGCAAGAACACATGAATGGGTGAAGTATACTGATAAAGGAACAGCTTTTGTCGGGCTTTCCGACCATGCGCAGGAGACCATGGGCGATGTTGCCTTTATCAATCTTTGCGACGAAGGCGAAAGTTTTAATGCAGGTGATGTTATCGGCGATATAGAATCCATCAAAGCCGTTTCCGATGTATACACACCTGTTGGCGGAACCGTTTTGAGTGTTAACGACAACCTGCTTGACAAACCCGAGCTTATAAATTCTGATCCTTATGGCTCATGGCTCGTTGAGCTGGAAGATTTCAAGAAAAACGATGAGCTGCTTGATTCAAATGCTTATGAAAAATTTCTCGCAGAAGCGGAATGATTTTTATATCTGTTTGATATTAGGATTTTTATGGGCAAGAGCCGGGCTCTTGCCCTGATGTATATACTCGAACAGAAAGAATATGAAAGGGTGTCTACAATGTCTTATGTCCCGAGCACTCCCGAAGAAAGGGCAGAGATGCTGCTTGCAATGGGCAAAACCTGTATGGATGATTTGTTCGTTGCAATTCCGCAAGGAGTTCGATTAAACAGAAAGCTGAAAATCCCTGCCGCAAAAAGTGAAATTGAAGTCATGTGCGAACTTGAAGCGGCAGCGGAAAAAAATAAAGTATATAAAACATGCTTCAGGGGTGCGGGGGCGTACAGACATTTTATCCCTGCTGTTGTCCGGCATCTTGCAAACCGTTCGGAGTTTGTGACAGCTTATACCCCCTATCAGGCTGAAATGAGCCAAGGCATTTTACAATCGATTTTTGAATATCAGACAATGATTTGTGAGCTGACCGGTATGGATGTTTCAAACGCCGGTGTCTATGACGGGGCGCAGGCAGCGGCTGAAGCGGTTTCAATGTTTATGGAGCGGAAAAAAACAAGGGCAGTTGTATCCGGTGCGGTTAAACCGATGACTTTGGAAGTTATTAAGACTTACTGTGCATCTGCCGATTCGGAAATTATTGTTGTTCCGGCAAAGGAAGGCAAAACAGATTTGGCTGCATTGAGTGTGATGCTTAACGACAATACGGCGAGTGTTTATATGGAACAGCCGAATTTCTTTGGATTAGTTGAAGATGCTGAGAAAATAGCGGAGATGGTACATTACGCAGGCGCAAAACTGATAATGGGATGCTATCCGACTGCGCTTGCGATATTAAAAACACCCGCTGAATACGGCGCGGACGCAGCCGTTGGCGAAGCCCAGCCCCTTGGGTTGCCTTTGAGTTTCGGCGGGCCCTACCTTGGATACATGGCTGTCAAAACTGCAGACACCAGAAGGCTTCCGGGCAGAATAGCCGGCCAGACGACCGATAAGGCGGGAAACACAGCATATGTTTTAACCCTCCAGGCAAGGGAGCAGCATATAAGACGGGAAAAGGCAAGCTCAAACATATGCTCAAACGAAGCCCTCTGCGCGTTGATGGCAACTATATACTGCGCGGCTATGGGGAAAAACGGCCTTCGGGAAGCTGCTGCGCAGTGCCTTTCAAAAGCGCATTATGCAGCGGAACAGATAGCATCTGTAAAGGGATACAGCCTTACAAGCAAAGACTTTTTTTTCAACGAATTTGTAACAACCTGCCCTATTGAGCCGGAAGCTTTAATGGCAAAACTGGAGGAAAATGATATTTTGGGAGGGCTTCCGCTGACTCGCGAATATGAAGGCTGTATATTATGGTGTGTAACCGAACTTAATACAAAAGCAGAAATTGACAACCTCGTCAGAATTTTGAAGGAGGTGTCAAAATGAGCGGTCTGATTTTTCAAAAGAGCAGAGCCGGAAGGCGCTGCGTGTTATTGCCGGAGTGCAAGGTCGAGGCTGCAGCCGTGCCGGAAAAGTATAAACGCGAGATTCCTATGAATTTGCCCGAGGTGGCTGAGGTTGATTTAGTCCGGCATTATACAAATCTGAGCCGCAGGGCTTACGGTGTTGATAACGGATTTTATCCGTTAGGGTCCTGCACGATGAAATACAATCCGAAAATTAACGAGGAAGCGGTGGCGTTAAAAGGTTTTACCGATATTCATCCGTTGCAGCCCGAACACAGTATTCAAGGTTCACTTGAGGTTATGGATACATTAGGCGGATATTTATGCGAAATAACCGGTATGGATGCGATTACACTTCAGCCGGCTGCCGGAGCTCATGGGGAGTTTGCCGGCCTTTCGGTTATCAAAGCATATCTGATTGAAAACGGCGAAACACGGCGCAACAAAATTATTGTACCGGATTCGGCTCACGGTACAAATCCTGCAAGCGCCGTTATGGCGGGCTTCACTGTTATCAATATTTCTTCAACACCCGAAGGCATGGTTGACCTTGCGGAGCTTTCAAAAGCCGCAGGGGATGACACCGCTGCTTTTATGCTTACCAATCCGAATACGGTTGGCCTTTTTGACAGAAATATCGAAAAGATAGCCGAAATTATTCATGACGCCGGCGGTCTGCTTTACTATGACGGCGCTAATATGAACGCTGTTATGGGTATCACCCGTCCGGGTGATATGGGGTTCGATGTGATGCATATTAATTTGCATAAAACCTTTTCTACTCCGCACGGCGGCGGCGGTCCCGGCAGCGGCCCTGTGGCTTGCAAAGAAAAATTTCGGCAGTTCCTGCCGACACCGGTTGTAAAGGCGGAAAACGGAATTTACAGTTTTGCGAGGCCGGAGAAATCCATCGGGATGGTGCGCAGCTTTTACGGCAATTTTTTGGTTTGTGTCAGAGCGCTGGCTTATATCATGTCCATTGGCGCCGAAGGGATAAAAGAAGCAAGCGAAAATGCCGTGCTTAATGCGAATTATATGATGGAAATGCTGAAAGACATCTGCGGCATGCCTTTTTCGGGGCCCTGTATGCATGAATTTGTCATGTCGCTTGAAGCAATAAAAAAACAAACCGGTATTACGGCATCGGATATTGCCAAGGGTCTTGTGGATATGGGGATACACCCGCCTACGATGTATTTCCCGCTTATTGTGCATGAAGCCCTGATGTTTGAACCTACCGAAACCGAAAACAGAGAAACACTGGACGACGCTATCAAAGCTTTCAAAGAAGTGTATGCGCTGGCTCTCGAAAATCCGCAAACGCTGCATAACGCACCTGTTTCCACCTCTGTAGGCCGTCCGGATGAAACAACAGCAGTTAGAAACCCTGTGCTGAAATATGATTTTGCAAAATAATTATAATGTTTATTCAAAACAATGTTTTGAGGTTGGCAGAAGATGAAAGAAAAAATCAAATTTACCAAATTACAAAGATGGCTTGAGTTTATGTCAATTGCAGTGTTGCTTTTTTTATTTGTCTTTCTGTCTTCAAACTGGTCAAGTTTACCGGCAAGAATTCCGTTGCATTTTAATGCTGACGGTTTAGCCGAAAGTTTGGGGAGCAAAAACTCGCTGCTTGTATTGCCGGTTATTTGCACTGCAATGTATGCGCTGCTGACTGTTGTATGTTTTTTTCCGAAAACATGGAATATACCAGTTAAATTAACGGATGAAAACAGGAACCGGGTATATACGGTGACAAGAAGCTTTCTTGTTACGTTAAAGTTTTTACTGTTATTAAATTTCACTGTTATTGAAAGAAGTATGGTAAAAATGCAGCCGTTGGATGGATGGTTTGTTTTTATTGTTTTGGCAGGAGTTTTCGGAACAATGACAGGGTTTACTGTTAAAATCATAAAAGTATCGAAACCACGCTGATTGACCGGCAGCAGCCTTTTTCAGACGGCTTGGATAGTTGTTGGCGGGGTTGTTAGGGTAATAATTGATTCAAAAAAATCGCAGAAACAGAAGTGAGTTTCGGCGGTTTTTTTATGTTTAATTCAGCGAACAAAAGAATATAAATTAATTATATTTTTTTGGATGATTTTTTAATTGTGTATCGGACAGCTTATTTTAAAAATCAGAACATCATCACATAACTGTCACATTGCCTTGATAGAATAAAATCGAATTAAAAAGGATTATTCAAGCAATCGGGTTGTAACCGAAGACCGGAATGAATACTTTTAATTGAAAATATTCAAGAGGAGAATTAAGATGAAAAGCAAAGTGTGCAAGCGAGTATCTGCGATTATTTTAGTGTTATGTTTATTAAGCGCTGTACTTACAGTCCCGGCAACGGCAGAAGACGGCTTTGTTGTTTCGTTTACAGCCGATACGCACGCTACAGTCACCACCTATACAACATCCGATTATTCAGGCGGAGGGACCGCAGACCAAACATCCGCCATAGCAAGAGACTCAACAACCGGTGCCATTGATATTACAGGCAACGGCCAGGTCAATTTCACTGTAGTGTTGGAAACAGGATATGAAATTGTTTCGGTTACGGCAACACCTTCCACAGCTTATAAAAATCTGAAAGGACCTTCCGATACAGGCTTAACGAATACTTACAGAATCACAAAAATTACCGCGGCTGTTACGATTACGGTCGTAACACAACAGACTGCGTTGGGAGATCCTGTTATAACTTTTACGAATTCCGCTGCGGTACTGACTTCCGGCAGCCCGGCCGGAATAACGCTCAACGGCACAACAGCTACAGTTTCGGAAGAAGGAACATATATTTTTCAGGGGAGCTGCAGTGACGGAAAGATAGTGGTTGCAAGCAACTCCGGAGCGGTCAACCTTACCTTGAACGGCTTGGCCTTGACCTCTCTGCTTGATGCACCGATATCAACAAACGGACCGGGAACCGACACACCTTCGGTTGTTACCATTACGGTTTCTGCCGGAACGGTCAATACTCTGACAGATGCTGACAGAGCCGGCGCTGCTCCGAAAGCAGCTGTTAACTTAAGCGGCGACACAACAATTAACGGTTCCGGCAAACTGACTGTAAACGGATTGAATAAAAACGGAATCAAGAGCGACAAGTCGCTGATTATAGAACAAACCGAATTGTATGTATACTCGCTGGATAACTGCATTTCTGCCGACAATTGTCTGACTTTCAGCAGCGGAACAATAACAGCGCACAGTACAGCGGGAGACTGCTTGAAGGCCGCACCCGATGCGGTGTCGGAAACAGCGGCAGGCAAAATTATATTAAGCGGCGGAACGATTGGATTGACTTCTGTCGCTAGTGACGGAGTACAAAGTATAGGCGGAATAACAGCTGACGGCGGCAACCTGACGATTAACGCTCTTCAGGACGGAGTCAATTCAAACGGAAATATTTTAATAACCGGCGGAACATTTAATATTACTTCGGGGTATGACGGAATTCAAAGCGATGCAAATGTAACAATTCAGGGCGGTGTTTTTATTGTTACAGCCGGCGGAGGATATAACGCAAGTATAACCTCAGGTTATTCAGGCACTGAAAGCTGCAAGGGTATCAAAGCCGGTACCAGTGATACAACCGGCAACATCTTGACCGTTTCAGGGGGTACTTTCACAATCAATTCGCTGGATGACTGCCTTCATTCAAGCGCATACACCTATCTTCTTGGAGGATCATTCACACTGACTTCAACGGATGACGCGGTGCATGCGGACACGCTGATTGAACTTGGTGCATCCGGCGCCGCAAATACAGCACTTGTTGTTAATGCAAATGCATGTTATGAAGGCATTGAAGCGGCAGCGATCAGGTCTTATTCAGGGACGATCAATATCAACTCAAACGATGACGGATTCAATGCGGCCGGCGGCAGCGACAGCGCAACGACTGCTTCCGCGGGCAGTTCCTCTGCGGTAATTCAAGAAGGCCCTCCCGGTCCCGGTACAGATATCTATTCATTTATCTATATTTATGGGGGCAATATTTTTGTTAATACCGGAACAGGTGACGGTATTGACGCCAACGGCAGCACCTATATGTTTGGCGGAATGCTGACGGTTATTGGCGCGTCCTCAAGCAACAACCCTGATAATAACAGCGCGCTTGATTTCGAGACCGAATTTGAAATTCACGGAGGTACGCTGCTGGCAATCGGCGCATATACCGGAATGACACAGACACCGACTGCCGACAGCACACAGTCATATGTCGTTTTAAATGCCAGCTCCAACTATTCAATCAGCGGTGTGACATTTAATATTAAGAACGCTTCCGGTACAGTGCTGTATTCCTATACAGCGCCTGCAAGCAGTAAAACAGCAAGGCATGTTGTCTTTTCTTCTTCGTCACTTGTTTCCAATACGACGAACTATTTGTATTTGGGAACGACCTCAAAAACATCCGCAAAATCCTCATCGCCATCATCCAGAACTACGATTTCCGCTTCCGGTTTTACCGTGGATACAGCCTCTGTTCAATATACGGGTTTGGCTATCACTAAGTCAATTACATCGACGCTTTCTCAATATTCCGAATATACAGTGGCATATTCCAACAATATTTTTCCGGGAACGGCAACCATGACTATAACCGGTGTCGGTAAATATACCGGAACGGTTACCAAGACCTTTACGATTACTCCATGCCCGCTTACTGTTACGGGAGCGGTTATCAACAGCAAGGTTTATGACGGTACAACAACTGCAACGGTATCTTCCCTTGTTTTCAACACTGCTGCACCCGTGCGGGGAATTGATTATACGGTGTCCGGTGCTTTTTTAAGTGCGGATGCGGGTGAAAATAAAGCGGTTAATGTGACTGTGACACTGCTCAACAGCTATTATACGCTTGCTGTAAGTACTTATACTGCAACAGGAACAATCAGCAAAGCTGCAGGATCCATACTCGTGCCGGATGTAACGGGTTCCTATACCGGTGATGGAACTGCCTTTACTTATACCGTTGATTTTATTAACGGGGCCGAATACAGCAGCGACGGTTCTGTTTGGCAGGACAGCAATGTATTTGCTTCAATCGCGCCTGCCTCTGTGATAACTTTCTATGCCCGTATGAAGTCGACAGCAAATTATGAGGCGGGTGTGTCAAAAAACACAGGCGCGGTGATCTTTAATAAGCTCGAAAACAGCTCGGTTCCGGCGCTGAATTATGTTTTGGACTATGAAAGCGGCGGTATTGTTGTTGTAAAGATAACGGAAGTCAGCGGTGCTGAATACAGTTTTAACGGCGGAGCGGACTGGAGCGGTACAAATACCTGTTCTTCTGCCGAAGGTACCGAAGTGGCTGTTGGTATCCGTTATGCTGCAACATCGACTCATAACGCTTCAAATCCCGCTTTGGCGGTTGCTCAAACAGCGCTTTTAATTCCTGCCAGCGGCCGGTCAACGATAATCGACAGCAGCAACGGATTTATTTACGGGCTTCAAACAGGTATATCATCAATAGACAGTTTCATTGACATAGCAGAAGGATATCAAATCGATTGTGTACAGACTGCAGGCGGTTTCGGGACAGGTACAGTTATACATGTAATGAAAAACGGAGAAGTGGTGAAAAGTTATACCGTTGTTATTTTCGGCGATGTTAACGGTGACGGCAATATTACCGGTATAGATGCCGGAATTCTTGTCAATGTTGAAAATTATGTTACATCATGGAACAGTGAAACGGATGCGGCGTATTTAAAAGCCGGGGATATAAACGGTGACGGCAACATTACCGGAGTAGATGCGGGAATTGCGGTCGACGCTGAAAACTATGTAAGAAGCATCGACCAGATTACCGGAATTGCGCCGATAGGGTAAGCACGGATGAACTTTAAGTAAAAAATCAATGCTCCGGGCTGTTCATAACCCGGAGCATTGATTTTTATGTCCTTAAATTATTTTACACTGTCAACCAGTTTATTGAATCTGCCGATCAGCGTTGAACCGGTATGCTTACCGAAAGAAACAAGCAAGCACCAGGTATCGCTCTCGTACTTGTCATTATTTTCGTTATATTGATAACCGACATAGACAAAATTAGGATCTGCAGCGACATAGCCGATCGCATCGTTCATCAGGTCAAAAATAATCAGGTTATCGCCGTGAGTTTTACGAAGACTGTCATATTTGAAGCCTGCAAGCCCGGGACCGCCGACAAGAAGTTCGCTTAAAATCTCACCTGGGCTGAGAAATACCTTCAGGACGTTGCCGATTTCCATATAACCGATTTCAGTAACCGAATAATAAGAATGTGTGCTTTTGTCATAAATAAAAATGTTGTCCGCAAGCGAAATTTTTGTGAGGATGTTTGATACATTGCTGTCGGATTTCAGCAGGAACTGTTCCATTCGAATATTCAGCAATGGGGTAACTTGCGTGTTTGCGACAGGCACCCAATTCTCGTACCATACTGAATAACCCTCTTGACCTGCCAGGGTTTTAACACCCAGCAAGTCACCGCATTTGAGATTAAGCGCGGCACATTCGGTTTTTGAAAGTGTTAAACCGAGCGTTATATAGCCGAGTTCATATCCGAAACGCACTGCGCATTCGTGATCATCAAGCTGCAGCCCGTCATTGGTTTTATCCCGGGAGGATGTGGTTGTGCTTACATTGCCTTGTATAAAAATGAAATTAAAGCCTGCGTTGTTGATAACCTCTTCCATATAATAGACAAAATCAGCTGAAATTGTTTTAAAGGAGTAACTTGTTGTTTCGGGATGGCAGCCGAAAGAAGCGATGATTGTTGGCTTCGAGGCTTTAGCATCGGGGATAAATTCAAGACGGTACAGTTTGCTGTCAGTGGCATATGGCGGCGTTCTGTCACGCGAATAATCCGGTAAATCCTTTGCGGCGTAGCTGAGGGTTCCTTTTTCCATTTTATTGCAGGCATCTTTAATGGAAGCCGCGGCTTGCGCAACCAAAGTATCTAAAAATGTTTTATCAACACCGCTTTTCACTTTAACAAGGCCTGTTGTTGCCGATAATATGTTGTTTGCCAGGGTGCCTGCCGGGTCATTCCATACGCCCTGTGTGTCAATACCGGTATGTGTATGGGTTGCGGACACATTGATGCTGACAATGTTGTTTGCCTTTGCAAAATCAGCCACAGCTTCACGGATTTTTCTGACATCGGCATTTGCAAGCCCGATACAGTCAATGGCGGCAAATACAACTTTGCCCCTCCCGCTGCCGTCGTCGAGAATTATTGTACGCACCTTGAGGTCATCAAAGGTTTCGGTAGTTTTCGCATAGGGTACCATACTGCCTCTTACATATGCCCTTGTGCCGAAATCAGAAGGAAGAATAGATTTTTGAGAATAACCGAGGCTCCAATGTGCGCCAGCCGATGCTTTATCGGCAAATGTTTCGGTTCCTTTATAAAAATTTTTATAGCTGTTAATATCAAACTTGTCGGCTTTTTGAACGCTTGAGGTTCTTGGTATTGCTGAAGCAACAGTGCCAAGAACAGCTTTATTGATAATCACATCACTGACAGCATTGACTGCTTTCGCAAAAATATTGCCAAGAGTTGTATTGCCGATTTTTGCAGCGCTGACGGATTCCTTTTTATCGGTTTCCGGTGCCGTTGCATTGCTGATTACATTGACAGTTTTACCGGCGGCTTTTGCTTGGGCAACATAATCCTCAATGGAAGCATATTCCTCAACGGAGTTTGCTGCCGTTTTTGTGCTGCCGGCTGCAAAACCGGTTATAGCGGCGGAAAATACAAGGCATAAGCAAAGCAGAAGTGATACGGCCATTTTTAATGTTCTTTTCATATTGAGGACCCCTTTCATTATATAAGACAGCTTATAAAGTATAACAAATACAACGGAAGTATACAATATCCGTTGATTAAGAAAACAGAATATAATTTCATCTATTTATTGGTCTGAAATGAGCCCGTTTTCCTCTGCGTTAATATTACGAGCGTATTCCTGCCTCCGAACCGACAATTCCGCATACATCAAGTCGCGTTTTTTTGCAGTAAGAGGATATAAAAATTTCGGTATAACAGCCAGGGCGCCTGTAATTACCGGGATGCCCGTACTCATAGCAAACAGCCACCACTTGGTACGGTCGGCCTGGGTGCCGATTTTAAGCCCTTGAATATAGCCGATTTGCTGCAAAATAAGGTTTTTTATGGAACCCATGATAATGCCTTGAACTTTTAGAATTAAATTTCTCGCAACACTGGTTGTGGCTTCCATTCTGTAACCGTTTTTCCATTCGCAATAGTCCATTGACTCATTAAAGAGTTCAGCGCCTACGACTTTTCTGATGCCGAATGCCCATTTATCAAACCAAGCCTGTGAACCGATTACAATACACATCAGCAGTCTCTTTTTATAATTGTTTTTATATATACCGATTAAAAAGACAGCTATCCACCAAAAACGTGTATAAAGGTCCTCTGTCACCCAAAGCGCTTTTGTGGAAAAACGGGCTCTCAACGGTTTAACGAACGCATAACTGATGCTTCCGTTAAGTCCTGAAGGCATATTAATCAGCGTTAAAAGGGAAGCCGAACCCAGAACATCAATGAAGTAATCCTGAATTCCCTGGCCGACACTGAATCCGCCTAAAAAGTTTGAAAGAGTAATCAATAATATAGGATAATTATTGACAATTGCCTTTAACCCCTGCAAAATACTCGGCCTTTCAATCTTTTGCATAACCCGTTCCCTTGAAACCAAAAAGAAATAAAGGGTAAAAACCGATGATATAATTCCGGTGCCGAGCCCCATTGTCAAGAAAACGTTGCGCAGCTTCCACTTGACAATATTATTGTTTACAAGGTCTATAAACACACCCATAAGCATATTGGGCACATCCTCACCCATGTATCCGGTCAGCAGCTCGGCCATTGTTATCAGTCTTGCGCGGTCATTCGGATGGGGTGTGATGGTTGTCATATATCCGGTTTTGGCAATGCCGGTAAATGTCCCGGCAGTTTCGGTAACAGCTCCGAATGCGAAATAAAAAATAAGCTTCGGTAAATAGGAAGCGCTTGTGTTTGGAAAGAAAAAAGGCAAAAACCAGTAAAGCGAGCCAATTAGGGTCATGGGAATTTGAAACCCTACAAGATATGGCCGAAACTTCCCCCAGCGCGTGCGGGTTTTATCCACCATAAAACCAATTATAGGGTCATTTATCACATCCCACATGCCGGTAAAAATCCCGACAATAGCGGAAATTCTAAAATCGATTTTAACGACATCCCAGATAAACCGGTTATCAAACCCATGGATGTTGAAGCTGTTTGAAAAATCATTCAGCAGGTATGCAATTGTTTCTTTGGTGCCGACATAACGGCGGTCCTGATGGACATAATCCATCGGTATTCGTTCTTCATCTACAGAGGTATTGTCAGGCTGTGTTTTAATCCTATCTTTTACCGACATAACTGCCCCCTTGCTCAAACATTGTAAATACCTTAACATAAAAATCAATGCTGTGCAATCCTAATTTGTGGAAATTTACCAACATCAGCAACCGAAAACATCCAATATAAACAGGTTGGCAGATTTATTAAAATTCGTAAGAGACAGCTTCCAAACAAAAGACATATTCATAATTAATTCGGCATCAATTATCAGACTATATATTTATAAAACTTGTCTGGGAAATAAGAAACCCGTTTCAATATTTGAAAACGGGTTATGTGGAATAATTGTAAATATACAAGATGTTAAATGAAGTTATTAATCGGATTTTTTGTTTTTTACATATTCGCCTTTCAGTTCGGCTTGGGCGATACGCGCGAGTTCTTCCTTATCATCGCCTGCAGCTGCGACCCTTGATGCCATTTTTTGGCGTCTTTCCACTAAGTCGGCATACATTCTGTCACGCTTCGCGCCGGTTAACGGATAAAAGAATTTGGGTATAATACCAAGAGAACTGGTTATGATAGGAATGCCCGTTCCCATGGCAAACAGCCAGTATTTTGTGGAAATCTTTTGAGTGCCGATAGTTTTCCCTTGAATATAACCGATTTTTGCCATGATGATATTTTGAACCACATTCATGCCGATGCCCTGTAATTTTAAAACAAGGCCTCTCGCAACGCTTGTCATGGCTTCCATGCGGTAACCGTTCTTCCATTCGCAGTAGTCCATCGCCTCGTTGTTAAGTTCTGGCCCTATGACATGCCGCAGGCCGTATACCCACATTTCAATAAATTCCTCAATCATAAAGGTGGGAATCATAACCTTTAACTTCATGAAATTTTTATTGATAGAGCCGATACCAAAGACGCCGAGCCAGCACAAGTCGGTATAGATGTTTTCACCGATCCAAAGAAACTTTGTTGAAAACCGTTTTCTCAACGGTTTAATCAACGCGTAGCTGATATTGCTGACAGGCGAGGCGGGTATGCCGACGATGGTTTCCAAAGTCGCCATACCCAACACATCAATATAATAATTCTGGCGCCCTGTGCCGACGCCGAAACCCCCAAGGAAGCTGGAAAGGGTAATAATCAGAACAGGAATATTGGTAACGATGGCTTTTAAACCCTGTAAAATGCTTGGTTTATCGAGGGTTTGATGCACACGTTCCCTGGTAACAAGAAAAAAGAGAAGGG
>CAYOAW010000020.1:0-28476 GCA_964402095.1 uncultured Eubacteriales bacterium | reverse complement strand
GAGCATTGTCAAACGGTCTATTCCGATGCCGATACCGCCTGTCGGGGGCAAGCCGTATTCCAGCGCAGTGAGAAAATCCTCATCGGTGTGGTTGGCTTCTTCGTCGCCGGCGGCGATCAATGCCTCCTGCGCTTCAAACCGGCCGCGCTGGTCGATGGGGTCATTCAGCTCCGAAAACGCGTTTGCCAATTCCCTGCAGGTTATGAAAAGTTCAAACCGCTCCGTAAAATCGGGGTTTGACGCTTTTCGCTTGGCAAGCGGTGATATTTCAACAGGATGGTCAAGAATAAAAACCGGCTGGACGAGGTTTTTCTCGGCATATTCTTCGAAGAACAAACTAAGCAAATCGCCTTTTTTATGCCTGTCTTCAAATTCAATGCCGCGTTCTTTTGCCAGCGCCTTCGCCTGTTCAAGGTCCAGCGTGTCGAAATCAACGCCGGCGTATTTTTTTACGGCATCAACCATGGTCAAGCGTTCAAAAGGCTTGGACAGGTCGATTTCCACACCGTCATAAGTCACTACGGCAGTGCCGAGCACTTTTTCGGCAACGGTCCGGATGAGGTTTTCCACCAGATCCATCATACCGTTGTAGTCGGTGTAAGCCTGATACAATTCAAGAAGGGTAAATTCAGGGTTGTGCCGGACATCAAGGCCTTCATTGCGGAAAACTCTGCCGATTTCATAAACCCGCTCGAGACCGCCGACAATAAGGCGCTTATGGTAAAGTTCCAGCGAAATCCTTAAAAACAGGTCCTCATCAAGGGAATTATGGTGCGTTGTGAACGGCCTTGCGGCAGCACCGCCGGCGTTCGGGACAAGGATAGGCGTTTCAACCTCAATAAAGTTCTGCGCGTCAAGGCAGTTGCGTATCTCCCTGATAATCAGGGAACGCTTGATAAAATTCTGCTTGACTTCCGGGTTGATAATTAAATCCACATAGCGCTGGCGGTAACGGGTGTCCGTATCCTTCAGGCCGTGAAACTTTTCCGGCAGCGGCAGAAGGGATTTTGAAAGGAGCCTGATCTGTTTGGCATGCACGGATATTTCGCCCCTGCGGGTGCGAAAGACAAAACCTTTGACCTCGACAATGTCGCCGATATCCCATTTTTTAAACTCGGCATAGCTTTCCTCACCGATGTCGTCAATGCGGACATAAATCTGCATGCGGCCGGAACAGTCGTGAAGATCGATAAAATTAGCCTTGCCCATGTCGCGCCATGTCATAATCCGCCCGCAGATGGAAACATCGGTATTTTCCATTTCTTCAAAGCGTTCGTTTATTTCCGCCGCAGTGCTCGACTGTTCGGCTGTGGTGACGGCAAAGGGGTCTTTCCCCGCAAGTTTTAAAGCGTCAAGTTTTTCCAGACGGATTCTGCGCAGTTCGTTGGTATCTGTTATTTCTTCCGCCTGTTGCGGCGCTGAAGGGATATTGCTTACATCGTCGGGCATTTTATTCACTCCATATTCATTAATCCGGTTACAAGAAAAAAAGGCGACGGACTTTGCCCATCGCCCGTAATTTATTTCACAATCTTCATGATCTTAAACTTCAGGATCTTTCCGTTGGGCACCTTGACATCGACGGTCTCCCCCTCTTTCCGGCCTATGAGAGCCATTCCGATCGGAGATTGGTCCGAAATAATGCCATTGTCGGGATCAGCCTCGTTTTTGCCGAGGATTTGATATTCCAGCACCTTTTTAAGCTCGATGTCTTTTATCTTCACCTTGGAACCGGCGTTCACCACCTCGGTGCCGATAGCGTCCTCATCAATAATTTTAATGTTAAGCAAATCCTGCTCAATTTGGGCAATACGGGCTTCCATGCGCGCCTGCTCGTTCATCGCCTCATTGTATTCGGCATTTTCAGAAAGGTCGCCGAAGGAACGCGCGACGCTGATTCTTTCAGCGGTTTCGTCCCTCCCGGTGGTTTTTAAATAATCAAGCTCATCGACCAGCTTTTGATAGCCTTCTCTTGTTAAAATGGTTTCCTGCATAATGCGTGACATCCTTCTTTCTGAATCCATAATAGACAATAAAGATATTATAGATAAATCAGCAGTTCCTGTCAAGTACAAGATCTTGTCTGATTGTTCCATAACATCATTTATAAGCACAATATATTGATTATTTCATCTTTTTACAAGCGATTCATTCAGCAGCCGCATTCGCCTATTATCAGAGAAACCTCTGTTTGGGTCAGTTCCCTGCATTCGCCCTCATGAAGAGCCGAATCCAGTTTGAGCCCGCCGATTTTGGTGCGCTTGAGTTCCACAACCTCGTTGCCCAGGGCCGCGAACATTCTTTTAATCTGATGATATTTGCCCTCGCGTATTTTCACCTTAACCAGCGGCTGTTCGCCCTGTTCCAAAACCTCAATGAATGCGGGGAGGCATTTTGTGCCGTCGGCAAGCGTGATACCGTCCGAAAGAAGCTGTATATCGCCGTCCTGCAGCGGTTTTGCAAGAAGCGCTTCGTAAGTTTTAAAAACATGGTTTTTGGGTGACAGTATCCTGTGCGCAAAGTCCCCGTCATCTGTTATCAGCATAAACCCGGTGGTGTCCTTATCCAGCCGTCCGGTCGGAAAAAGGTCGCGCCTGTACATCTTGAGCGGTACGAGGTCAATGACGGTTTTTGCCCTGGCATCCTTGGCGGCGCTTAAAATGCCGGCCGGCTTATTGAGCATAATGTAAACGAATTTTTTTACAATAAACACTTTGCCGAACAGTGTAATTTCGTCCTTCTCCGTGTCTATCGACTCATCGGGACCGGTCATTGTTTTGCCGTTGACGCAAACCACCCCGTCCTTAATCAGGTTACGGGCATCCTTGCGCGTGAAGGTGCTTTGCGACGCAATTATTTTGTCAAGCCGCTCCATGGACATTCTTCTTCACCCCTTTAATGCTATGTTGAGGCGGACACTATTTGTGCCCGCCTCACACAATTCCTCAACTGAAATTTATCATTTAAGTTCAGCGAAATACTTGATTGTTCTGACCATTTGGCTGGTGTAGGAGTTCTCGTTGTCATACCAGGAAACAACCTTGACAAGCGTTTTTCCGCCTTCGAGCGCTGTAACTTTGGTTTGTGTCGCATCAAACAAGGAACCGACTGTGATGCCGATAACATCGGAGGAAACGATCGGATCCTGTGTGTAGCCGAAGGAATCGGAAGCGGCGGCTTTCATAGCGGCATTGATATCGTCTGCGGTGACAGTGCCGTTGACAATCGCGACAAGTTCCGTGATGGAGCCGGCCGGAACGGGAACGCGCTGCGCTGAACCGTCAAGCTTGCCGGCAAGGTCCGGGATAACAAGGCCGATCGCCTTCGCGGCGCCGGTTGAATTGGGGACGATATTCACAGCCGCGGCGCGGGCTCTGCGAAGGTCGCCGTTTCTGTGCGGGCCGTCAAGGACCATTTGGTCGCCTGTATAAGCATGGATCGTTGTCATAAATCCTTTTTCGATTTTAACAAGATTGTTCAGGGTGTTGGCCATGGGCGCAAGGCAGTTTGTTGTGCAGGATGCCGCCGAAATGACGGTATCGTCAGCTTTAAGGGTTTTCTCGTTAACGCTGTAAACGATTGTGGGAAGGTCATTGCCCGCAGGCGCGGAAATGATAACTTTCTTTGCGCCGGCCTGAAGATGCGCGGAGGCTTTCTCTTTGGAAGTGAAGAAGCCTGTGCACTCAAGAACAACATCAACGCCCAATTCGCCCCAGGGAAGGTCCGCCGGGTTTTTCTGAGCGTAAATCGTGATTTCTTTGCCATCAACAATAATGGAGTTTTCTTTTGCGACAACCGTATCGGCTTTTGCGTAACGGCCCTGTGAAGAATCGTACTTAAGAAGATGAGCAAGCATTTTTGCGTCTGTCAAGTCGTTGATTGCGACGATTTCATAACCCTCTGCGCCGAACATTTGCCTGAATGCAAGACGGCCGATGCGTCCGAAGCCATTAATACCTACTTTAACTGCCATTTGAATTACCTCCAAAATATAAAATTATATCTACTGACTTTTAGTATTGTAAACGATTTTACCCTATAATGCAAGAAATTTCGCGAATAAGTTAAGAAGGCGGTTAACTTTTGTATAACTGACCAAAATATCGAAACCGCTGCCGAAAAAGAAATGAATTGTGCATAACAGGCATCCGGCGGAACTTAATCGCCGACGGCGCGCAATGCAGCCGCCTACTTGTGGTACTTCCCTCCGCCGGCAATCATAAAGGATCGGTAAAGCTGCTCAAGCAGCATAATTCTCGCGAGCTGATGCGGGAATGTCATTTTCGACATGGAAAGCTTGAAGTCCGCACATTTTTTCACCTTATCCGAAAGGCCGTGGGAACCGCCTATAATCAGGGTTATGCATGAAACACCCCGGCCGGACAAGTCTGAAATTTTGGCGCTGAGTTCTTCCGAGGAAAGCATTTCCCCCTCAATACAAAGCGCGAAAACCGTCGAGTTCGCAGGCACTTTCTCTATAATCCGGCTGCCCTCACGGTTGAGTGCCGCGTCAATTTGGGCGGGCGAAGGGTTTTCCGGCAGCTTGTACGGGGGAACCTCTGTTATTTCCAGGCGGCAGAACGCGCCGAGGCGTTTTTGATATTCGGCAGAAGCGTCGCGAAGATAAGATTCTTTCAGTTTCCCGACGCAGATAAGGTTGACACTCAGCATTGCTTTCCTCCATCATCCCGTTATATGAATTTATTGTATTATACCACAAATTACCCATCGGTGTAACACAGCCGCTAACAGCGCCAATCTGCGTTTTTACGCTGTTCATAGCTGTTGCCCGTTCATTTGTATATTATTATTGTATGCATCGTTCACTGCTTTCCCCTGCATTTTGTGTTATATTATATGAACAAAGGTCGGTTTTAGGTTCATTTTTGCAACTTTTTAGAAAATATTATTCAAATCTTCGAAAAATCTATTGACAATCGCCCGCTCCCGCTGTATACTCATCCCATCAGTAATGGAGCTGTGGGGTTTGCCCCGCGGTTCCTTTTTTATTGCCGGCGTTACTGCCCGGCTTTCCGTAAACCCGTTATCGCACAATGATGTGCGGCTTTGCTTTTTTGCACAACTGCGCATCATTTTTTCAGGGAAGCCGCGGTTCTTGCTGCGTACGCGTAATTTTAAAAAATTCTTCATTCAAGTCGATATGCCATACGAATAGGCAATGAGGCCGGTGACTGTTACTTCGCTTGTGACAGGCAGCGGCCTTTATTGATATTCGGAACAGGTTCACACAGCTTTAAACTGTCAAATATTTTTAGGAGGGTATATAATGGAGGCATTGAATTCTGGCGATATTTCCTGGATGCTGACATCATCCGCACTGGTTTTGTTAATGACACCCGGGCTCGCATTTTTTTACGGAGGTTTTGTAAAGCGCAAAAATGTGCTGAACACCATGATGTCATCTGTCTTTCTGATGGGGCTCGCATCCGTATTGTGGGTATTGATAGGATTTTCGCTTGCGTTCAGCGGCGATGTGTTCGGTATTATCGGCACCTTGAAGTGGTTTGGCCTCAACGGCGTTGATATTGCGCCCGGCCCGTTTGCGCCGACTATCCCGAATTTATGTTTTGCCATCTTCCAAATGATGTTCGCAATTATTACACCGGCTCTGATTTCCGGCGCTGTTGTTGAAAGAATGAAATTTACATCCCTGTTTGTATTTATCGGCATCTGGTCCGTTTTGGTTTATTATCCATTGGCGCACATGGTCTGGGGCGGCGGTTTTCTGCAAAAGATCGGCGCGCTGGACTTTGCCGGAGGCAATGTTGTGCATATCAGTTCCGGTGTCAGCGCGCTTGTCCTTGCGCTGGTACTCGGCAAGCGCAAGCATCACGGCAAAGCCACTTATCATCCGCATAATGTGCCTTTTATTCTGCTCGGCGCAGCTCTGCTGTGGTTCGGATGGTTCGGATTCAACGCGGGCAGCGCAGGCGCCGCCAACGGGATTGCCGTGCGGGCATTTATGGCAACAAACACTTCCGCGGCAGCCGCTATGCTTACCTGGATGCTGATCGAAAAAGTAAAAAACGGAAAACCGACATTGGTCGGCGCGTCCACAGGCCTTGTTATCGGACTGGTCGCGATAACGCCGGGCGCGGGTTTTGTCCCGGTTTGGGCAGCCTTAATCATCGGTTCCCTGGTCAGCCCGATATGCTATTTCTTCATCACTGTTGTCAAACCGAAATTCGGTTATGATGACGCGCTTGACGCGTTCGGCTGTCACGGTATCGGCGGAATCTGGGGCGGCATTGCAACCGGTATTTTTACGCAGGCATCCCTTAATTCCTCGGCGAAATGGAACGGCCTCATCTTCGGCGAATGGAATTTGTTTTTGCGCCAGATTGAGTCCATCGGCATCACCGTTGCTGTTGCCGCTGCCGGCACGCTGATAGCTGTCGGAATTGCCAAACTGGCAACCGGAAATATAAAAGTATCGCCGAGAGACGAAGACATCGGCCTTGATATTTCAGAACACGGCGAATCCGCATATCCCGCATTTATCGGCATGGACCATTAACGGAAGTAAATTAACGGGAGGCTAAACAGATGAAAAAAATAGAAGCTTTTATCCGGCCCGAAAAGCTGGAGGATATTAAAGAAATTTTAAGCCCTTTGAAAATAAACGGCATAAGCATCAGCGAAATTATGGGCTGCGGCAATCAGAAGGGCTGGAAAGAGTTTGTCAGGGGCTCCGAAGTTGAGCTGAACTTCCTGCCGAAAATAAAAATAGAGATCGTTGTCCAGGATGACCTGGTGGAAACCGTCGTTGAAAAAATATGTGCCAAGGCGAAGACGGGCGATGCCGGTGACGGGAAAATATTTATATCCGAAGTGCAGGATGCCATTCGAATCCGCACAGGTGAAAGAGGAAACGCGGCGTTGCAGTAGCAAGTTGTAATTATTATGCAAAAGCACAGGGCAGGGACCGGCAATAGTCGTCCCCTGCCCTTTTGTCATCTATTGATTTTACATCTGGCCCATCTTTTTCCTTGCTATGTTTTCCGCTTTGCCGAATATGAGTTTTTCAATGATAACACTGATAACGATGATGATAATAATAACAACCATAATCTGGTTGATATCCAACAGCTCCCGGCCGACCAGCAGCACATACCCCAAACCGCCGATAGTACCGGACACCATTTCCCCTGCGATGAGCGCGCGCCACGCGAAGGACCAGCCATGTTTGAGCCCGGAAACGAATTCAGGTATGCTTGCAGGCAAAATAATTTTCGTATAAATATCCGCGCCCGAAGCGCCCATTGTTTTAGCGGCCCGTATAAAAACCGGATTTACGTTTTTCACAGCGGATTCAGTCGAGATACATATGCTGAAGACAGAGCCGACAACCACAACAAAAATTGTCGCCGTATCGCTAAGGCCAAACCACAGCAGAGCAAACGGCACATAGCAAATGCTGGGCAATGTCTGCAGCCCCAAAATAAACGGTTTGACCGCTTTTGATAAAAACGCGGACCGTGTCAGCAGCAGCCCCAGCAGTATGCCGGCTATCAACGAGACGGAAAAGCCTATCAGCATTTTCCTGAAGCTGCTGAGAACCGCATCCAGCAGGATGTCATTCCCTATTAAATTTGCCAGCGAATATACGATCCCTTTTGGGGAAGGGAACATATACATTTTTACCATGCTGAGTTTTTCAACAAAAATATAATAGCTGAATTGCCAGGCAGCAATCAGAAAAACATACAGCAGGGAAATCTTTGCGCTGTCACGAAACGATCTTGCTTTTTTCTTCACTCAGTTCAACCTCATAACGCAATTCCTTTAAAATCTCAGCCCTGAGACGGATAACCTCTTCATCGTCAATTTTACGCGGCCGCGGCAGGTCCACCTCAATAATCTTTTTAATCCTGCCCGGATTCGCGGAAAGCATTACAATTCTGTCCGCGAAAAATATTGCTTCTTCCACACTGTGCGTAACATAAATAATCGTGCTTTTTAAGCTTCTCCATAAATACTCAAGCTCTTCCCTGAGCACATTGATGGTTTGCTTGTCCAGCGAGCTGAAAGGCTCGTCCATTAATATAAAAGGGCTTTCAATTGCCAAAGCCCGCGCCAAAGAGACCCTTTGCTGCATGCCCCCGGAAAGTTTATGCACATTGTAATCTTTGAATTCTTCCAATTTAATAAGTTTCAGGTATTTTAACGCGATTTCTTCCTGCCGGTCCTTTGAGAATTTTTTTAGTTCCAGCCCGAATTTAATGTTTTCTATCACAGTCAGCCACGGGAACAGGGACTGGCCCTGAAACATCATAACCCTGTCATTTGAAGGCCCGGTGACAGGATGACCGTTCACATAAACACTGCCGCTTGTCGGCATGTCCAGCCCTGCAATAATATTAAGCAGGGTTGATTTTCCGCAGCCGGAAGGGCCTAAAATACAGATAAACTCATGATCCTTTATTTCCAGACTGATGCCGCTGAGCACAGAACCGTAATCTTCATAGCTTTTGCAAACATCCGTAAGTTCAATGTTCATTCTTCAGCTGATCTCCTGCAAAGATTTCTCTTTCAAAATACTGTTCAAGACCGTGAAGTCATATATTCCTTCTTTATTTTGAATCTCGTCAACAAAGCCTTCCTCCCGGTAAATATCCATGAACTTGTTTACGGAAGAAACATTCGGGTCATAGGTGACGATTAAATTCGAAAAGGCATCACTCAGCACAGTTTCATCCAGTTTGCTTCCTGTCAGCTCTCCGATTTTATCATTGATCTTTTTCATGGCCTGTTCGGGGTTCTTGTTGATATAAGCTGTTATTTCAACATGGGTTTTCAGGAATGTCTCCACAAGCTGCTTATTCTTCTCGTAAAAATCCGTATTGACGACAATAACCGTCGTGGCATAATCGCCGGCATCCCAAATTTGATCACTGTTCAGTAAGATATTGGCGCCAATCTCTTTAACCAGCCTTGTTGCCCACGGTTCGGGAACCAGAGCCGCGTCCACATCGCCTTTGTCCATCAAAGTTTTAATATCCGGATTGGATGATTCAACTATTTTGACTTTTCCGCCCTTTTCGACTGTTTTAAGACCGTTGACCGATAAAAGATTAAGCAGGCATAAATGCTGTGTATTGCCAAACTGAGGCACCGCAACCGTATAACCGTCAAGGCCTTTCACCTGATCAATTTTCAAACCTTTCCGCGTAACCAGCAGCGCGCCGTTTAATGTGGCGCCCGAAATAATTTTAACATCTCCGCTTGATTTGATATAGCCGTTGATAGCTGGGATCGGCCCGATATAGCCGATATCGACTTCGCCCGCAAACATTGCTTCGATTTCCGACGGGCCGGAATTAAAGCTGAGCCATTTTAAGCTGACATCTTTTCCGAACGCTTTGGCAAAATCGCCGTTGGCATAACCGTATACAGCCTGTGAATGAGTCAGATTCGGGAAGAAGCCTATCCGAATGGTTTCGGCAGAATCATTTTTACACCCGGACATCACTCCTGTAAGAACCATAACCAACGCAGCCAGTATAATTAAACTCTTTTTCATCATTTCCACCTGTTTCTTAAATTTTCCGGATAACTGTGTTCCTTTTGCCGCCGCAAAGAATTGCCACACAAAGGAGAGTTCCGTGAATATGCCAACTTTCACGCATCTGCCCTCTGCATGGTTCACAAGGACATATTTCGATTTATTTATGTTAAAAAACCATTATTCGAGGTGTTTCCGCACCGCCGGCAACTGTCAGCATATAATCCTTGCCCTCTTGAGCGCCTGTTTCGCTCAAGGCCGCAAAAGATGTCTGATACGCGAGCCGCGGGAAATTATTTTCTTTGCTCAAATGGCTTAAAACAAACCGGGTTGTACCGTTTCTAAGAAGCTGCTTCGCAGTTTCCGCACAGGAGTCATTGGATAAATGCCCTCGCTTCGAGAGTATTCTCCGTTTTAAATAATAGGGATAAGGGCCGTTTTCAAGCATTGCCACATCGTGATTGGATTCAATCATTACCAAATCGCTGCCGCAAAAACCCGCCATTGTTTCATCCGTAACAATTCCAGTATCGGTCGCGACGGTTATTCGCCGCCCGTCGGGTGTCATGATTATATAGCCCACACTTTCCCGCGAATCATGGGAAGTTGAAAATGCCATGACATTCATACCGCAGGCCTCAACTCCGCCGGCCGGTATAACCCGGGCTTTGTACTTACCGGTTAAAATGTTCATATCCTCCAGCGCTTCAAGCGTGCCTTGCGAGGTATAAACATCAATACCGTGGGAACTCGCAAAAACACGCAAACCGCTCACATGGTCCGAATGTTCATGGGTAACAAAAATGGCACCGATGCTGTCTGTCTCAACACCGATGTCTTTTAAAGCGTCGCGGGTCCGCTTAGCGCTGACACCCACATCAATGAGTATCCCGCCCGACGCGCCGCCGATATATGTGCAGTTGCCGCTGCTGGAAGAAAACAAGGGACAAAAGCGAGCCATAATTTATTTCTCCAATATCATTATTCTGCCCGCTGAACACGCCGGCCGCCGTAACCGTTAACCGGCGTTTTCAATATCGTCCTGCTCTTTTAGCACGACTCTCTTGATATCCGCGCCGAGCAAGCCGAATTTTTCAACAACATTTTCATAGCCTCTGTCAATATGCACGATGTTTTCAATCTCGGTGGTGCCTTTTGCGATAAGCCCGGCAATAAGCATCGCCGCGCCGGCCCTGAGATCATCGGCTTTAATGGGAGCGCCTTTAAGGTGCTCAATACCCTCGACAATCGCTACCTTTCCGTCGACCTTGATGGAAGCACCCATTCGGGCTAGCTGTTCGACATAACGGAAGCGGTTGTCCCAAACGCCTTCGGAAACAATGCTTGTTCCGTCAGCAATACAAAGCAGTGTGGTCATTTGAGGCTGCATATCGGTCGGAAAACCGGGATGCGGCATTGTTTTAATGTTGCAGCGAATCGGACGGTTTGCACATGATATACGGATGCTGTCATCAAATTCCTCAATATCGGCACCGCATTCAAGGAGCTTTGCGGTTATAGATTCCAAATGCTTGGGTATGACGTTTTTAACGGTGACATCTCCGCCGGTCGCAGCAACGGCGACCATATAGGTACCCGCTTCGATTTGGTCGGGGATAATGGAATAAGTGCAGCCGTGGAGAGAGTCCACCCCGCGGATTTTAATCACATCGGTACCTGCTCCTCTCACATCCGCCCCCATTAAATTTAGGAAGTTGGCAAGGTCGACAATATGGGGTTCTTTCGCCGCGTTTTCAATGATAGTAAGCCCTTTTGCTTTGACAGCGGCCAGCATAACATTGACAGTAGCACCGACGGATACCATATCCAAATAGATAGAACTCCCCATCAGCTCAGAAGCGCTGGCATCCACCATGGCATTTTCTTCGATGGATACAGCGGCACCGAGAAGCTCAAACCCTTTGATATGCTGGTCAATCGGCCTGACACCGAAATCACATCCGCCGGGCATCGCAACACATGCTTTGCTGAATCTGCCGAGTAAAGCGCCGATCAAATAATATGAAGCACGCAAGTGCTTTGTCATTTCGTGCGATACAATATGGGATGTTATATTTCTGGTGTCAATTTCATAAGTATTCTTGTTGATCATTTTGACTTCGGCGCCCATATTGTGAAGTATTTTAAGCATTATATTAACATCGCTGATGTCGGGCATATTTTCAATTCGGCACAAATCCTGCGCCAAAATAGTTGCCGGAATGATGGCGACAGCTGCATTCTTCGCACCGCTGATATTAACCTCGCCGCAAAGCTTTTTGCCGCCGTTGATAACTATTTTTTCCAAACACGGCACTTCCTTTTTATTAAATTTTGTATCTATAGAAAAAGCGTAACAGTCTATTTAAATGCTGATCGAGTAATACTTTTTTGATTATACCACCGATTACGGTATTTGAAAAGGGGTTTTTAATATTTTTGCGGAATGGATATAAAAGCGGGCTGAAATACTGCAGATTGTGGTCAATAAAGCTATAAATACAATCCGCTGTGTTCAGCAGCATTTCTGTGTTTGCATGAAAAGTCCGCCGTCCGCAGCATATCGGGGAACAACAGCAAATATTAAGCCTGTTTGGCTGCCGCCCCGATACTTTTAAGCAAAAACAGCGAAGCACCCGGGAAATCGAATAAACAGCCCCGGTTGCCGAGGGTTTTATCATCAGTCCGCGGCCTGCCCGCGGCGCTTCATATTACGGACATATTCGTCCATTTCTTCGGGCATCGGCGCGGTAATTTTTAATATCTCGCCCGTTATGGGATGGGGAAACTCCGCGCTTTCGCAGTGAAGCATCTGGTGCCCTGTTTCCGGGAACGCGCCGCCGTACATGCTGTCGCCCAGCAGAGGCGCTCCGATAAAGGCAAAGTGGACTCTGATCTGATGTGTACGCCCGGTTTCAAGTTTCAGACGCAGCAGGCTGAAACCTCCGCCGCTTTCAATCGCCTGCCAATGGGTAACCGCCCTGTCCCCTTCCCCACCGCAGGCACGCTGCGTTTTCATGGGATTCGGCCGGCAAATTGGCGCGTCAATGGTGCCCTCGCCGTAAAATTCCCCTTGGGCAACAGCCAGATATTCTTTTTTAACGCTGCCGGTCAGCTTTGAGGCAGAGTATTTGTTCAATGTGCAAATCACTACTCCTGAAGTGCCTTTGTCCAGCCTGCCGATTGCTCTGAAAGCAGAGCGGTTCCCCTTGCCGGAAAGATGAAAGGCAACAGCGTTGGCGAGCGTGTCGCCCTGGTGATTATGGGTCGGATGCATTGCCATAAGCGGAGATTTATTAACGGCAATTATGTCATGATCTTCATAAAGAATATCCAGGGGTATATTGACAGGCTCCGGCAAAAAATCATCATCCGGGATATTTACGGTAATGACATCCCCCGCTTTTATCATATCCACTGTGCGGATATGCTCTCCGTTAAGCAATATGCCGTCGCCGGTTTGTTTAAGCGAACCGATCAAACGCGCGGAAAGCCGCGCACTTCCGCGAAGGAAATGCGCAACTTTCCTGTTGTCATATTCATTTGGAACCGAAAAGGAGATCGTGCGGGGCATTTGTTTTACCTCTTCCGGTCATTTTTTATTTTTAGCCCCGGCTTCTTCCTGCTGTTCCTTGATTTTCAGTTTCCAGCACTGATGGCACATCGCCTCATAACTCTCATTGCCGCCGATATAAACCTGGTCGCCTTTTGTGATTATTTTGCCGGTCTCATCAAGCCGGGCGTTAACGGTAGCTTTTTTACCGCATTTGCATATCGTTTTAATTTCGGTAATCGAATCGGCAATTTCAAACAGGCGGCGGCTTCCCGGGAAAAGCTTTGTTTGGAAATCGGTACGCAGACCGAAACACAAAACCGGAATGTCATGCTCATCTACAATGCGCCTGAGTTCATCAATCTGCTCCGGCGAGAAAAACTGGCATTCATCGGCGATAATAACATCCGTATTCCGGTGCGCACCTGTGATAAAGCTGTCATAAAGATCGTCCGTGCGCGATATTACATCGGCTTTGGCTTCTATACCTATACGGGAACGGACGACGCCTTTATTGCCGTCACGGTTGTCGGCGTATGGCTTGATAAGCCACACACTTCGCCCTTTTTCCTCATAGTTGAATTTAGTCATCAGCGCCTGCGCGGATTTTGAAGAACCCATTGCCCCGTATTTAAAATACAGCTTAGCCATTTTATCGCCCGCTTTCATTCAGTATTTCTCACCTTGCAGCTTATTTAATCTTGTATGTCCAGCCGAATGTATCCGGAAGTTTTCCCCATTGTATCCCGGTAAGGCTGTCATAAAGCTTTTGGGATACGGCGCCGATTTTGCCGTTATTGATAGTCATAACCATATCGCCCCACTTAAGTTGGCCGATCGGTGAAATAACAGCAGCGGTGCCGGAGCCGAACGCTTCATTAAGCTTGCCTTCTTCAGCGGCTTTTGCGACTTCGTCAATTGAAATACGGCGTTCCGTTACTTTCATACCCCAGGAACGCAGGATTTCCAAACACGACATACGGGTTATACCGCCCAAAATGCTGCCCTGAAGGGCGGGTGTTATAACTTCGTTGTCAATAACAAAGAACACATTCATGGTGCCGACTTCTTCAATATACTTTCTTTCCACACCGTCAAGCCAAAGCACCTGGGTATAACCGGCTGCATCGGCCTCATCCTGTGCTTTAAGAGAAGCGGCGTAATTTCCGCCTGTTTTCGTGAATCCCATTCCGCCTTTGACGGCGCGGACATAATTCTGCTCCACATAGATTTTGACCGGATTAAGCCCCTCCGGATAATATGCGCCAACAGGCGAAAGAATGATGCAGAAAATAAGGTGGTGGGCCGGATGAACCCCGACATGCGCATCCACAGCAAAAATAAACGGGCGGATATAAAGGGATGTCCCTTCTGCTGTCGGTATCCAGTCCTGATCGACCAAAACCAGTTCTTTCATTGCTTCCACAGCAAACTGTTCGTCAATTTGAGGTATGCAAAGACGCTCGTTTGATACATTTAGCCTGGCCATATTGCGATCAGGGCGGAACATCAAAATGCCGCCTTCATCTGTACGGTACGCTTTCAGGCCCTCAAATACCTCCTGGCCGTAATGCAGGCACATTGCGGATGGATCTAGCGGTATCGGGGCATATGGAACAATACGGGGATTATGCCAACCTTCCCCGGCATCGTAATTCATTAAAAACATATGGTCGGTGTAGTAGTTGCCGAATCCCAGTTTACTCTGGTCCGCGGGCTTTTGTTTTGGTGTTTTCGTTTTTTCAATCGTGATTTTTTGCATGTTGACGCATCTCCTGTTAAATGATTAAAATATATTATAACACTGTTGCGCGGAAATGCAAGGTTTTAGGAAATATTCCTTGCCGCGCGTTCACGGCTGACCACGGCCGGGCGCAATCCGGCCGGCGTTCACATACATTTCACAGGAATAAGCCTTGCGGACTGCGTTTATTTAGCGTTATAATAAATTAATTTATACGAAAACGTCAAGCGCGGTTTTACAGGCGTTGAAAAACGGCAGCAACGCTGTGCTTTGTTGAAAGGAAGAAAATTCAGATGCGCATATTCAAGAAATTATCCCGTTCGCTGCTGAGTTTGCTGCTGGCAACTGTAATCGCTTGCGGCGTTTTTAACGGCTGCTGTTTAGCCTTTGCCGGCACCGTTAGCCCGGCATCCTTCACCCTTAATCAAAAGAGTTCCACTGTCAGCCGCGCAGCGCAAAAAATAACCGGCAGATTAAAAGTCAGTAACGCCCAAACAAAGGTGACCTATCAAGTATATTCCGGGATTGACAAAGGAAGGCTTTCTTTTAAAGGCACAGCCGATGTCCATAACGGCGCATTCAGTATTGACAGCCTTAAATTAAAACCCCACGCCAATAAAATAGTAATCACCGCAACTGCGGCCGACGGAAAAAAAGAAGTGCAAACCGTCAATTTAAACTATGACAGTTCTTCCATTAAAGCCGCAGCGCTCAAAAATATTAAAGAAACAGGCAGCAGCGGCCTCATGTATGTCGATAATAATCTTTTGGTCTATTTTAAAGAAAACACCGGCGATGAGGAAAGGCAGAAAGTTATTGACACCGTCGGCGGGAAATGCGTCGGCTATGTCAACGGCATTAATATGTGGCAGATTGAGGTCAGCCCCATGGCTTATGATGATTTGGCCAAAGCCGCCGGGCAGCTGGCTAAATCCGAACATGTTTTATGCGCGAGCTGCAACATGGTTGCGGCTGCATCAATGGCCGATCCGGTCATCCCGAACGACCCATGGAACGGCTCCGACTGGAGCGAGTTCAATCCAAACAACTATAACTGGAGTGTTGAAGCAGTGCAGGCACCCAGCGCTTGGAGTTATGATTGGGCCTTCAGCCACATTGATGTCGGTATTGTTGACGCGGGCGTTGATGACAGCCATGAGGATCTTGCGGGAAAAATACTGTTCCCCGACGCGGCTTCCGAAGCTGAAAATGACCCAACAGATACCCACGGAACCCATGTCGCGGGCATCATGGGCGCAATACCGAACAACAATAAAGGCGTAACAGGAATTCTTTGGGATACGGATATGTATTGTGTCAACTGGGCTATCCTCGGCGGAACGGACGCCAATCTGTTCGCCGGTTTGACCGAAACCGTTGAAGCCGGCGCAAAGGTTGTCAATTTCTCCCTTGGGCTGTCAAGCGATATTTCGACCTTAGGCGAGCCCGATGTCAATCCGAAAGTAATCAGTTATGCCCATCAAAGCGAAGCGGTTATGACACCGCTGCTCAACGCCGGCTATGACTTCATCGTTTGCGAGTCGGCAGGCAACGGCCATGACGGCTGTTCGCAAGATGCGATATACAACGGTTATTTTTGCAGCGTAACCGAAAATAATCTGGAAGGCAGCACTGAAATGGCGCAAAAAATCAATGACCGGATTATTATTGTCGGCTCGGCGGAGCGCACCGGAATAGGTTCGTTTATGCAGGCGACTACTTCAAACGCCGGTTCACAAGTGGATATATGCGCGCCCGGTGTCAGCGTTTACGGCTGCAAAGCCGGCGATGTATACGGCAGCTTGAGCGGTACCTCTATGGCGTCGCCGATGGTTGCCGCTGTCGCCGCGCTGACCTGGTCAGTCAATCCTGCGCTTACGGGCGCGGAGGTTCGAGACCTTGTTTTGAACAACACCTGTTATAATGTCGCAGACAATCCAAGCGAAAACCATCCGCTTGTTAACACTTACAGAATGGTCAATGCCAAGCTTGCGGTTGAAGCTGCCATCGCGACAAAACCTGCCGGTTCCGTAACATTCAAAGCAACGCCAACCAACCCGACAAACGGAAATGTTACCGTCACCATCACCTACCCCGGTGGCGCAACCGGCAAGGAATATAAACTCGGCACCGGAGAATGGTCCGAATATACCATCCCGCTTGAGTTAACCGCAAACACGACTGTCTGTACAAGATATACCGACTCCGAAGGCACAGCGGTTGAGGATGGCTCATTCACAGTCAGCAACATCGACAAGACACCGCCCGAAGCACCTGTGATTACGCCAAGCACAACAGAGCCCACAGCTGACGGAGTCACGGTTGCCATAAACTTCCCCACGGACGCAGCCGTAAAAGAGTACAGCATTGACGGCGGAGAATGGACAGACTATACCGTACCGGTTGAACTGGCAACTAATTGCACCGTAAGCGCAAGGTGCTTTGATTCTGCCGGTAATTCGAGTTTAACTGCCTCATTAAATATCAGCAACATTGTATGTTATGTTAAAATCAAGAGCGGCGGCGTATTGCTCGGCGAAGCATACAGCATACAAATACCCTGGTACAAGTTTTATAAGAAAATACAGCTGCAGCTTGATGCCGCATATAATACAGGCAGTATAAAAAATGTGACTGTTGTCTGGTCATCGGACAATGCCAAAAAGGTTGCCGTTGATCAAACCGGCAAAATCACAAACCTTAAAACAGGTGCCCGTTCCGCCAATATTACAGTTAAGATTTATGACGGCGAAGGTACCGAAGTTGCTTCGGATTCTGTCAAGCTTATTTTTTACAAGTTCAAATGCGAATTGAAAAGATTAAGCTGAATCAAGGCAGACAGCTTACCCGTATCTGCGCAGATATAAGGCGCACCGTTTTTTATGCGCTTCATTTTTTCCTGTTTCTCTCTGATTAATGGCGAACGGAGTAACCTGCAGCCGGTGTCTTTCCGGGCTGTCCCCTGTTATTCTGTTCGCCTTTTTCGTTGTAATATTTATGGAAACTGCTGTTTCCGCAGCCTGTGCAGCTCATCCGAATTTACGGCAAATTATTGTATTTACTTAAAAAATATCGTATAATAAATCTGGAAGTTTATTACCAATTATTGGCTCTTGCAGCGGCAGGGTTTCAATAGCAAGTCTAATATTCTTTACAGATAATCAGGTGCCATTACGAAAGGAACATGTTACAGATGATAAAAGCAAAGAAACTTTTTTCGGCAATACTCAGTATTATAATCACAGCACTTTATACGCTCGGTGTTTTTGCCGGCAGCGGTTTAACATTTGCGGGCGCCTTTTCCGATAAAGCATCTTTTACCTTAGACCGTAAAGACGGAACCGTAAAAAGCGCCGGGCAGAAAATAACCGGCAAGCTTAAAATAAAAGACAGCAATACAAAAGTGACGTATCAAGTATATTCCAGCGTTGATGAAGGCGAACTGTCATTTGAAGGCGAGGCCGAAGTCAATAACGGCTCGTTCAGTATCAACCACCTTAAACTCAAACCGCACGACAACGAAATTATTGTCACCGCAACCGCCGCAAACGGGCAGAAGGATGTACAAACCCTTCATATCGATTATGACAGTTCATCCATAAAAAAGACAACGTTAAAAGATATCAGGAAAATTAAAAAAGACAGCAACCTGCAATATGTCGATAATAATCTTCTGGTTTATTTTGAAGAAAATGTCACCGATGAAGAAAGGCAGGAAGTTATCAACGCCGTCGGCGGCAAATGCGTGGGTTATATCAACGGTATCAATATGTGGCAGGTTGAAGTCGAGGAGAACAGCATTGATAATCTTACAGCTTTGGCAGATCAGCTTACCAAATCAGACAAGGTATTCTACGCAGGCTGCAACATGGCTCTTGCCGCTGCGCCGATGGCAACCGCTGTCACGCCAAGCGACCCTTGGAACGGTTCCACCTGGAGTGAATTGAATCCCAATAATTATAATTGGAGTGTTGAAGCCGTGCAGGCGCTCAGCGCATGGGGTTACGACTGGGCATATAACCATATCAATGTCGGTATCTGCGACGCGGGTGTTGACAATACCCACGAAGACCTCACGGGCAAAATCTTCTTCCCCGATGCCGCTTCCGCCGCTGAAAACAACGCGAATGATGACCACGGTACGCATGTCGCCGGTATCATGGGAGCGATTCCAAACAACAATTTAGGAGTAACCGGGATTCTGTGGGACACAAACATGTACTGTGTCAACTGGGATGTTCTGGTGGGAACAGACGCCAACCTTTTTGCCGGCCTGACCGAGACAGTACAGGCAGGCGCCAAAGTTGTCAATTTTTCTTTGGGGCTCGCAAATGACATATCCGGATACGGCGCTCCGGAGGTGAACACCTATGTAATCAGTTACGCCCATCAAAGCGAAGCGGTTATGAAACCGCTGCTGAACGCCGGTTACGACTTCATCGTCTGCCAATCCGCCGGGAACGGCCAGAACGGTTATTCGCAGGACGCAGTCTACAACGGATACTTTTGCAGTGTAACTTATACCAATCTTTTGAGCACCACCGATATGGTTAAAAAAATAAACGAGCGGATTATTATTGTCGGCTCGGCAGAGCGCGTCGGCGTAGGTTCTTTTATGCAGGCTTCCTCTTCAAATGCCGGTTCCCAGGTGGATATATGCGCACCCGGAGTCAATGTTTACAGTTGTTATGCCGGCGGTTATTACGGCAATATGAGCGGCACCTCCATGGCTTCGCCCATGGCCGCTGCCGTTACAGCGCTGGCCTGGTCTGTCAACCCCAACCTGACCGGAGCGGAAGTCCGCGCGATCATTCTAAACAACACCTGTTACAATGTTGCGGATAACCAAAGCAGTTATCATCCGCTTGTGAATACCTACAGAATGGTCAATGCCAAGCTTGCTGTTGAGGCGGCGATGGCGACCATGAACCCCGATTATTCGGCGGTGAATACAGCGGCAGCTAATGCCGGCGCGCTTGATTCATCACTTTACACGACGGGTAGTTGGGCCGTATTGACAAACGCCGTCAATGCCGTGAATTATTCCCTTTCATATAAAGATCAGCCTCAAATCAACGCCTACGCCCAGGCAATCAATGACGCGATAGCCGCCCTTGTTTATAAAACCGTCAGCTATACGGTAGAATATAGGCTTAATACGGCAGCCGGAATCAAACTTGCAGCAGACAAAACCGGAACCGGCCAGGTAACGAAAACGGTAACCGAAACGGCAGCTGCAATTAACGGCTACAGCCCGATAAGCGGCATCAAAACACTTCAGCTTGCGGCAGAAAACAACAATATTGTATTTATTTATATCACAAAACCGGAATACAGCATTGTTATCAATACCTTCAAAGAGGTAAACGGCGAATTGCAAACAGTTCATGCTACAAAACCCGGCGATACTATAACGGTAACCGTCACACCGGGCACAAACTTCTTCTGCGGAACAAGTAAAATAGTCGTAATGTATGATAAGAATTTCTATACGATTGCCGGAAGCAGCACTTCAGCATTCACCTTTAACCCCGAAAATACTTATTATAAAAATACTGTCACCGACACCGGCGGTATGACCACCAGCCCGGCTGCGGCATGGCCGTCAAGCTTTACGGCCGCGGAAAAAGCACTTTATAAGTTTACCACTACCACATTCACTGCGGGCATTGAATCAGCAAACGGAGGTTTCCCCTCACTGATGAATGACGGCAAATGGCTGTTCAGTTTTCAGTTAACCGTCAACGCCGGTGCAACCGGAACAGGGCGGATATTTGTTGATGACAGATGGACTCAAAATTCTTCCAACACAACAGGCGCCCAGTATTTCTATTGCTGCGCCGACGCAAGCTCACCGAGTTATACCGGGACAACCGCAATGGACTTTTCCCCATCATTATCGCTTGCCGACCGGGCCATTCCGATCGGTGTTTCAGTTAACTTCGACCTGAACGGCGGTACCGGTACGCTTCCGCCGGCGCAAACAGGCACTGCCGGTGATGCGGTTGCCTTGCCAGCCGGGAATGGCATCACAAGGCCGTATTACAATTTCTTGGGCTGGGCATTGACCGCGGACGCTGCCGCGGCACTTGAAAGCTGCGTTTTTTCCTCCGGAGACACCACTCTTTATGCTGTATGGAGCAAAATACCTGTTGCGCTGACACCTGATACGGGTTCCGCCACGGTAATTGACCAGGCAAACGGATTTATATACGGGCTTGAACCCGGAACAACAAAAACGGTTTTTGAAACGGATTGCGTACATATCTCCGGCAGCGGGCAGATACAGTATTCCACCGTTTCGAACATTTTGGGAACCGGCACAAAAGTTAATATTGTTGACAGCATTACACAACAAATCGTAAAAACGTATGTCATAGTAATTTTCGGCGATGTTACGGGCGACGGCAATATTACGGGAATCGATGCCGGAGTAATTGTCGATGTTGAAAATTACGCGCTGGATTTTGACGAAATAATCGATGCAGCTTATATTAAGGCCGGTGACCTAAACGGCGACGGAAATCTTAACGGTACAGACGCGGGCATTATGGTCAATATTGAGAATTACGCAGTCAACATAAATCAGACCACCGGAACGGTCCATTAACCTGAATCTGCCGGGCGTCAGTCAGCCCGAACGCCGGCAGGGTGCCCGGCAAGTTGACAAATGCATGGATATTTGCTACCATATTGCAGAGAAAAAACACCGCCTTGCCGGCGGTGTTTGAATCGCCTTAATTTTCATTAATACATAACCTTTGCGTGCGGAACCCTAAAAATGCAAAATAACTTGACAGGGGAGCAGCCTTAAATGATAAACACCGATGACCTTTGCATGAGTTGTATGAAAGAAATCGGAAATGTAAAGCAATGTCCGCATTGCGGTTTTCAAACCGATTCAACGCAGTTAGCGCCATATCTTCCGATCAGAACGGTCGTAAGCAACCGTTACCTTGTAGGAAAACTGCTTGAATACAACGGCGAAGGCGCCACCTATATCGGTTGGGACTTGACAAACAGGGTTGCGGTGAGCATTCGCGAATTCCTGCCCGACGCAATCTCCGCACGCACACCGAATTCCCCTGTATTAAGAATCATGGCCGGGCGTGAAGCAACCTTCCATGAATGCTGCCAAAGCTTTCTAGAAATGTGGCGCCAGTTAGCGCGCCTGCGCGGTCTTTCCGCACTTATCAGTGTTATTGATATCGTTGAGGATTATGCGACGGCTTATGCAATTTCGGAAGATTTTGACGGAGTAACCTTAAGAGATTTTCTTTTAAGCAGCAAAACCGGTTATATCAACTGGGAAAAAGCGCGCCAGCTGTTTATGCCGGTGCTTTCCACTTTAGGTACACTTCACTCATCCGGAATAATTCACAGGGGTATCTCCCCCACCACCCTGTTTATGGGCAGGGACGGCAAGATCAGAATATCCGGATTCAGCATTTGGCAAGCCAGAACGGAGCGAAGCCCGCTCAATCCTCAGCTTTTTAACGGGTATGCCGCGATTGAACAGTACGGCAACAAAGGCAAACAAGGTGTTTGGACAGATATTTATGCTTTTGCGGCTGTTTTATACCGCGCGCTTATCGGCAGCGATCCGATTGACGCCCCGGCCCGTGAAGCAAATGACAGGCTGATGATACCTGCAAAGTTTGCCGAACAAATTCCCGCTTATGTGGTTAACGCTTTAATCAATGCCCTTCAAATACAGCCGGGCGACCGGACCCGTTCCGTTGAACAGCTCCGCGCCGAGCTTTCCGCCTCACCGAGTGCGGCCGCGGCCGGCGAAGTCTTCCATCAGGCACCGAAGCAGGAGCAAAAACCGAAATCGGCTGTTAAAAAACCTTTAACCGCGGAAGAACTGAAAAGCGCCAAAGAAACGGCTATAAAAGCCGGTGCGATAAGTCTGGCGGCAGGGCTTGTTATTTTCGCCATTCTTTCTTTTACGGTTTTCAGGGACAGGTTTTTTGGCGGCGCAGGCAATGACCAAACGACTTCATCATCTTCGACAACATCATCGGACACGGTTACCGTCCCTGATTTCACCGTTCTCGGCTCTTATCAGGAAATTATTACAAACCCTCTCTGGGCAGAAAAATTCACCTTTACGGCGAACTATGTCTACAGCAGTGAAGTAAAACTCGGCACGATTATTTCCCAAAGCGTTCCTGAAAACAGTGAAGTCGGCGAAGGTACTGAAATCATTCTGACCGTAAGCAAAGGCAAAGAAATGATTGTCCTGCCGGATAATCTTATTGGTATGGATTATACGGCTGTGGAAGCACAGCTGACAGCTCTCGGTTTTAAATGCACTAAAAAAGACAGGGTAAACGACGGCACAGGTGTTCCGAATTCTATTTTCGCTGTCAGCCCCGTTGCCGGGCTTTCTTATGAAAAAGGAACCGAAGTCACTTTGCAGGTGTGGGCTGAAATAGCAACAACGGCATTGACGGATGAGACAACCGCCGAATAATTATAACAGCGCAAAATACCACAAAAAATATAATAAACGATTCAAGGGGCTGCCGGCGGCAGCCCCTTGAATATTACAGGCAATGTTAAAACATTTTTTCAATTTCGCGGACACTCCGGATGATGTCAAATGAAGCGGCTCTTAATTTTAAATGCTCACCGTATTTCTGCAGGCAGGCAGGATTATCCAGCACATTTTTTAAAGCTTTGAACAAATCATCTTCGCTGTTCCCGCAAATAACGCCGCATTCAAAGCCTCCGAAAAGTTCCGCCATGCCCGAGCAGTCGGTCGTTACAACCGGTTTCCCAATAATAATGCTTTCTGTTGCCGCTATGCTCAAACCTTCCGCAAGAGAAGAACAAACAAAAAAATCGGAATCCGCCAAGAATTTATACGGGTTCTCCTGAAACCCCATAAGTTTGACACAGCCGGACAAATCATGCGTTTCGATATACCGCTCTAAATTTTGTTTTTCTTCTCCTTCTCCCAAAATCAGCAATTCAAAACGGCAACCTTCGTTTTTCAGCCTACCGGCAACTTTTAAAAGCCTTCCGAAAGCTTTGACAGGTGTCAAACTTCCCGCCGTAATCATCCGCAGGCAATCGATTTTTTCAAGTCCGGATGCCTCTTTTGATTTTTCGGCAATCAAATCCCCTCTAACAGGATTCATATTAACGACGACATTTTTTGTTATTCCAAACGTATTTTTGAAAGCTTGGGCAACAGTTTCCGAAACACAGCTGATGATATCAAATTTTTCATAGCACTTGATTTCTTCCTCCAAACTGCCGAAAACAAATTGTGTCCAATGGTTCTTTTGCATATCGGTGTGCACGAATGCGATTTTTCTGCTTTTGGGGTTGGTTGAATGGGCAATCAGTTTTGTGGCGTAGCCTTCGCAGTAAGCAACCTCGACATCATATTTCCCGCCAATCAGCAACCCGTAAACCATCTTCGCCGGTGCTGTTGCCGAAAATTTAACTGTGATTTTATTCAAGAAAGACTTCACAGGTCTGCCGGGTTCGCATTTTTGAGCAAAACAGCGGTATCTGCAGGCATCGCGTACTCTTTGAGTAAAAAAATCGCCGTCCGCAACAGTCACCGCAGTAATATCATATTTGCTCTTATCAAGGCTTTCAATCAGCTCTGTAAGAGATTTTTCGGCGCCTCCGCCAACAAGCGATTCAATAAAAAACAGAATTTTTTTCATTGCCGCATCCTTCATCACAGAAATATAATCTGCCGGACCTTATCCTCTGAACCTTTTAAGCAATTGATAAACGCTGATTTTCAGGCCGAGCAAAATATCGATTTTATTGAATTTAATATCAATAATTTCAAAACGCCTGTCCTCGCTCAGAGCATATGTGTGGCAGCCGGAAATCTTTTTGCCGGTGTCTGCGGAAATATTTTCAAAATTTACGGTACGGAAAGTTTCCTCTTCGTAAGTATCGCCGGCCAAACAAGTTATTTTGTTAAACTTCACAGCCCTGCCGTATTCCCCTTCGGAGCAATCCTGCGAAGGGCGTATTAGACTGCCGTTAAACTTAAAGATTTTCCCGGCCGGGCGGGAAGATGAAAGGTCAGTTTCAACAGGATTGCAGAGATGCGGTATGAGTTTTAATTCTTCGGTGACCTCAAACAAATTCAGCTTCGTTGCGTGCATATAGGCAGAATCAAGTTCGGCTGAAAAAAGCCAGGTCTTGCCGTTATGCTCAAAAAGTGTTGAGTCAACTGTTTTTACGCCGTTCAAAATTGGCGGCAATTGCCGCCATTGATATGGAAAATCAATGCATTCATACAGCCGGATTTGGCCGGAAGCGGAAGCTTCCGGAATCATATATATTTTACCGCTCCGGCTGAAGACATCAGGATACGAAAGATGGATATCCTCCGAAAGTATTATTTTAACCTCCGAAAAGGTTCCGTCTTCTTTTAACATACAGCAGGCTATCCGGCCGAGATTTTTGCGTTTGTCGAACGCCTCAAAAAACAAGCAGCGCCTTCCCTCGTACTCAAAAAGCATCGGGTCGGCGTACCAGTAACGCTTGCCGGACGGGAGAAGTTTGAACAGCGTCATATTATTTTGAAATAAAAGGTTTCCGTTTTCGGGAACAAAACGGCAGCCGATGGCATACTCCGCCGATATAAAATTTTTCAGACAGCTCATTTTCTCATCCCCTGCACCGGCGGAAAAATATATCCCAAAACACTTAATTGCACGGCCTGACAGGGATATTTTTAGCAGCCAGATATTCTTTCAGCGAAGCTATTGAAATTTCATTAAAATGAAAAAGCGAAGCGGCAAGTACGGCATCTGCTTTGCCCGCTGTAAACGCGTCGTAAAAATGTTCAAGTGTTCCGGCCCCGCCCGAGGCAATCACCGGGATCCCGACATTTTCGGAAACAGCGCGCGTCAATTCCAAATCGTACCCGTTTTTCTGCCCGTCGCAGTCCATACTTGTCAGCAGAATTTCGCCGGCGCCTCTTGTATATGCCTCGACAGCCCATTTGACCGCGTCGATACCGGTCGGTATTCTTCCGCCGTTAAGGTAAACCTCCCAGCCGCCGTCGCGGCGTTTGGCGTCAATGGCGCAAACAACACACTGGCTGCCGAATTTATAGGCAGCCTCGTTGATAAGCTGCGGGTTGCGGACTGCTGCGGAATTAACCGAAATCTTGTCCGCACCGGCACGGAGCAAATCGGTAAAATCCGATACGCCGGAAATGCCGCCGCCAACCGTAAACGGAATAAATATGGAATTCGCCACCTTTGTCACAATATCCGCCATGGTTCCTCTGCCCTCGTGCGTTGCTGTTATATCCAGCAGCACAAGCTCATCAGCGCCTTTTTTATTATACTCGACAGCACACTCGACCGGGTCCCCGGCATCGCGAAGATTCACAAAACTGACACCTTTAACGACTCTGCCGTTCTTGACATCGAGGCACGGTATAATTCTCTTTGCGTACATTTATTCGTCCTCCCCGCATATAGAAGTAAAGTTGCGGAGCATTTGAATACCCAAATCCCCACTTTTTTCCGGGTGGAACTGCATGCCGAAAAGATTGCCGGCGGCAACAGCCGCGTCAATCGCTACCCCATAAAAGGTTTTTGCGGCAACCTGGGCTTCCTCTTCCGCTTTCAAATAATAGGAGTGCACAAAATACGCATAGGTATCTTGAGGGATATCTTTAAATACTCCCGATTTATTCCTGATTTCAAGTGAATTCCATCCCATGTGAGGCACCTTCAGCCCGGTATCCGGAATTTTCAGTATTTTACCCTTGAGCACACCGAGCCCTGCAACACCCGGGCTCTCTTCCGAGGATTCAAACAGCATTTGCATCCCAAGGCAAATACCCAAAAAAGGCTTGCCGTCTGTGGCAGCGGCGTAAACAGCTTCCACCAGTCCGCTTGTCCTCAGGCTGTTCATCGCGTCACCGAATGACCCCACACCCGGGAGAATCACGCCGTCGGCCGCTTTTATGGTATCCGCTTTGCCGGCAATCACAGACATGGCTCCGACAAAATCAAGCGCGTTCTTTACGCTGTTCAGGTTCCCCGCCCCGTAATCGATGATGGCAATCATAAGTCGTTTCCTTTCCGGTTTGCGCGCGGGCGGCAGTTAAAATCAATTTTAATTTTTTCTTAACAGCCCGCTAATGCTGATATTTTAACATAAATGCTTTGCTTCAACAAGCACGCCGCAATATAATTTTACATTGCTTGAAATTATGGGAATAATGATGTAAAATAATTTACAGGTTATGAAAGGAGATGTTGCATATGAAAAATACGGCTGAAAAAACGGAGATTGTGGCACATACGGAGGTATGTGTAAAATAACATCCTTGCATCATACCTCCAGATACCGGATTAAAATTTGGAGGATAATGAATTGAACATATTAAAACAATATGGCTTAAATGAACGCTTTGCAGCCGAAGCTGCCATGTACCCGGATTTTCAAACCGGCCGCGTTATCTCGCAATATAACGAGCTGTATAAGGTTATCACCGAAGGCGGAGAGCTTTTAGCGGAGATTTCCGGCAAATACAGATATGAGGCGCACACACTTGAGGACTATCCGGCTGTAGGCGATTTTGTCATGCTGGACCGGGCAGGCAGCGCGCAGAACACGGGCATCATCCATAAATGCCTGACCAGAAAAAGCAGTTTTAACCGAAAAGCTGCCGGCATAAAAAACGAAACGCAGGTTGTTGCAGCGAATATAGATACGGTTTTTATTTGCATGTCGCTTAACAGCGACTATAACTTGCGCCGGCTTGAAAGATACCTTTCCATTGCATGGGACAGCCGCGCTGTTCCCGTTGTCATACTGACCAAAGCGGACCTTTGCGGCAATACCGAACAAAAACTTGCGGAATTGGCTTCGGTAGCCATAGGGGTGGATACCATCGTCACCTCATACCTTGACCCCTTATCCTGTGAAAAGGTCCGTGCTTACCTGAGTGAGGGAAAAACCGCCTCTTTCATAGGTTCTTCCGGCGCCGGAAAGTCAACTTTAATTAACCGTCTGGCTGGGAAAGAGCTTTTTGCTACCGGAGAAATACGCGGCGATGGCAAAGGAAGGCATACCACCACAAGGCGGGAGCTTGTCCTGCTGCCGCAAGGCGGCATAGTGATTGATACCCCTGGTATGAGAGAGTTAGGCATCGAATCCGCCGATTTAAGCAAAGCCTTTTCCGATATTGATGAACTGTCCGAAAGGTGCCGGTTCCGGGATTGCTCCCATAAAAACGAACCCGGCTGTGCCGTCAAAGCCGCTGTCGATGCAGGAATACTGGGCGAAAGAAGACTGGAGAGTTATTTCAAACTGGAAAAAGAAGCCGGATACGAAGGCTTAAATTCAAAGCAAATCGAAACTCAAAAAATAAACACCATGTTTGCCGGTGTAGGCGGGATAAAGAACGCAAGGAAACTGGCACAGGAAAAGCACAGGCAAAAACCATAAATTATAGCCAAAGCCCCGCTTCCGATTAACATCGAAAGCGGGGCTTTATTTGTTTGGCTTGCTGCCGTTCCTGCAGGAAGGACTATTCCACTGTGATAAAGACGCCTTCACAGGACTCAAGGCGGAGGCTGCAGACGGAGGCATTGATAACTGTCGAAACGCCCTTTTGGTAAATCGTTATCTTTTTTGCACCGT
>CAYOAW010000019.1:25328-28531 GCA_964402095.1 uncultured Eubacteriales bacterium | reverse complement strand
AAAAAATCAGTTATTCGAATAAAATAAGTTTGATAAAATATTAATGCATGTTATAATAAATTGATTAAAATTTAAGGGAGGATATTTAGTGAAATTTGATGTAGCAATCATTGGCGCAGGAGTAGTCGGTTCACTAATTGCCCGGGAACTAAGCAAATATGACATCAAAGTTGTCTTGCTTGAAAAATGCAATGATATTGCCATGGGAACAACAAAAGCCAATAGCGCAATTGTTCATGCCGGATTTGATTCAATGCCCGGAACTTTGAAAGCAAAGTTTAATATTGAAGGCGCCGGGTTAATGCCTTCGGTTTGCCGGGATTTAGGCGTCCCGTATAAAAACATAGGATCGTTGGTAATTGCTTTTAATGATTCTCAAATGGTTACTTTAACTAAATTATTAATCAGAGGCAATCAAAACGGTGTTCCGGAACTCAGAATTATCGGGCAGGATAAACTTCGTGAATTGGAACCGAATGTTAATATTAATGCTATGGGCGCCCTGTGGGCACCGACAGCAGCTGTTATTTGCCCTTATGAACTTGCTATTGCCGGTGCCGAAAATGCAGTAACAAATGGTGTTACATTTATACGCAACTTCGAAGTGAAAAACGTAAAAATCGGGACAGACGGTTATCATACACTTTATTCGGCAAATGACACAGTACAGGCAAAATATGTTGTTAATTCAGCAGGTGTTTATAGTGATAAAGTTGCCGCAATGTTTGGCGATAATGAATACAAGATTGTTTCGCGCAAGGGAGAGTATTTTTTGTATGACAAAAAATTAAGCGGTCTTGTCAACCATGTTGTCTTTCAGTGCCCAACAAAAATGGGAAAGGGTATTCTTATTTCACCAACAGTGCATGGTAATGTAATAGTAGGGCCTAACGCAGTTGATATTAATGAAAAAGATGATTGCTCAACAACTGAACGGGGTGCAATTGAAATTTTGAATACAGCCAGGCATTCAATAACTAAACTTAGCACAGTGGATTTGATAACGTCATTTGCAGGAATTAGAGCTCATAATGAAACTGTCCATGATTTTATAATTGAACAAAGTAAAACAGACCCCAATGTTATTCAACTTGTAGGGATTGAGTCACCGGGATTGACTGCTGCGCCCGCTATAGCGAAGCATGTTGGAAATATGATTTTAATGATAACCGGTGAAAAAAAGGAAAAACCGGATTTCAATCCGATTCGTACTGCACCGATTCATTTTAAAGATCTTAAGGATGATGAACGCCGGGAAATAATAAAAATGAACAAAGCATATGGAAAAATTGTATGCAGATGCGAAAGCATAACTGAAGGTGAGATACTTGATGCGATACATGCTCCCGCAGGCGCTGTTGACATAGACGGAGTTAAAAGAAGAACGAGGGCAGGTATGGGTCGCTGCCAAGGAGGATTCTGCGGTTCAAAAGTTTCAGAAATTCTTTCAAGAGAACTTGATATTCCGTTGAATAAAGTAACAAAGTTCGGCGGAGAATCCAATATAATATTTGAAAAAACAAAGTGAGGAGGATTATGATGCTTAAATATGATTTAGTTGTTATCGGCGGAGGACCTGCAGGCATGGCAGCTGCTTTAAGAGCAAGGGATTGTGGAGTAAAAAGTATTGTAATCCTTGAAAGAGCAGAAACACTCGGCGGAATATTGGAGCAATGTATACACACCGGTTTTGGCTTGCATTATTTTAATGAGGAACTTTCTGGTCCTGAATATGCCGCAAGATTTTCATTATTGGTTGAAAAAAGTGACATCGAAATTAAAACTGATACGATGGTTCTTTGCGTTTCAAAAGAAAATGTTGTTACCGCTGTCAATAAAAATGAAGGATTATTTGACATATCGTCGAAAGCAGTTATTTTGGCAATGGGTTGCAGGGAACGGCCAAGAGGAGCGCTCAACATTGCCGGAACCAGATCAGCCGGTATTATGACTGCTGGGACTGCTCAAAAATATGTAAATATAAACGGCTTTATGCCGGGAAGAAAAGTCGTTATTCTTGGCTCAGGTGACATAGGTCTCATTATGGCGAGAAGGATGACACTTGAAGGCGCGGAAGTGAAAATGGTGTGTGAACTTATGCCGTATTCAAGCGGCTTAACAAGAAACATTGTCCAATGTCTTGAAGACTTTAATATACCCCTTAAATTGAGTACAACTGTAACTGAAATACATGGAAAAGAACGGGTTGAGGGCGTTACCATTGCAAAAGTAGACAGAAATCGCAAGCCGATTAAAGGGACTCAGGAATATATTGAATGTGATACACTTATGCTGTCGGTTGGTTTGATACCGGAAAATGAAATATCAAATTTAATGGGTATCAAAATGGATATGGTAACAGGCGGACCGGTTGTAAGAGAAAACAGGGAAACCACACAAAATGGTGTTTTTGCATGCGGGAATGTTCTTCATGTGCACGATCTGGTGGATCATGTTACGATAGAAAGCCAAACGGCAGGCGAAGGCGCAGCCAAATATATTCTTGGGCAGATTGAGGAAGTTGCTTATATTAAAACCAAAGGTATTGACGGTGTCAGATATGTTGTACCGCAAAGGATTAATTTGAACTGTGACAGGGATGTAAAACTTTTCTTTAGAGTCGGTCAGAAATACAAGAATGCAAAAATATTTGTTGAAAATAATGATGAAGTAGTTTTAAGCAGAAGAAGGCCGAAAATGACACCGGGTGAAATGGAAGATATTACTATTAGAAACGAAGTTCTTAAGGAATTGCCTGTAAACAGCGAACTTGTAATTAGGGTGGAGGTTTAGATATGATGAAGGAAATGATTTGCGTATCTTGCCCTGTCGGTTGCTCTATAAAAATTGAGCTTAGTGAAAACAACGATGTTTTGTCTGTTACTGGAAATCATTGTAAACGGGGAGAAAATTATGCCATTACCGAATGTACTGCACCGACCCGCATGTTAACCACTACGGTTAAAGTTAAAAATGGTGTTTACCCTTTAGTTCCTGTTAGATCAGAAAAACCTGTTCCAAAACATATGCTGTTTGATATTATTAAACTTTTAAACTCCATAGAAATGACCGCTCCGGTAAAAATAGGCGATATAATTATTAATAATGTACTTGGAACCGATGTTGACATTATTGCAACAAATATTTGCTCCAAAAATTAAATCAATTGAAGCTGCCGAAACTGTTATTGAGGCAGCTTTGAT
>CAYOAW010000019.1:2664-25228 GCA_964402095.1 uncultured Eubacteriales bacterium | reverse complement strand
AAAAGTGCTGATTACAGCAATATAAAAAGCAAAAATGCAATTGTGCTTGACAGCGATAATTTTGGAGAAATAATTAATAAAAATCCTGCGAATGTGGTTATTAATTATAAAATTAACGGTAAATCAGCCCATGCGGGTTTGGCACCGCAAGAGGGAATTCACGCTCTGAAAGCAGCTGCAGATGCTGTTGCAAATTTGCCTGTAGGTAATGTTGATGATATCTCGGTTATGAATATAAGTAATTTTATTTCAAAAGGTAAAACAAATATTATTGCGGATGAAGCGACCTTTGATATGGAAATTCGTTCTTTTGAAGAGGATAGGCTGCAAAAACATATAATGAACAGCATTCACGTTCTAAATGATTCTTGTGATAAATTTGGGGCAAATTATGAAATGACGATTAATCGTCATTCTGATGTTATATATGTTGATGAGAGTTCCCGATTAGTAAAAGAAATAAAAAAAGCTTTTACTGTACTTGGGATTCAATATAAGCTGAAAAATTCATTTGGGGGTTGCGATGCAACAAATCTTTTTGCAAATGGTTTTGAAGTTGTTAATTTGGGGATCGGTATGCAAGCGGTTCACAGCTGCAGTGAATATATTTCGCAAAAAGATTTGGCTGCTATTGAAAAATTAGTATTAATAATAATGAAAAACGGCTTTTAAATAAAAATATATTTTTGTCTGTTGGGAGAGAGTTATGCCTGATTCTAATTTAATCAAATTGCCAAGAGCAAAAACCCCTGAAGAAGTCGGCGTTTCTTCTGAAGCAGTCCTTGCAATGATTAACGACATAAATGCAAGCCAAGCAGAAGAACATGGATTTATGATTATACGGCATGGTAAAGTGGCTGCTGAAAGCTTTAAAAAGCCATACAGCGCCGACATGCCGCATATTATGTATTCGGCCAGTAAACCGGTAACTTCAACAGCAATAGGTTTTGCTGTAAATGAAGGCCTCATTACAACTGAAACAAAGGTTATTGATATATTCCCTGAGTTTAGGACGAAAAAAAATGATGAAAAGCTTGACAAAGTCACTGTTAAGCATCTTTTGACAATGTCCGCCGGGAAAATGCCTAATCTTCTTGCAAATAAAACCAAAGATAAGTGGCTTAATCATTTTTTTGATGCAAAGTGGATATTTGACCCGGGAAATGGCTGGGAATACATTAATGAAAATATTTTTCTGTTATGTGCAATTATTGTACGGGTGACAGGAAAAAGTGTAACCGAATATTTAAAACCGCGTCTGTGGGATCCTCTCGGCATAGACTCGTATTTTTGGGAAACCGATCCTAAAGGTGTAGAGTCAGGAGGATGGGGACTTTTTCTCAGTGCCGAGAGTTTGGGCAAGTTTGCTCTATGTTATCTGCAAGGCGGGATATTTGATAATAAACAGGTAATACCTGCTGAATGGGCAAAAATTGCGGTATTGAATCATAAAAATCTTAATGAAGATGAAAGTCCGAACGAGGATGGAGGATATGGTTACTGTTTTTGGCGGGAGAAGGGAGATAGAAAGTCATACCGCGCTGAAGGTATGTTTTCTGAAATCGGAATTGTTTTTGAAGACCATGATGCAATAATTGTATCATTGGGCGGAGAAATGGATTCCGGTAAAGCACACAAATTTATTTTTAATAATTTCCCGAAAGGCTTTATTGATAGTACATCCGGCACAAAAACAAACGCAGAACTTGAAAAAGCTATTTTAAATAGAGAAAATAAAGCTCTGCCCGCAGAAAAACACAGCAAATTTGAAAATATAATTAATGGCAAGAGAATTAAATTCAAATATAACATGCTATTAAATATAATTGGCTTCCCAATGAGCGTTTTACCGCTTGCATCTACATATATGACAAAAGACAGAGCCGGCAATATTAATAATGTTACTTTTAAATTTAACGGAAATGAATGTAAATTGACATGGTCAGAAGGCGATGAAACCAATACGGTTATATGCGGTATGGATGGTGAATACAGAAAGTCATCAATTAAACTTGCTTCAACAAAATATACTGCTTTCAGTTGTGCAGCTTGGAGCGGAGAAAATAAGCTTACGGTTTGGATTATTCCGGTTGAATGTATTGGGAAGAGAATCCTTGAATTTGAATTTAACGGAAAAAATGTGAATATGACGCCGAGTACAATACCTGATTTGTCTGTTATGGTTAACTCGATTTCCGGTGGTGTCACACAATATGTGAAAAATAAATTACTGATAAAATCAGCCAGAAAAGGTCTGGCAATCATAGAAAAAATTCTTGAACCGGTGCATAATGGAATAATAAAAAAATAATATGCTAATGGCTCTTCTTATCATTTAAAAGAAGAGCCTTTTTTGTGGCGTTATTATCTTTCTTCTCGGAAATAGTTGATTCCGCAGTCTGCAGGCTGAGCATTATTTTTACTTTTTCTTACTGAGGTGATGATAAGTACAAGTGTTGTTAATACAAATGGCAGCATTTGATAGAAGGGCTTTGGTATATCTATGATGCTTGCGGGGATATAATTTGTAAGCGAATTGAAAGCTCCGAAAATGAAAGAACCGAAAATCGCTTTTGCCGGGCTCCAACTTACAAAAATGACAAGCGCCACAGCTATCCATCCGTTGCCGTTTACTATTCCGGATGGCTGCCAACTGCCATTTGCCGTGACAAGCGACATAAATGCACCGCCGATTCCGCAGATTCCGCCGCCAATAACTATATTGGAATATTTTACAAGAGTAACATTAATACCGGCAGCATCAGCTGCAGATGCATTTTCGCCGACGGCGCGTACATTCAAACCTGACCTTGTCCCGGTAAGATAAATCGTGCAGATCACAGCAATTGCAATACCTAAATAAATCAAGGGGTTTAGTTGGAAAAGCAGCTTGCCGATATATGGAATATCACTCAGAACGGGAATATCAACCGGTGCGATTGCTGCACGAAATCCATCTGAAACTTTTGGCGCGCCTCCAAGATTATCAGTCATAGCGTATCCCATAACCAAAGAAAGCCCTATGCCGAATGTTGTCAAAGTTAAACCGGTAACATTTTGATTTGCCTTCATCGTAACAGTCAGAAAAGCATAGATTAATGCGCCTAATGCGGCTAATCCAAATGCGGATAAGATGGCAAGAAACGGGCTGTCAGTTTTATAGGCCACATAAAATCCGGCAAATGCGCCAAGCCACATCATACCTTCGACACCGAGGTTAAGATTGCCGGCCTTTTCGGATAAAATCTCACCAACTGTTCCAAAAAGCAGGGGAGTACCTGAAAGAATTGCGGCATAAAGAAAATTCACAATTGTTCCGCTCATTTATCCGACCTCCATTTTCTAAAGACAACAGAATATCTTATAAAAAATTCACAACCAAGAAAGAAAAAGAGGATAATACCTTGTAAAACATCTGTCATAGCAGAAGACAGGCTAAGCTCTGATTGCATCACACCGCTGCCTTTTTCGAGAATACTGAAAACAGCTGTTATACCTGCAATCATAAATGGATTAAGCTGCGATAGCCACGCAACAGTTATTCCCGTAAATCCAACTCCGCCGCTGACACCTGTTGAAAGAGTATAGTCAATGCCGGAAACCTGAATCATTCCGGCAATACCGCAGATAGCGCCGCTTATAAACATAGTTCGTAAAATGATTCTTTTGACATTCATCCCGGCATAATGCGCAGTCGCTTGGCTTTCTCCTACAACGCTTATTTCATATCCGTTTTTTGTATGATTTAAATAAAAATATACTGCTACAATAAGAAGCAACGCAAAGATCCAGCCTACATGAACTCCTCCGATAATGGAAAGCCTGGCGTTCTCACTGAATTGAGCAATACTTGCAAAGCCTTTTGTCCCTTGCCATGGGCCGCTTTCTAAATAATTGATAATATATAATGCGATATAATTAAGCATTAAAGTAAACAGAGTTTCATTTGTGCCAAAACGCACTTTAAAGAAGGCGGGGATTAATCCCCATAACCCGCCACCGAGAGCGCCTGCTAAAAACATAAGAATAATTAACAATAAATGAGGTAAATTACTATGAAAAAGAGCAAAGTAGCTTGAAAATATTGCTCCAATTATTAATTGCCCTTCACCGCCAATATTCCAGAATTTCATCTTGAAAGCAAAAGAAAGACCAAGCGATACAATCAGCAACGGTATTGCAATGACAATGGTTGCTTGTATGGATGAAAGAGGATTTCTCACAGAACCGAGGAAAGAACCTTTTAGGATCAGTCTATAAGCTTCCAACGGGTTTTCACCCATAAGTCTGATAAATATACCACCCGCAATTATAGCCAAAATAAAAGCAAAAAAGCGAAGTAAAACAGATTGCAAGGCTGTCAGTTCATTCCGCTTGATAATCCTTGCAAATGGCTCAAGAGCTTTTTTGGCTATGGATGTGTTGTTACCTTCCATCAGTTTTACTCTCCTCGTGAAGTACTTCTCCGGTCATCATTAATCCAAGCTGTTCTTTGGTAATATTTTTCGAGTCAACAATGCCCATTATTTCACCATGGCAAAGAACCATGATTCTGTCGCAGAGTTCCAATAATACATCTAAATCTTCGCCAATAAACAATATTGCGACACCGTTAGTTTTTTGTTCATTGAGAAGATCATAAATTGTAAAGGATGAGTTTATGTCCAACCCTCTGACAGGATAAGCGGTTATTAATAAATTTGGTTTCGATTCAATTTCTCTGCCAAGTAGTACTTTTTGAACATTGCCTCCCGAGAGCTGACGGACAGGTGTATTAATTCCGGGTGTATTGATATCTAATCGCTTGATTAGTTTTAATGCTAATTCTCTTGCGGGTTTTCGGGAAAGAAAAATAGATTTACCGTTTTTATATGACTTTAACAATATATTATGAGTGATATCCATGGACGCGACTAAGCCCATTCCCAATCTGTCCTCGGGGATAAAACTCATAGATATGCCGGCCTTTATGATTTCAGCGGGCGATTTGCCCACAATATTCTCTTCTTTATATAAAATAGCGCCTTTATCTGCTTTTATTAAACCTGCAATAGCTTCACACAATTCTTTTTGTCCGCTGCCGGCAACACCTGCTACTCCAAGTATTTCGCCTCCGTTTAAATTAAAAGAAATATCATATAAGGAATTATATCCATCGGCATCTTTCACAGTAAGGTGATAGATTTCAAGAAAGTTACTTTCCTTTTTTGTTTCAGGACGGTTAATTTTAAGGTTAACAGGTCTTCCGACCATAAGTTCGGTTAACTGATTGGCATTTGTTTCCGATGTTACAACGGTTTTTACACTCTTGCCTTTTCGAAGTATAGTAACTCTGTCACTGATTGCCATAACTTCGTTTAATTTATGAGTAATAATTATAATCGCACATCCGTTATTGCGCATTTTACGCAAGATGTCAAAAAGTTGATTTGTTTCCTGTGGCGTTAATACAGCGGTCGGCTCATCTAATATTAAAATATTTGCGCCTCTGTACAGAACTTTTAAAATTTCAACAGTCTGTTTTTCACTGACCGATAAATCGTAAATTCTTTTTTCAGGATCAATTTTAAAGCCAAATTTATTACTGATTTCAGTAATCTCGTTCGAGAGAATTTTTTTACTTTTTCCTTTGCCACTTTTTGTCCCCATGGCTATGTTTTCTCTGGCAGATAAAACATTAACAAGTTTAAAATGTTGGTGTATCATTCCGATACCAAACGCAAACGAATCTTTTGGCGAATTAATTGATACTTCTGATCCTCTTACAAAAATAGAACCGCTGTCCGGGTGATAAATACCCGAAAGCATGTTCATTAAAGTTGTCTTTCCGGAACCATTTTCACCTAATAACGCCAAAATCTCTCCATTATGTACGGAAAGATTAATTTTATTATTTGCAATGACGGTACCAAAAGTTTTTGTTATATTTTTTAATTCAATAGCGCAAATTTGACCAGCCATATTAAATCACATCCGTTTAATCAATAGAAAGGGGCACACCCAAAAATGTGCCCCAGCTTAAATTTAAAAGAATGGGGGGAGAAGCATTTTATAAAATGCTTCTCCCATAAAATTAAAGTAACTCTACGCCTTTGATATAATAATTCATTTGACCGGTGATTTGAACGTCAGATAGCTTTTGCCCTTTGCTTATAACTGTTTTGCCTGTGTTGTCGATGATTGGCCCGGAGAATACAAACAATGATCCATCTGCAATTTTTGCTTTTGCAGCATCAACAGCAGCTTTTGTGCCCGGGGCAGCAACTGCTTCATTTATGGGGGAAACATCGACAAGGCCGACATTCATGCCTTCATAATAATTTGTTGGGGTCCATTTGCCTTCAATTGCGGCTTGAACAGCTTGTGTGTAATATACACCCCAGTTCCAAATGGGAGCGCAAAGATGAGCTTTCGGCGCAAAAGGAGTCATATCCGAATTGTATCCGCAGCCGAATTTACCGGCTTTTTCCGCAGTTGTTTGTGTGGTATCGGAATCACAGTGCTGCCCGAGAACAACACAGCCTGCATCTAAAAGAGCTTGTGCTGCAGCGCCTTCAGCTTCAGGATTATACCAAGAACCTGTAACTTTAACTTTTACAACTGCTTCAGGATATACAGACTGAATACCGAGCGCCCATGCATTAATTCCGCCTGTTACCTCTGAATTTGTGGAATCCATTGCGGCAACATAACCCAGAAGGGGAACATTAAGCTGTTTAGCTTTCAAACCTGCAGCGATGCCGGCAAGATAACGAGCTTCATAAATTCGGCCAAAATAATTATTGAAGTTAACGCTGTTGCTCTTATAACCTGAGCAATGGGAGAAGATGATATCCTGATAGTCGGGATTATTGGCGAATTCTTCCATTGTGTCCATATAATTGTAACTTGTGGCAAAGATAATGTTGCATCCGGCATCAATTAATTCTTGTATCGCTGTTTTGGTTGCCGCTTTATCTGTGTCGGAAACATTATCCTTTTCAATGACTTGTTCATCCGATAAACCTAAATTGGCTTTCATTTCCATTATGCCGGAATGATGCGCAAAGGTGTAACCCGATGTTTCCTCGATGCTTGTGATATGCAAAACGCCAACTTTTATGGCATCCTTGGCGATTGCGGTTTTACCGGCGAGTGCGGTTGTCTCGGGGACTGTTGTTTCACCTGACAGGTTTGAACATGCTGCGAGTGAAAATGTCATTACAACTGCGAGAAAGAGAGCCAGAACCTTTGAAAACTTCTTCAATTTACATTCCTCCAAAAAAATTTATCAACCAAAGACAATGTTCCCATTATCCATTGATTCAATAATAGCAAGTGATTCAATACGAACACCTGAGCGTCTGATGATAGTGCCCCCGGGCTGAAAGCCCTTTTCAATGACAATACCCGCGCCTGCCAAATTTGCTCCGGATTGTTTTACAATATTGATAAGGCCTTGCAGAGCTGAACCGTTAGCGAGAAAATCATCAATAATTAAAATATTATCATCCGGACTAAGGTACTTTTTTGAAACGGAGATAGATGTATTAGTATTTTTTGTAAATGAAAAAACATCACTGCAATACAAATCTTGCCCAACATTGCTGTTGATGCCTTTTTTTGCAAATACTACCGGAACCGAAAAATATTGTGCCGTTATACAAGCTATTGCTATTCCGGAAGCTTCAACCGTTAAAATTTTATTTATCTTCGAACCGGAATAAAGCCGAAAAAATTCTTCACCTATTGCGTTAAGAAGGTTTACATCGATCTGGTGGTTTAAGAACATATCTACTTTTAGAATATCTTTCCCGATAACATTTGCCTGTTGAAGGATACGTTGCTTTAAAAGTTCCAAAATGTTACACCTTTCGGTTGAATCAATATAATGCTATTGTATTTAATTGCTGTATGTTAGTAGTATATTTCAATATACTTTAAAAATCAAGATTAAATTAAATATTGTGATTATTTAATAAATATACCATATGAACCACAATATATTGATTTTTATTTAAGCATCAATATTTACATTTTCTCATCCCATTAAAATTTATAAAATCTCTTGCAATAATAAAATGATTATGTTATTATAATTTTCGTTCCGCAAGCGGTATTTATTCATTAATCCTTAGCGGAATTTAATGGCCCGGTAGTTCAGTTGGTTAGAACGCTAGCCTGTCACGCTAGAGGTCGACGGTTCGAGCCCGTTCCGGGTCGCCATTTTCTATGCTGCTATGGCTCAGGTGGCAGAGCACATCCTTGGTAAGGATGAGGTCACCAGTTCGAATCTGGTTAGCAGCTCCAAAAATCCTCAAAATTCTTTTTATTAGAATTTTGAGGATTTTTTCTTTTATGATAATTGACAGATAAAAATACGAATAATTATAAAATAATAGTAATTGTGTAAGATGTTTATAAAATAAATCCATAATATTAAAAAATATTGTAAAAAAGTTTGATGAATTCGTTGCAAACTTTGCTCGATATGTTATAATAAACCTAATGCTCTGGCCAAGAGATTATTTTTTGGTCACAGGGCTGCCTTTTTTAGGCATATTTTAACAAGGAGGAAAATCATGAGCGAAAAAATACTTAATGTACATTGCGAGTACTGCCAAGATTCAAGCAATGAGTTTGCGGAAATTGACGCCATTATTGATCTGTATAAAGGAAAAGATGGATGTCTTATTCAGGTCTTGCATGCTGCGCAGGGAATCTACGGTTATTTACCCTTGCCTCTTCAGCGCTATATTGCTGATGCATTGGGCTTGCCTGTTTCCGAGGTATCCGGCGTTGTATCGTTTTATTCCTTCTTCTCACCAACCCCACGAGGTGAACACACAATAAGGGTTTGCCTTGGAACCGCATGTTATGTCCGCGGCGGCAAGAAAATCGTTGAACATCTTGAAAAATCTCTTGGTGTTGAACTTGGCGGAACAACTGAAGACGGTAAATTTACATTTGAAATTGCCCGTTGTATCGGTGCTTGCGGATTAGCGCCGGCTATGATGATTGACGATGTTGTTTACAAACAGGTCACTCCGAGCAAGGTCAATACTATTTTATCGAAAATATAACAGGGAGGTGTAAATATTGAGTATGTTTGTAAAAGATATTAATGATCTTAATCAAATAAAAAATAGTTATTTAGAAACTGTAAGTAAGTACAGTCATCAGGTGCTTGTTTGTGCAGGTGCTGGCTGTGTTTCATCAAATTGCGGACTTGTTAGAGATGCGGTAAAAGAAGAACTTGAAAATATCGGAAAAGCAGACAATGTTTCTGTATATGAAACAGGTTGTATGGGAACCTGTTCTGTCGGCCCTGTTATGCTGATAATGCCGGAGAAGATATTCTACACTTCTTTAACCCCTTCAATAGCAAAAGAAATTATCAGATCACACATTCTTAAGGGCGAAATTATTGAAAAATATACTTTTTTTGATCATACGCTTAAAAGACATGTGCCGAAACTGGATGATATCAACTTTTTTAAAGAACAGGTTCGCATAGCTTTACGAAACTGCGGTGTAATTGAATACAATAATATAGAAGCCTATATTGCTAATAATGGTTATTTTGCAGCAGAAAAAGCGCTTACAAAAATGACACCCCAACAAGTCATTGATGAAATAAAAGCTTCGGGGCTCAGAGGCAGGGGAGGAGCTGGTTTCCCAACAGGAATTAAGTGGCAAGCAGGATTGAATGCAGCAAAAGGTCAAAAATATCTTGTATGTAATGCTGATGAAGGCGATCCTGGCGCCTTTATGGATAGAAGCATTATCGAAGGCGATCCGCATACTGTTATTGAAGGTATGATTTTTGGAGCATATGCAATTGGTGCTTCAAAAGGTTATGTTTACGTTCGTGCTGAGTACCCGATAGCAATTGAACGCCTGGAAGCGGCTATAGATCAAGCTCGAAAATATGGTTTTTTAGGCTGCAAACTATTCGGAACTGATTTTGAATTTGATCTTGAAATCAGAATTGGTGCAGGAGCATTTGTTTGCGGTGAGGAAACTGCACTTATGTCATCTATAGAAGGGCATAGAGGCGAACCTAAACAAAAACCGCCCTTCCCGTTTCAGAAGGGCCTTTTTGGAAAGCCGACAATTATCAACAATGTTGAAACCTTTGCCGGTGTTCCTTCAATCATTTTAAACGGCAGTGCCTGGTATAGCCAATTCGGCACAGAAAAAGCAAAAGGAACAAAAGTATTTGCGCTTGCCGGAGATATTGTTAATACCGGCATTGTCGAAGTACCGATCGGTATTCCTTTAGGCGAAATCCTCTTCAAAATCGGAGGAGGTATAATTAATAAAAAGCGTTTCAAATCGGCACAAATCGGCGGCCCTTCAGGCGGATGCATCACTCAAGATAATTTGAATACGCCGACTGATTACGAGTCTCTTACGATGCTTGGCGCTATTATGGGATCCGGCGGTCTTATTGCCATGAATGAAGATACTTGCATGGTTGACACCGCGCGTTATTTTATGGATTTTATACAGGATGAGTCTTGCGGTAAGTGTCTGGCTTGCCGGGTTGGCACAAAACGTATGCTCGAAATACTTGAACGCATTACAAGAGGCGAGGGCGTTGAAGGCGATATTGAACTTTTAGAAGAGCTTGGAGAAACAATTCAGCAAACTGCTATGTGCGGCCTTGGGCAAACTGCTCCTAATCCTGTGCTTAGTACAATAAGATATTTTAGAGATGAATATGAAGAACACATCAAGTATAAATATTGCCGTGCTGGTGTTTGCTCTAATTTGTTTATTTCACCTTGTGAAAATACATGCCCCGCAAATGTTAACATTCCCGGTTATCTGGCATTAATAGCATCTGGGAGATTTATGGATGCATATGACCTGATCAGGCAGGAAAACCCACTTCCGGCTATTTGCGGAAGAATTTGCACACATCCATGTGAAAGAAAATGCCGCAGAGGTTCTGTTGACGAGCCTGTTGCAATCTGTGATTTAAAACACTTCGTTGCAAATTACGCATTTAAAAACGAGAGAAAATATGTTCAGGATATTGTACTCCCGAAGAATGGGAAAAGAGTAGCAATTATTGGAGCAGGTGCTTCAGGTTTGACTTGCGGATATTACCTTGCGCGAATCGGATATGAAGTTGATATTTATGAATCTCAGCCTGTTGCAGGCGGTGTATTGGCGTTTGGCATACCTGAATATCGTCTGCCTTCTGATGTTTTGGCAAAAGAAATTGCTACAATCGAGCAACAGGGCGTAAATATTATGCTAAATACAGAAGTAGGTAAAGATATTGATTTCAAAACATTAAAAGAAACCTATGATTCGATTTATATTTCCACGGGGACACAGTTCCCGCAAAAAGTAAATATTCCGGGTGAAAATTTACCTGGAGTTATACCGGGAATAGAATTCTTGAAAAATGTGAAGCTTTATAGCAACATTGACTTGGAAGGGCAAAATGTCGCAGTGATCGGCGGAGGGAATACTGCAATTGATTCTGCTCGAACTGCACTTAGGCTTGGCGCTAAGAAAGTTATTGTTCTCTATCGCAGAACACTTGACAGCATGCCTGCTTATGAAGTTGAAATAGAAGAAGCAGTAAACGAAGGCGTTGAAATAATGGAACTTGTTTCACCGATTCGTTTTATTGCAGGTGAGTCTGGAAAACTTTCTATGATAGAATGCGCACGCAGAAAAATAAGCAATTTTGATAATAGCGGCCGAAGAAATACAACACATATTGAAGGCTCCAATTTTGTTATTGAAGTTGATACGGTTATTACAGCTGTCAGTCAATACGCTGATTTGCCTTTTATAAAAAAGACAGAAATAGGCGTAACTCCTTGGGGGACATTTATTGTTGACCCCAAAACTCTTATGACAACTATGCCGGGTGTATTTTCAGGCGGTGATGTCGCAAGAGGGCCGGATGATGTTATAAGAGCTATTGCTGACGGAAAGCATGCAGCAACATCAATTGATAAGTATTTAGGCGGCAGCGGTAAATTAAACAAAGGAAGAATAATTGATATACCGGATATTGTTGATGAGGATGAAATTGTTATTCATGAAAGATTCCCTCAAGAATTGCTGCCTATTGAGAAAAGGACATGCAGTTTTGATGAGGTTGTCTTAGGATATCATAAGCTTAATGCAGTCGCTGAGGCAATGCGCTGTCTGCATTGTGACAGGAGGTAGATAATAATGATTAATTTAAATATTAACGGTAAGGCCGTTCAGGCTCCGGATGGCAGCACAATTATTGAAGCTGCAAAGTATAATAATATCCTTATACCTAATCTATGCTATCTTGAAAACACACACGCTATCGGATCATGCCGCATTTGTGTTGTCGAAGTTGAAGGTGCAAAAACTCTACAAGCATCTTGCATTACAAAAGCTCAAGAAGGCATGGTTATTAAAACAAACAGCGAGAAAGTAAGAAATGCCAGAAAAGTTCTCTATGAACTTATGCTTTCCGACCATAATAAGGACTGCCTTTCATGCAGACGAAACCAAAGCTGTGAGCTTCAGGATTTAGGAAAAACTCTTGGTGTTGAAGAATCAAGATTTGAAGGCGAAAAAATTTCCTGTATTACTGATACCTCTGTTTCATTGACAAGAGATATGTCAAAATGTATATTATGCCGCCGTTGTATTACTGTTTGTAACGATATTCAGGGAGCCAGTATTTTAAATGCGCAAAACAGAGGATTTAAAACGATTGTGGCTCCGTCTATGGAATTGCCTATAGGTTCTGTCAATTGTGCTTTCTGCGGTCAATGCACTGTTGTTTGTCCTGTAGGCGCACTGATGGAAACGAGTTCCACTCAAAAGGTTTGGGATGCTATCAACGACTCGAAAAAGCGTGTTGTGGTTCAAATTGCACCTGCGATCCGTGTTGCTATCGGTGAAGAATTTGGGTTTGCGCCCGGGACTCGTGTTACAGGAAAACTTGCTTCCGCACTTTCTGATCTTGGTTTTGATGATGTGTTTGACACAAATTGGACCGCCGACCTTACCATAATTGAAGAGGGGACCGAGTTCCTGGGGAGAGTAAAAGCTGCCCTAACAGGCGGGAAAAGCGTTCTTCCGATTATCACGAGCTGTTCCCCGGGATGGATTAAATTTATTGAGCATAACTTCCCCGATGAACTCGACCATCTTTCCTCATGTAAATCACCCCACACAATGATGGGCGCAATCGTTAAATCCTATTACGCTGAAAAAATCGGTATAGATGCAAAAAATATGTTTGTTGTTTCAGTTATGCCTTGCACTGCGAAGAAGTTTGAAATTTCGCGAAAAGAAATGATGAACAACGGTTTGCCAAATGTGGATGCCGTTATTACGACACGTGAACTTGCCGAAATGATCAGAACTGCCGGGATTGATTTTCCAAATCTTCCTGATGGAAAATTTGATGAACCTCTTGGCTTTTCAACCGGAGCAGCGGATATTTTCGGTGTTACGGGTGGCGTGATGGAGGCTGCTTTGCGTACTGTATATGAGCTTGTTACCGGCCGCGAATTGCCATTTGAAAAACTCCATGTTACTCCGATTGTCGGACTTGAGGGGGTTAAGCATGCGGCAATAAAAATTGAAAACGTTTTACCGGAATATAGCTTTATGGAGGGCTTGGAAGTAAAAGTTGCTGTTGCAAACGGGCTTAAAAATGCAAGAGCATTAATGCAGCAAGTTGCTGACGGGACATCTCCTTATCACTTTATTGAAGTTATGGGCTGCCCTGGCGGCTGCATTACAGGCGGCGGACAGCCGAGAAGCAGTGACCCTGATGTTAGATTAAAGCGTTTAAAAGGCATATATGATGAGGATGAAGCCAAAGTTTTAAGAAAGTCTCATGAAAATCCTTCAATTATTAGCTTCTACAAAGAATATTTGGGCGAAGCGAACGGCCATAAAGCACATGAGCTTCTTCACACACACTACAGCAGACGCGGTGTCTATAATGAATTTAACGCCGACTATGTTGCTGCTGAACCTGTTGAAACTAATATACAGAAACCCGATGTAAATGTATCGCCTTTGGCACTGCAAATTCAGAAGCGAGATATTACAGGCGCTAAGGCTCAGCAGGACACAACATCTGTTCACACAATTGCACTTGAAAGCGAAAATAGTAAGCTTAAAGATGAATTGGCAGATACACAAAAAACAGTTGAAACACTGAAAAGAATCATTTCTGAATATTCCAGGAAACAATAAGAAAGAACGAGAAAATGGCGTGGCTCAAAATGAGTCATGCCATTTTTTAGTTTAATGTTTCAACCAAATGTTTGCGCAGGCAAGCAATAAAGAGTATAATTTATCCAATCAGTTTTATCATGAGAGAGGTGTTTATATGGCCGGTGGAATGGGTGGCGGATTTGGCGGGCCGGGAGGACCGGGCGGCGGAAAATTTCACTTTATGGATGAAGAGAATAAACCTAAAGTATCTCCTAAAATACTAAAGAGAATATTTAAATATTATTTGCCATACTGGAAATTATTATTATTACTCGTCCTTTGCATTGTTATTTCATCTGCAGTTGGATTGGTGCCTCCGGTGTTAACCAAACAAATAATTGATTCTGCTATTCCAAATTCCAATATGAATTTGCTTATAAAGCTTATAGCTGCTTCATTTTTAATAACTGTTTTTGGCGGGCTGACATCGGTAGCTCAAACATATTTGAACAGTTGGATTTCAAAGCATATCATGTTTGATTTGAGAAATGCAATGTTTAAACATCTTCAATATATGTCGATTAAATTTTTCTCAAATGTTCAGGCCGGAGAAATAACATCTCGGATGAACAACGATATCGGAGGAATTGAGAATATTTTTTCAGGAACATTTATTCAGATTCTTCAGAATTCATTTATTTTTGTTTCGACCGCATTTGTTATGATTTATACAAATTGGAAATTAGCGTTTTTAAGTTTGCTGATTTTACCGATGTTTATACTTCCGACAAGGCAAGTAGGACGCGTTAGATGGAAACTGGCTTCAAAAACGCATGAAAAATTTGCGGAATTAAATACTGTTATGCAGGAAACATTAAATATAGGAGGAACATTTTTAGTTAAAACATTTACAAAAGAAAAGCAGCAGCAGGAAAAATTTGAGACTGTTAATAAAGAAGTAACAAAACTGCAAATTAAAGAATCTCTTGCGGGGCGATGGTTTTTTATGACGATCACAACGGTTGTTGCTATCGGGCCTATGCTTATTTACTTGATCGGCGGAAGTCTTGCTATAAAAAAGGAACTTACCGTTGGCGGCATAGTAATGTTTGTAACATTGTTAACAAGACTATATGGGCCTGTGACTTCCTTTGCGAATATCAGTGTTGATATAACACGTTCCTTAGCATTGTTTGACAGAATATTTCAATATCTTGATATTCAGCAAGATATTGTTGACAGCCCGAATGCAGTTAGCCTTGGTGTGATAAACGGCAATATAAAATACAGCAATGTATACTTTTCATACAATGAAAAAGCTGAAACCTTGAAAGATATCAATATTAATGTTGAAGCCGGAAAAATGATAGCATTAGTAGGCCCCAGCGGTGCAGGAAAAACAACGATAACATATTTGTTGCCCCGTCTTTATGATGTTACTTCCGGGTTGATAACAATTGACGGGTTCGATATAAGAAACGTAACAGTTGAATCTTTAAGAAAACAGATAGGCGTAGTTACACAGGATACCTATCTGTTTAATTCAACGGTCAGGGAAAATCTTTTATTTTCGAATAGCAACGCAACGGAAGATGAGCTTTTTGCCGCATGCAAAGCAGCTAATATACATGAGTTTATTGTATCACTCCCTGATGGTTATGAGACTTTGGTAGGGGAACATGGAATAAAACTTTCAGGAGGAGAGAAGCAGCGCCTTTCTATCGCACGCGCTTTATTGAAAAATCCCAGAATAGTTATTCTTGACGAAGCAACTTCAGCTTTGGATTCAGTTTCGGAATCATTAATTCAAGAGGCGATCCAACCTCTTTTGAAAGATAGAACGAGTCTTGTTATTGCACACAGATTATCAACAATAATGGCTGCTGATTGTATATATGTTATTGATGACGGCAGAATTATTGAGTATGGAACACATGAAGAATTGATAAAAAACGGCGGAACCTACAAGCAGCTTTACGATAAACAATATAAAATAAAAAAATAAAATTGTGCTTAGAAATGGCACGTAATTACTAAAATACAATATAAAAACTTTGTTCAGATATATTTATACTTCTATTGAAAAGATGAATATGAAATGATATAATTGCCGAAAATTATGCTCATTGCAATGAATATTTATGGGAGAATTAAATTAATATGCAAAGAAAATTAACGAAAATTGCAAGCTTGATATTGGCAATCATTATTATTTCGCAAAGCAATTCTATTTTTGCTAAAGCTGTATTTCCAGACGATGTTTTCGAAAAAGACGGAATGGTATATTTCTCTGCTGAACTTCTCTGTTACTCACTTCAAGGTTTAGACCCACAAGCGTTAATCGGCAAAACAGTTGATGATCTTGTGAATTTATATGGTTTTGGGCGTGGCTTTCTTAATAACTTTGCTGCCAATAGTTTTGGCGATATGAAAATGAGCGATTTATATAAAAGATATCTTTTCGGCATGAAACTAACGGAAATTTATAATGATGAAGAATCAGGCTTCTTTGCATGTGTTTTAGAAAGTTTAACTGACAACTCGTCAATTTTTGCGGTATCAGCATCAGGCCCAATGGACTTTAGCAGTGCGACACAGGAAACATACTCAAATCTCAGAAATGATATTTCAAAAATTATTACTGCTTCAGATGATGAAATGAATATTGCACTTGATTGTTTTTCTAACGATATAAGCAACATTTTCGGGAAAGACTGGGGTGCGAATGATTTTCCTCTTTATTTCAGAAACCAATGCGGCAGTCAAGCAAAAGTTGCATGTAAATATTTTGAGGAGTACTTGCGTAATGGCGGATCGGTAAAAGAAATAACAGCAACCGGGCATTCCCTCGGTGCGGGGCTTGCTATATTAATTTCAACTAAATACAATATCCCTGCTGTAACATTTAACAGTGTACCAATGCTTGATGTAACATATTATCGCGATGTTTCCGGTATGTCTGAAAATTTTCATGGCTATGATTGTTGGAATTTTGTCGATTATATAAATGAATGCGACCTTCTTGCAGGACGATGGGAAAAGCAATACAAAAATTATATTTTATGTGATAATCGAGGCATGGATGTTAAAAGCCCTGTGTCTTTTTCGGATATATGGCCAAACAGCAAAAATGATCTTTCTTTTCTTGTTCAGATAGGGACATATGACAAATTTGCAAATAAAGTCAACAGAATTCTGGATATCGGCTACACTTTATTTTGCGCACATGATATTATGACTATTCTTGCTTATGATGATGTTAAGGACAAGTTTTATCTTACGGCTCGCGAGCAGCATCGTGTCTCCGATAAGAAATCATTCGTTAAAGACATGGGTGATCAGCTTCTTGAAAATGCTGATACGAACGAGGGAAAAGAAAAGGAATCATTAATTGATGCTATTAGTAATACATTAACTCTTTTTGCTGAGATCCCAAACCGTACTCTTCGCGGCAGCTATCTTGTACTTGGTACTTCAAAAGGAGAAACACTTTCAGGGAAAGCTTTAAATAAATCAAGCGATGTTATTTACGGCGGTGACGGAAATGACACAATCCATGCAAGAGCCGGCGATGATTTTATATGTGGCGGCAATGGGGATGATATTCTTTTTGGCGATAACGGAAATGATGTTTTTATATACAACAAAGGTGATGGCACAGATAAGATTTGCGAAACAAGCGGCGATAATATTTTACGAATTTATGGTTATGGTGAAAGTAATAAATTAACTGTCCAATATGCATCGTCCTTGGATGTCAATATATTTATAGATGGTGAAAAAATAGTCAGCTTAGATCATTTAAGCGCAAATCCTGATGTTGGATTTAATGTTGAGTATTATAATAATGGAGAGAAGCCGGAAATTGTTAATGTAGACGTTTCTTCAGGAAATAGCGGTAATAGTTCAACTGAAAGCAACACGCGAGTTTCGTGGGCTAATTTGATTAATGCATATTTTGACAGATTAATTATTTTAATAAAAACGTCTTTTGGTAAATCTTAATGAACAAAGCACCTCAGATAAATGTTATCATCTGAGGTGCTTTGAAATTGGTTGCGGAGACAGGATTTGAACCTGTGGCCTCCGGGTTATGAGCCCGACGAGCTACCGAACTGCTCTACTCCGCGATATGTTGCGCTTAATGGTTTCTTGAGCGCTTTGTTATTATACACATTCACAATATGAAAAGCAAGTACTTTTTAAAATTAATTTTAAATTCAACAAGTTATATTTATTTGCTTTAAATTATTTTCTTAGATATACACTTCATTTATCTAAATGTTTGTTGTTATTTAATTTTATATATGATAATATATTCTTTATCAGAAAAGATAAGCGAGGATATGCTATGAAATATAATATGCTTTTTTCACCAATGAATATCGGTTGTATTACTGTTAAAAACCGTATCGTTATGGCACCGATGCTAATGGATTTAGGGACTTTTGATGGAACAGCAACTAAAAATCTGATGGATTATTATGAAGAACGTGCCAAAGGCGGCATAGGATTGATAATTACAGAAATTACTCGTATTAATGATATAAACGGCGCCACCGCATTTGCGCAGCTTGGTATGAGTCATGATTATCAAATTGCGCCTATGCATGAGTTGGCGGAACGGATTCATAAGCACGGCGCAAAATTGTTTGTTCAGATCCACCATCCCGGCCGTCAGAATTTAGGGCTTATGGTTGGGACTGTACCGATTAGCATCGTTTTGGACAGGCGGTTTTCTTTTTATAAGAAATTGCTTTATAAAATTGTACCTGCAGGGAAAATACTGTTAAAACTAAACTTGGTGCCAAGAGTAATGGCGCCGTCAAAATGTGAAAAAAGTTATTTTTCAAATGGAGTTAACCGCAAACTTAGAAAAAAAGAGATAGAAAAATTGATCGAACAATTTGCCGAATCTGCTTTGAGAGTAAAAAAGTCCGGCGCTGACGGTATTGAATTGCATGCTTCACACGGCTATTTGATACAACAGTTTTTAAGCCCGAATACGAACAAACGAAAAGATGAATATGGCGGCTCTTTTGAAAACAGGATGCGGTTTATTACAGAAATTATAAATGCTGTCCGAAAAAAATGCGGCGAAAATTTTCCGATTATTGTTCGTCTTACAGTTGATGAATGCTACAGTATGATTGGAAAGCCTTTGAAAGGATATGGTCTAAAAGAGGGGGTCGAGATAGCAAAATATTTGGAAAAAGCAGGGATTGATGCCATAGATGTTTCATCTGCGTCATATGATACTTTTAATTATTGGCTTGAACCGCCTTCGTTTGAATGCGGCTGGCGCGGATACATGGCTCAAGCTGTAAAAAATGCTGTTTCAATCCCGGTTATTGCAGCAAATCTTATACGCAGTCCTGCCCAAGCTGAACGGCAATTGCAGGATAAAATACAGGATTTTATTTCTATCGGAAGGCCGACACTTGCGGATCCATATTGGGCTGAAAAGGCAAAAACGGAAAATGAAAAAAACATTAAACGCTGTATTTGCTGCCTTTATTGTATCGAAAGTATGCAGAACAATGCATTTATCGGTTCGCATGGCAAATGCTCCGTTAATCCAATGATTGGCAGAGAAAAAGAAATCCTTCCGTATAACGGTAACGGAAGGAAGGTACTTGTAATAGGTGCTGGGCCCGGAGGATTGACGGCAGCTGAACTGCTGGCAAAAAGGGGATTTAAAACTATTTTACTGGAACAATCAGACGAACCGGGTGGGCAAATTAAACTTGCAAAAAATATTCCGTATAAAGAGAAAATCCTTTGGTGTATTGAAGATTTATACGAATCAGCTCTCGCAGCCGGTTCAGAGATAAAATTTAATACGACGGCAGACCGAAAAACTGTTGAAAGTTATACTCCGTATGCGGTTATAATAGCAACCGGCGGTTATGCTGTAAAACCAAAGTCAATTCAGGGCATTGGTTTTGATAATGTATGCACAGTTACAGATATTCTTGCCGGCACTGTACTGTTAAAAAACAAAAAGGTGGTGGTGGTTGGTTCCGGAATGACAGGTCTCGAGACTGCCGAACTGCTTGCGGAACAAGGCAACACTGTAACGGTTTTAGAAATGGCAAGAACTATTGCGCCCGGTACATGGATGCAGCATAAGGACGACATACTGCCGCGATTGAAATTAAAACATGTGGAATTATGCTGTTCCAAAAAACTTATTGCTATTCACCGAAATTATATAACGGTTGAAACAAACAACAGAGAAAAAAAGCAATTTCAAATACAGTGTGACCAAGTTGTTCTTTCATTAGGGATAAAGAGCAATAATGTTCTTTACAATGATCTGAAGCCTTTAATTCCGAATTTGTATTTAATTGGTGACGCATGTAAGCCGGGACGTATTGCTGAAGCTACCGAATCTGCATATTTAGCAGTAAAATCAATCAATTAATTGTTATATTACGGGAAGTATTTTCTGCTTGAATTAAAGTACTTGATTTTGTAATTGATGATGATGTTGTTGCTTTAATATCTTTCCCTGCATTTAATCCGATAATATGAAGTTTTAACAGAACAAGAATAACAACAGCTATAAAAATTGCGACAGCTTTCATACGGCCGTTTATATTGAAATAAAGCCTTTTTTTTATAATCACTGAAAAAACAGGATTAACAAAGATAGCAATGAACAGCAGTGAAGCACAAACAAAATAACCATAAGTCTGTATCCCGAATAATCCAAGAATTGATAGAAATATTGATACTAACCATAAAGCAATATTAATAAGTATTCTTTTATATCTCACATTATTAACCTCAATATTTAAAAAATCAGAACTTGCCGGCAAGGTTAAAAATCCTTTCAGGATTATCAACGAAAAGCATCTTTGCGATTTCTTTTGCCCTGTCAGTATCAAAACAATTATTATCAACTTTAATTGACAATGATTTGCTGATATTTCTGCGCGCTATTATACTGTGCCCGACAACTCCGTCAACAAAGCAATAATCTCCTCCGAAAGCACATATCTTATTTATCGGAACACTATCAATCCATTCAATCAGAGCGTTTATGCTGGCTGTCGGGGATATTATATTTGCCCAGCACATATCTATATTTACATTTGCAAAATTTTTCGCTAATGCTGAGAGGATATGTTCAAAAGGATATCCAATATGAAAAATGTCGAATACGACGTTTGGATATTCAATAAAGAGATTGTTAAGCAGGATCGGATTAGAATTGGCAAGCATATTTCCGTTGCCTTCTTGTAATCCTGTGTGAATTTGTACGGTCAGATGTTTTCTGTTGGCATGAGATAAAACATAATGAGTCATATAATTTGAAAAAATATTGCCAAAATCTATGATTTCTTCATCTTTTTTATTTAATATTTGATTAAACTCATACTCTGCATCTTTTTTTGATACACTCGGATAATATAAAGAACGGTTGTAAGCATCACCGATTTTTAAAGCAACACAGCCGTCATTTAAAGCCCGCTCCATTTCTTTGTCAGTTGCTTCCAGCCAGTCATCAAAGCTTTTTATCTGAATATCTGTTTCATCAAGAAACTTATTCAATGCATTCCGCCCGGAACAACCTCTGTAAATATCCATTCTGAAAACCGGTCTAAAAAAATGCGTATCGCAATATGAGCAGCCTTTTGAACTATCGACAAGACTGATTTTGATTTTTGCTTTCTTTTTTAATGCTTTTTCGAAATGCCCAGGATTTAGTGATTTCATAAAGCTTTCATTAAGCGATTCAATTGTTTTACGGCAAATATTATCTTCACCATAAAGTTCTTTTACTGCAATATCAAGTGAAAGACCATATCCGGTATTGCGTGATATTTCCCAATATGGTTCAAGAATATCCCATCTTTGCATGAGAGGCAACGATATGTCTCTGCATTTTTCCAGATCTTTTACCGGCAATCCTGCTGATACAAGGTCACAGCTAAAATAATGAGTTAAGTATTCTTTCAGTATATCTGTTTCATGCAAACATTTTTCTTCTCGCAAGGGAAGGTGCTCGTGAGTATCAATAATTTCAAGGGAATTTACATACTCATAAATCTCATCATATGCATTACTCATAATAGCATCACCTCAATTATTTTATTTAATGCTAATATATCACAGCAACAGAAAACAAATCAATAGAATACACAGCTATTCGCTAATAAAAGTATTTTTGATTTTATAATAAAAAATACAATTTAAAAAATTATTTTTGGAGAAGAACGATGGAAAACTATGTAAAATTTGCAACCTTTAATTACCCCGATTTTATTCCTGTCAGTATAAGTTTTCTGCCTGCTACATGGATTAAGTACGGAAAATCTTTGGAAGATATTGTGCTGGCGCATCCGGTCATTTTTCCTGACTACATAAAAGATCAATATAAAAATAT
>CAYOAW010000019.1:0-2564 GCA_964402095.1 uncultured Eubacteriales bacterium | reverse complement strand
AACTTCAAATTCTTATTAATAAAGTGCTTGAATATAATATCCGTCAGGTGAAAATACAGCTTGCGGCTATGAAAAAGGACGATTTGCAAATTACTTTCGGTGATGATTTAGGCATTCAAAATATGCTGCCTACCGGACCTTATAAATGGCGTAAATATCTCAAGCCATGTTTTTATAAACTTTATAATTTATGCCAAAAAGCTGAAAAACTTGTATATATGCATTCGGATGGTTGCATATTCGAAATAATACCGGATCTTAAAGACTGTGGTGTCGATATTATTAACCCTCAATTCAGAGCGAATGGGTTGGAAAATCTTAAATTGGCAACAAGAGGCGAGGGGAGAAACAGAATCGCGGTTAATTTGGATCTTGACAGGCAAATGTTCCCGTTTGCAAAACCGCAGGAACTGAAGGATCATATTTTAGAATGTACCGAATCACTTGCCCTTCGTGAAGGCGGGCTTTCACTTTCTGCTGAATGTGCAGGTGATGTTCCTCTTGAAAACATTGAAGCAATCTGTGAAGGGCTTGAGACTGCCCGTGTATATTTAAACAAAAAAACATATTAATAATTTAAATGGAGGTTATGAATTGATTCAGTTTGACAGATATAAATATGGGAAAAAACACATTTTAACAATGAGCTATGATGATGGGCATGCAGAAGACAGAAAATTAGTTGAAATCTTCAACAAATATGGGATTAAAGGAACTTTTCATATTAATTCAGGTACTTTAAATGAGGCTGAAACAGTCAATAAAAACGAGATTAAAGAATTATATGCTCAGCATGAAGTCGCTGTGCATACAATATCACATCCGCATTTAGAAAGACTGCCTATTCAAAATGTCATACAAGAAGTCATTTTTGACAGACAAAATCTTGAACACCTCTGCGGCTATCCTGTACGTGGGATGTCATTTCCGTTCAGCACTTATAATGATGATGTTCTGCGTGCTGTTAATTCTTGTGGAATTGCATACAGCAGAACAACCAATTCTACGAAAAATTTCAGCTTCCTAATGAACTTTCTTGCATGGAACCCTACTTGTCATCATAATGACGAATTAATTGCTATGGGTAATAAATTCTTGGACGATTTCAATTTTCCGTGGCGCAGCGATTTATTTTATGTTTGGGGCCACAGTTATGAATTTAGCAGAGATAATAACTGGATTCTGATTGAAGAATTCTGTAAACAAATGGCAAACCATGAACAAGTTTGGTATGCGACAAATATTGAAATTATTGACTATATTAATGCACAGAGGAACCTTCGGATTACAGTTGATAATAAAACAATATATAATCCATCCGTTCAAACTGTATGGGTTAGCAATGACGAAGAAACAATCGAGATAAAGGGCGGGGAAACTCTAAATTTATAAAACTTGGAGGCGTTAAAAATGATGACCGGCAGAGAACGTATGTCCAACATTCTTCAAAGAAAAAAAACAGACAGAATTGGTTTATATGAGCATTTTTGGGGAGATACACAGAAAACATGGCTTAGCCAAGGGAAAATAAAAGAAAATGAAAGCCTGGACGACCTTTTCTGTTTTGATATTGCTGGTTCCTGGCCATTGAACTTCACAGCAGATCTGGATTTTATTCCTAAGAGAATTAGCGAAGATGAAGATACCTATACAACCCTTGACGGAAACGGTGCAACACTAAGACGGCATAAAAAGCATGATACCACTCCGGAACATATTAATTTTTCGGTGAAAGAAAGCAGCGACTATTACGAAAAAATTAAACCTTTTATAGTTCCTTCGGACCGCCGTATTAATTACAGCGCATATAAAGAGGCAAAAGAAAAAGCTGCTCAGAAACAGCGTTTTTTTGTTTGGAGCGGAGTAAATGCTTTTGAATTAATACATCCGGTTTGCGGGCATGAAAATATGCTCATGGGGATGGCTCTTGAACCAGAGTGGATTGCGGAAATGGCAATGGATTATGCCAAGGCAACCGTTGCTATGCAGGAGATGCTTTTTGCGAAAGAGGGTAAACCGGACGGTATTTGGTATTATGAAGATATGGGGTTCAAAGAAAGGCCGTTTATGTCGCCTGCAATGTATAATGAGCTTATTCAACCTGCGCATAAATATACAATTGATTATGCAAAAAGTCTAAATTTGCCTGTTATTATGCATTCCTGCGGTTTTGTTGAACCCTTGCTTCCCGGTATGATAAATGCCGGGATAGACTGCCTTCAGGTTATTGAAGTTAAGGCCGGCATGGACCTATTGAGAATTTATAAGAACTATGGCGATAGACTTTCGCTGATGGGCGGTATTGATGTAAGAGCACTTTACTCTAATGATAAAAAGATTATTGACGCGGAACTTGAGGCAAAAATACCAATTGTTAAACAAGGGTTTGGATATACTTTGCATAGTGATCATTCTATTCCGAAGACTGTGGAATTTGAAACATATAAATATTTTGTGGAAAAAGGGCTTGAATTGGGGAAATTATAATACTTATTAAAACATAAAATCAAATCAATCAATAAAATCAGCACCACCCGAATTGAATGGTGCTGATTATTATTAAC